>JBIJDL010000142.1:0-12311 GCA_044344195.1 Candidatus Hydrogenedentales bacterium
GATTTCATCCAGCCAAGCATAAGGCACAACCCTTCGAGAACGTGTTGGTGAAGCGATTCCAACGTGCAAAATGCGGATGGGGAGGGCCGTCAAGCCCGGCGCATAACAATAAACTCACAATAAGCCGCCCGTCCACCACGCCATCAACCTACTCCAGTCCGGGGCTATTGTGCAAGTTTGGCGGATTGCTCACGGTCTGCCGGGACCAGTAGGGACAGCGTCGCCCCACGCCCGATGCGTGCGGAAAAAACTGTGTGCCTGTCGGTTGACGCCCCTCGTCCTGGACGGTCTGTATCACATGAAATAAGCCCTGCCCATTCTAATCGCGGGGCGACGCTGTCCCCACGCGCTTGAACCCCGCCTCGCTCACGTCGACAGTGATATCGCCCGGCACGGGGATCCCCACCAATTGCGCGGGTCGGGTTGAGGCCATGGTCCAGGCTTCTTCGAAACTGGCGTCGGTGTGGAGGGTCGTGTTGATCACGCCCAGATCCATGGTCAACGCCGATCCGGCGAGGCCCGCGTGGCCCACTTTGGTGCAGCGCAACGTCTCGGAGACTTCCACCTCGAAATCGCCCAACTGATAAAAGCCTGGTCCGAAATCGGCCGCCATGATCGCGTCGGACACGAGCACCGTTTTCTCGAAGCGCTTGGCGCGGATGAAATTCTTCAGCGTGAAAAAGGGCACGTGATGGCCGTCGGCGATGAAGCTGGCGAAGAGCCCGTCCTCCGCGAGTTGGGCCTGGATGTAGTTGTCCATGCGCGGCAGCATCTGGTGGGAGCCGTTGCCCAGGTGGGTGGACATGACGAGACCCGCCTCCGCGCCCGCGCGGATCTCCGCCGCCGTTGCGTTGGTATGGCCCGCGGCGGAGACGATGCCGTTGTCGCGGCACCACGCGATGAGTTCGAGCGCGCCGGGGAGTTCCGGTGCCAGGGTTATGATGCCCAGGCGACCGCCGGAGGCCTCCTGTAAGCGCGTCATGAGATCGGGCGCATCGACGGGATTGATGGCGTGTTCCAACGGGTGGGCGCCGCGCGGACCTTCGACGGAGGAGATGAAAGGCCCTTCGATGTGCAGCTTTGGAAAGGCCGCCGCGAGTGCTGTGTCGTTCTCCACGAGCTTCGCATAGGCGCGGCAGTTGGATTCGAGGCGCGCGGGCGAGGCCGTGATGAAGGTGGGCAGGGAAACCATCACGCCGCGCGAATTCATCTTTTCGCGAATCATGTGGAAGGTCTCCGGCGTGAAAACGTCGTCGGTGCCGTTGAAGTCGATGCCCGCGTAGCCGTTGACCTGGAGATCGACGAGGCCGGGGCCGGTGTAGCGTGCGGGGAGGGGGGAATTAGTCATGTGTGTGCGTTAATCCTTTGAAGAAAAATGATTGACCACGGAAAGGCACGGAATTTCACGGAAAAGAGAGTGCTGACCGTGCTGGAATGCCTGTGCCTCAGGCGATATTGAAATAAAGATAGGTTCTCCCACAGATCTACACAGATCCGCACAGACAAGAGTATGAATTCCTGCGCTGCCCGTTGAAGTAGGCGCAAGTCGGCAAGGGGTAGTCTATTCCGTAAATCCCGTGGTCGATCAAGAAACCATTGACCACGGAGTGCACGGAGGCACGGAGAAGAAGAATGAGGGAGAGAGATTTGAGAAGTCTCCTCGAAGGTAAAAAGGTGTCGTAACTCAGCACCGGCACTTCTGAAACTCTTTTTCTCCGCGCCTCCGTGTCTCCGTGTCAAAAATTGCTGATTGCGGCCGACGTCTGGTATCCGCCTTCGGTGGTCACTTTTCCTGTGTTCACGCTGGCGTTACCACTTCCTTTTCCTTGTCCCACGCCATCATTTTCTTGTTGAACCACGAGAGGTTGCCCATTCGTACCGCGACGACGCCGTAGAGGCCGAGTTCGGCCGGGCAGTTCAATGCCGCGCCGTCGCGGATGGCGGCGTGGTGGTTGCGGTGGTGAGGGTCCACATCTTCGCCGCCGGTTTTCTTGTGGGTCGCGATGATCGCGTCCTTGTCGGCCGTCACGTCGCTCTTGATCTCCCAGCCGTCGTTGGTGAAGGTCAGGGTGGCGTCGGTGCCGCGGATGCAATGGGGATTTTCGTCGTCGTTGGCCATGGTGCCGAGGACGTGGACTGTCATGCCGTTGGTGATGCCTTCCATCGCGGGATACTCGGCGAGCAGCTCCAGGCTGTCGGGCAGGTCGCGACCGTCGTTCCACGTGTAGATGCCGCCCATCCCCACGACGCGATCGGGAAATTGGAGGCCGCAGGCTTTGATGAGGCGGGTGAGGCGGTGGACGAAAAGATCGGTGGCGACGCCGCCGGAGTAGTCGGAATAGCAGCGCCACTCATAGTAGCGGTGGGGATCCCATTCATGGACCGGTCCCGGTTTCTGCCAGGTCTCCCAATCGAGGTCGGCGGGCTTGGCGGTATCGCTGCTTCCGCCCTCGCGCCGCCAGGGGCCGGGTCCCTCGTAGTTGCGTACGTAGTCGATTTGCGCCTGGACCAGCTTACCGAGTTTGCCCGCCTTGATGGCCTCGAAGGCGCTGGAATAGCTGTCGTCTGCCGTGCCCTGCACGCCCACCTGCAATTTCAGGCCCGTCTCCTTCACCTTCTTAACGACATCCTGGGACTCCTTGATGTCGTGGGTCATGGGCTTTTCCACGTAGATATGCTTGCCCGCGTCCAGCGCGTCAAGGGTGATGTAGGAATGGGAGTGCTCCGGTGTTGCGATGAGGACATAGTCGATGTCCTTACGCTCCAGAATTTTCCGATAGTCGTTGTAGAAGTCCGCCTTGCCACCGGCTTCCTGGATCTTGCCCTGAAAGTCTTCGGCGCGCTTGTTGTAGACATCGCAGACCGCGACCAATTCCAGATTTTCCTCGCCCCGGATGGCGATCAGTTTCTCCAAGTGGTGGGTCGCGATGGTGCCGCAGCCGATGAAGGCCATACGCAGGCGATTGTTGGCGCCCGGCGTTTTCGCATAGCTCTTTGCCGACAGGGCGAGCGCGCTGGCGGCGGCTCCGGTACGGATGAAGTCACGGCGAGTCAGGCGAACGATTGGAGGCATGGCGGGGCAATCCTTTCCCATTCAAAACGGCGATACAGACGTCGCGTAAGAGGATAGGGGGGAAGGCGGGTCCGTTACAAGTCCGACATGCTCCCCCGGCAGGTGATCGGGGTTATGTCACGGCAAACACTTGACTTGAAAGGTAGGGAACCCCATACTATGCGCCCAAGCCGTTGCGTTCATGGGCAAAATGCATACGCTCAGGCCCCGACGGAGACGGCTGGCGGCCATGTGTTTCCGTCGCCTTACATCGGGCAGCATCATTTCCAAACGACCCAACATCAGGTAACCATCCATGCCAAGACCCTCGGCGCCGGAACTGGCCGGAACTGCTCCCACAGGCGCCGGTCGATTTTCCCGTGCAGCATCCCGGGCAGTGCCTCTGCTCCAGGGCATGTCCACGAGGAAACTCGGCGTCGTTGCGGTCGCGCTGGGGCTCCTGCTTACGCTGCCCGCCCTCTGGACCGGCTTTGCCCAGGACGATCATTTCTTCCTCATGGTGTTCAAGGGCAGTCCGGGTTTCAATACCCAGGAGCTTGGCCCTCTGGAGACCTTTTCCTTCTCCAAGGGCGATCCGGCTGATCGTCATGAGCTCATGGAGCGCGGGCTCCTGCCCTGGTGGACGGTTGAGGGGTGGAAGCTCAATTTCTGGCGCCCCATTTCATCGTTGAGCAGTTGGTTGGACTACCACCTCTTCGGTACGAACGCGTGGGCCATGCACCTTCACAGTCTCGTCCTCTACGGGATACTGATACTCATTGCCACGGTGCTCTACCGGCGGCTCATCGAACCCCGCTGGGCGGCGGGCCTCGCCGCCATTGCCTTCGCCATCGACTCGGGCCATGCCATTCCCGTCACCTGGCTCGCCATGCGCAATGCCATCTTGACGCTTCTCTTCGGCCTGCTCCTGCTGGCCGCCCATGACCGCTGGCGGAAAGCGCGGGCCGAGGGCCGCCCCGGCTGGTTCTTCGGCGGGCTGGCCCTGCTGTGGCTCGCGCTGGCCCTGCTCAGCGGAGAGTCGGGCGTGTCCGTCGGGGGCTATCTGCTGGCCTATGCCCTTTTCCTCGATCCGGCTGTTCGCATGAGCGGCGGAGAACAGGGCTGGCTGTCCCGTTGCACGCGGAGCGTGGCCGCACTGCTGCCCTACCTGGCCGTGGTCATTCTCTGGCGGATGGCCTATTCCAGTCTGGGCTATGGCACGGAAGGGTCCGGGCTCTATATCGACCCCGTGGCGGATCCGGCCGAGTTTCTGTGGCGACTTCCCGTCCGGCTGGCGGTGCTCCTGCTGGGGCTCCTCGCCATGCCCGATGCCATGCTCTGGAGCCTGACCCCCGCACCGTGGAGTCATGTCCAGCTCGCGCTCGCCATCTTCTTTCTGGGCGTTTTCGGCTGGGCCGTGCTGCCCCTGCTGCTGCGGAGTCCCGAGGCCCGTTTCATGTTTGTGGGATCGGTGCTGGCGGCCGTACCCGGCTGCGCGACGCTTCCGATGGATCGCCTGATGATGTTTTCCTCCTTCGGGGCGCTGGGGCTGGCGGCCATGCTCCTTGCCGACATGGCCGAATGCCGGGCTGGGGGAATTCGCGGGCGGATTCGTTCGCCCCTGGCCGTCTTTCTCATCGTGTCCCATTTCGTGGTCGCGCCCCTGGGCCTGATCGCGGGCACCCAGCACATTCGCATCATGAACAAAGTCTTGAACGGCTCCAACCCATCCATTCCAGTTGACCTTCCGGAGTCAACGCGCGTCGTGGCCATAAACACGCCCAATGATCTTCTGGGGGGTAGCCTGCCCATCCATCGGTCCTCCCGGGGCGAACCCCTGGTGCAGCACTGGTGGTGGCTCTACTCCGGTATGGGTGACTTGAGCGTCGAAAGGGAAGACGCCAACACCATCATCCTGCGGCCGGAAGCGGGTTACTTCACGACGCCCTGGGCCGACATCTTCCGCCTGCCCGCTTCCGATCCTATCGCGGTGGGTGACCGCTTTTCCCTCGATGGCCTCGACATCGAAGTGCTCAACGCCACACCGGAGGGCGCGCCCACCGAAGTGCGATTCCGATTTGATGTACCGCTGGAGGACCCCTCGCTGCGCCTGGTGTCCTGGCAGGATGGTACCTATGTGCCCTTTATCCCGCCTGCTCCGGGCGCGTCGGTAGAGGTGTCCGGCGGTCGAATTGCCCGCCTGCTCAACCTCGTGCTGGACCGGAAATAGGCTGGAAAGCGCCGCTCCGGTTTGAAGCGATCCCGCCCCCCGTGGCATAATTCCGCCTTACTTCGCCGCTGCTGGCCCGAATTACAAGTATAGGATTCTGCCCCGAGCGGTGCTCGTGAGCACCCGGTAACACCGGTTGATTTCCATTCTCGCCCACGGTTGGCGGGCGGTGCCGATAGTTTGCTTCCCGTTCCGCGATGGCGACGCTGCCGCGAATGTACGCGGAATTGTCTACCACTTTCTGGAACTGGCCGCGGCTTTCTTATTGGAGCGCACAAGGGATGGGATTCTCAGGGAAGGCCGACAAGGCCACCCGGGTGCGGGACTACGGCGGGATGATGGAAGGCGGGGTGGTGGGCTTTCTCGTCGGGCGTCTCGTCATTGCGCTGCTCGCTTTCGCACGCTGGATGCCCATCGGCGTGGTCTACGGATTTGGCGCCAACGTTGTCATGACGGCCATACTCTTCGCACCTCATATCCGGCGCCACGTCACCCGCAATCTCAGGATGCTGCTGGGCGACGACATCGCGCCCCGTGATTTGAAGCGTCTGGTGAATGAGAACATCCGAAATACCTTCTCCCGAAAGTGGGTGGACATATTTACCCTGCCCCGGCTGTCACGCGCTTTCTTTGAGCGCAACGTGGAAGTCGTCGGCCTGGCGCACTACCAGCACGCCATCGCGGAGGGCCGGGGTGTCCTGCTCATCACCCACCACGTCGGCTCCTACGGGATCCTGGCGGGGCTCGCCCTTCCCTGTCTGGGCAATCCCTCGATCGGGGGCGCCCGGCGAATCTTCGATGAGAGGACCGAGGCGGCGCTGCTGAAGGTATACCGTTCCCAGGGTGGTGAGGCGGCCAATCCCGGCGATTCACTCCGTCGCTTTCTTGCCCTCTTGAAGGCGGGCGGCACGGTGGTGGTGGCGGGGGATCACCTCACATCACCGAAAGGAATTACCGTGAAATACTTTGGCCGGGAAACGTTAGTTCCAGGTGGGCCGGCGACGCTGGCCTGCCGCTACAACCCCGTTGCCCTGCCGGGTATCTGCGTCTGGACCGGGCCCCGCCAGTTCCGGGTGGAGTTTGGCGCGCCTTTTCCCGTTCCCGAATCCGGCACCATGGCGGAGGACGAGCGCCAGCGGGTATTCACCCAGCAGTATATTCGGTATTTTGAGGACGTCGTGCGGCGCTATCCCGAGCAGTGGGAGTGCTTCTTCCGGATCTGGCCGGATTCCTTTGAGAAAGAGGACGTCGAGATATTCTGCAAGGACTACGGCGTCAACCTCTGAGAAGGAAGAGCGCCCGACCGGCCCGCGCCCACTGACGAACCCGCGGACCCAACATGAATTCTGGAAACGCATGCATGCTTGAAGAGACACGTGAAGAATCGCGGATGACGATTCGAGATATCGCCCTGCTCGTGGGGCTGGTGATCCTGGCCTTCGGCCCGTCGCTGGCGTCCAATGTGCTCACGGACGATCTGATCCTGATCCGAAACGCGCGGCATATCTCCTGGTCTTTTCAGGACCTGGCCACGTCCTTCCGCTTGGAACACCCGGACTACACCGCGGGCTGGCTTCCGGGACCCTTCAATCATTTCAGTCTCCAGTATTTCCGACCGGTGATCATAGCGTCGCTCAAGCTCGACAGCGCGCTGTGGAACGACTGGCCGCCCGGATTCCATATCACGAACATCCTTCTTTTTACAGTCATGGTGCTGCTCGTCGTGCGTTGGGCTCGGGACTTCGGCTTGAACCGTCCGGACCGCCTGCTGCTCGGGGCACTCTTCATCCTCTATACGCCGAACCAGATGGCGGTGAATGTGATTGCGAGCCGCACGGAGCTGATCGCGGATGTCTTCCTTCTCGCCTCGGTGATCTGGCTGGGGCGCTTTTATGCGAGCCGAAAGCCACTATTTTTCATCGGAGCCTTCATCGCTGGCCTGCTGGCGCTTGGGTCCAAAGAGAATGCGGTCATGCTGCCCTTGCTCCACGGCGTCGCGGCCCTCTTTCTGTACCTCCCTTCCCTGGACGGGCGTAGCGGGGGTATCAAGTTGCGCCTGCTTGCCCTGGCGCCCTTCGTTCTTATGGTCCCCGCCTATTTCGCGCTGCGCTCGGCGATGCTCGGGGGCTTTCCGCCGCCGCTCAAAGGCTTCTATTTCCACCACCCGCTGGACCCCGGATTCACCCAGTTTCTAATCAGCAAGCTGATCCACGCGGCCCTCACCCTTGTGTACCAGTTTCCAATTCTGCTTCCACCGGTCCTGATCCAGTATTCGGTGCCCACGGCGATCTTGACCGGGCTTATCGCCATCATCACCCTGATCGCCGTCTACCGCGAGACGCGTCCACCCTTCCGCTTCTTCATGCTTTTCTGGATTGGCGTGTGCATCGCGCCCACCCTGCCCATGGGCCTGAACCCCATCTACTACTTCCTGTGCTCGCCCGTCATGGCGGTGTTTTACGTTTTCATGTACCGAAAGTACCGGGCGGCACCCGTCTCATGGCCGCCGAAGCTGGCGAAGGTGCTGCTCGTATCCGCCCTGGTCTTCGGGCTGCTGAACGCCATCGGCGGCGCGGTGAATGCCCATATGATCGGGGAGCCATCCCGGGTTACTGCCCGGGAGACGGCCGAGATCCTCGGGTCAAAGCCGGAGGTGCAATCGGTCTTCTTTGTGGATCTTCCCCCGGCGGGCTTTGACCTGGTTCCCGCGATACGCTTCAAGTACGAGGAACATGCCGACAAGCAGTTCTACCTCCTGTCGATCCGGGAAAACCTTTTCGATCCAGCGGCCTGCGACATTACCCAGATGGACGCCTACGCCTTCGATCTCCGGCCCAAAGGCGGCGCGCTGCTGAAGATCGGCGTGGAAGAAGGTTTCATCGGCTATCCCCTTGATCGATTCGCGCCCGGCATGAAGGCCAGTCACCCCGATTACGACATGGAGGTGATTGAAGCCGAGGCCGAACGCGGCGAGAGCGAAGCGGGACTTCTCACGCGCCTGAAACACCACTACCGAATCCCCCCGGCCAGCCAGAACGGCATAGCCGTGCTGCGTTACCGATTCAAGACGCCCCTGGCCACGAGTGACCGGTTGTTTCTTCAGCTCACACGGGAGGGCGTGAAGGAAATTCCGTTTCTGAGCGAAGCCGATTTTGCGAAACAGGGCGGAAGCCCGATTCTAGTGAGTAACCCATCATGAGTTGGATCCGAACCCATCTTTCCGGCGAACGTACGGTCAAGGGGGACCTGCTGCTGCTCGCGGCGGTTATCCTGGTCTCCTATTCGCCCATCCTCTTCGCCGGACTGGTCAGCGATGATCTGATGCTGCTCCGTCGTGCGCGGGAGACGCCCTGGTCCATTGCCGAGCTGGCGAGCTCCTTTCGCTTTGGCGCGGCTGATATGACCGATGGCTATACGCCCTACAACTTTCCCCAGTTTGAGCTTCACTTCTTCCGCCCGTTCTACATGGCCATTATGAAGCTGGAGTATGTTCTGTTTGGGGTCTGGGGCGGCGGGTATCACGTCACCAATCTCATCCTGCACTTTGCCGTGACGGCCCTGCTCTATCTCTGGACGGCGGACTTCGGTTTCAATCGCCGGAAGCGCTTTCTGGCCGCGCTGCTCTTTGCGGTCTTCGTGCCGAACTCTTTCACGGTGGCTTGGGTTTCCGGCCGCACCGAGTTGCTTGCGGCGACACTGGTCATCCTTTCGATCATGTTCATGGGCAAATTCTACACGCAGGGAAAGCCCTGGCAGTATGGGATTTCCCTGGGGGCCTACCTCCTGGCGCTCTGCTCGAAGGAGTCGGCCGTCATCCTGCCCTTCTGGCATGCGCTGGCGGTCCTGTTTGTGTATCCGCCGGCCCAGAAAACCGTGATGGGCTTCGCGCGGCGCTTCGCGATCATCTCACCCCTATTCCTGTTGCTGGTGCCCTATTTCATGATCCGGCACTACGCCCTCGGCGGATTTCCAGTGCCCCCGGAGGGCATGTTTTACTACCACCAGCCCTCCGATCCGGATTTCCTGCCCTTTCTTGTTTCGCGGATCTATCACGCGCCCCTCGCCCTGTTCTTGCAGGTGCCGACCTTTATCGTTCCGAGCCTCTTCGAACGTTGCGCGCCCATTCTCTGGATCATGCCGGTGGTCGCTGTTGTGTTCGCTGGCGCTGTGCTGCGCTGGCTCCCCTCGCCCTTTCGCTATTTCTTCGCATGCTGGATTGCCTTTGCGCTCGCGCCCACGCTTAATATCGGCTTTAACCCCGTCTATTTCTACATGTGCTCGCTCGTGGTGCCCATCGCTTACCTGTTCCTGCGAGAGTCGCTTGATGCGTCGCCGCGTCCCTGGGCCCGCAAGGTGTCGAAGCATGGCGTCAAAGTGCTTGTGGGCTACGGTGTACTCTATTGCTTCGTTTCCTCGCTCCTCTTTGGCCTGGGTTCCCTCGAAGCCCGGACAGCGGCCACGGATCTCGCTCGAATCCTGGAAAAAAATCCCGCGGCGACCAACGTCTACATCTTTGACGTTCCGTGGTCCCAGAACACCAACATCGTACCGGGAGCCCGCCTGCTGGACGAGTCTTTCTCCAGCCGCAAGCTCATGCTGATGAATCCCAGTATCGACGCACAGGGCGGTACGCCCTCAATGATCAGTCGATTGGATGAAACGACCCTCGAATGTCGTGCGCAAGGGGGAACCTTTTTCACCACAGGTATTGAGCAGGCGGCCTTCGCGGAAGATATCATCCCCATCGTCCCGGGCTTGAAGGGCGAGCACGACGCCTATTCCGTGGAGATTGCGGAAGTGGCACCGAGCGACGCCCTGCGTCAGGAGCCCGAAGTCGCAAAGGTCATCCGTGATTTCCTCCAACTGCCCGCACGGGAGCAGGTAGGCGCGACGGCCCTGCGCTACACGCTGAAGAAGCCGGTGGATTCACCGGAGAATCTCTTTCTACAGATGAGCGATGGCCGGATTCGCGAGATCGAGGATCTGTCGGCCCGCTGACGGCATCCCCGAGCAGGGTTTTCGTGCCTAAGACCCTGATGAATTTCCGGATAGTATAGCCTCTTCAAAATGGTCTCCACGGGTGCCACCTTCAAACGGAGGAGCTTGCGACGGAGTTTGTGGGTGAAGGGACTGCATTGTGCGTAACACTTTAGCGACGACTTCTCGCCACGACTTGATACTGCAACAAAAGTGCGCACGGCTGGGAGCGCAGGCGTCCCGCCTGCAACGCACCGAAGGTGCGTCTAAAGCATAGTGCGGTTATCTGCTTTAGTCGCGATCACCGTAAAGTAATGTGTCTTTGGAGACAACCCATGCACCTGGGGTGCATGATGTAGGCGAGACGCCTGCGCTCCCAGCCGTGCACGATCACTTTGCAGGGTCAGGATCACGTTGCAACGCTGAAATCACTTCAGACGGCTAAAATGTAACCGTTGTGCAAAATTACGTCGAGCAAACCGAAGTCCTCTCGCCCACAAAATCCATCGCTACGCGATTCCGTATTGAGGGTCGTCATCGCAGTCGGCGCATGATGGCGAGCGTCAAGGTGCCATCACGCGGCGCAACGCGCACGAGCGGGTAGGCCCGGGCCATGGGGTCTTCCAGGGTGAGCTTGCCCATGCCCACGACGAGCGCGGGCACGTGGCCCTCGGGCTCCAGGCTTTCAAGCGTTCCCGTAGTGATTTGCAGCAGTGCGCCGCTCTCCCACGCCAAGGATTTGCCGTCCACCGTTGGGAGGTGGTGGGCATGAAATTCGATGGGGGTCTGTAAGCCGTTCCATGTGATTCGAACGACATTCGGGCGGTCCAGTTCGAGCGTGGTTACGGCTCCGCCCAGCGTTCGGGTCAGGGTGGCCGTGCTGTCGTCATCCTCCAAAGTCACGACCGCGTCCTTCGTTTCCTCGGGCGTGCCGCTGGCCTTCGTGGCCAGCACGACCGAGCCGCCGGCGTGGATGAGAGTTTCGCCGGATTGTTTGAGCCCCGCCACGATGCCGTCGGCCTCCCATCCACTTCGGGCGTAGACCTCGCCCACCGAGGGAAAGTGGTAGGACAGCGCCGCGCCGCCCGATCCTGCCTCCACCGAGGGGTCATGCCACAGGGCCGCGTAGCCGCCCATCTCGAAGAGGAGTTGTTCGCCGTTTCGCGTGATGTAGCGCGTCTGCTGGAGCGTACCGAGCGTCTTGTCCCAGAGTGCGAGTTGCTGCGCAGCCGGATCGCGATATTCCTTTGCGAGGGCCAGTAGCACCGGCGCGTAGTAGTCGAGCTGGCCGTAGGAGGGCGACAGGATGACGGTCTGGTCGTTCTCGCTCCAGCCGGGCTCCTTCGGCGCGGCGATCTGCGCGTGGGCCAGATCGGCCTTCATGTATTCCTTGAAGGCGGGGTAGAGGTCCTTGCCGGTTACACGGCGGAGCGCGTCCATGTAGAAGAGGCGATACTGCATCGTAGAAGCCCAGAACGTCGCGCCCTCGATCTGCGCACCGTCCTCCGCGAGGCCCATGGGCAGGAGGTGCTCTTCAAATTTCTTCGTGGTAAATTCCATCCACTCCCGCGCTTCGGGCACTTCACCCAGCAGCGCCAGCGCGACGACGCCGAGGGAACTGAATTCCACCGTAGCGTGATGGGTGTGGAAGTCGGGACTTTCCTTCTCCGCGGTCTTGAAGTAATTGCGGTAGTAGTTGTCCGTCGTGGTGCGGAGCATGGTGACGATCTCGTTGCGCTCTTCGTGCGTGAATCGGTCCCAGGCCAGATCATAGGCCACCGCGACGCCCTTCAGGAGGCGCAGCACGGCATAGGCCTTCCCGCCGTCGGGCGTTGCATCGGCATCGGGCTTCCAGGCTCGGCAACTGGCGAGCGTCCATTGCCGCGCGGCCTCGCCGTACTTCCCATCGCCGCCCAGCCCATACGTGAAAGCCAGATGCTCCATGATCGCCATGTCCATCATCATGGCGTAGAAGCGGTCATAGAGGTTCTCATATATCGGGTCGTCCGCCACGGGCGCGATGTAGTCCCGGCGCGGCGTTTTCGTCAGGCA
>JBIJDL010000041.1:0-22765 GCA_044344195.1 Candidatus Hydrogenedentales bacterium
GCACCATTCCGCGGAGGCGACGAGATTGTCCCATATCAGTTTCGAGGTGCCCTCGCCCCGTCGTGCCTGGAACTGGGCCAGTTCCTCCGGCGTAAAGTAGAGCTTCGGGTGGGAGGCGACTGCTGGAGTAGCGCCAAAGACACGCACCCGCCCGTCACTCGATGCGCAGGTGATTTCCACCTTTCCATCGTCATCGAGATCCGCCAATATCGGCCCGCCCATCGCCACGCCCGTTTCGGTGCGCCACACCACGCGCGCCGCCCCGCCGCCATCACCCACGGCGATAATCTGCCCATGGCTCGTGCCGAACACAAACTCGTAGCGGCCGTCGCCATCCACATCGCCGCTGACGACATCGGAGACGGTGGCCTCAATCGGCAGTTCCCATCGCACAACGCCGCCTCGCGCGTCCACACACGCGAAGTTGCCGTTCTGCCGTCCGAAGCCCATGACCCAAGAGCCGTCTTCCAGGGTTAGGAAGGCCTCGTTGCCCGTTCGATTGGGGCCCGGTGTCATGATCTGGTGCCAGTACGGTTCCGCGTTGATGGACATGCCGCCCTGGAAATAATGGCCGCCCACGAGGCACACCTCGGGCACTTCGCCGTTGCGCGTCAGGATCGCCGGGAAGGTGTAGAGTCCCTGGCTGGCCTGTTTGAAGATATCGGGCGGGAAGTTAGGGCCGTGGAGCGCTTCACCCGTTGGCCCATCGGCCACGCAGAAGTAGTCTGGATTGGTGAAGACGAGATCCTCCTTGCCGTCGTTGTTAAAATCCTGTGCCGCCGCGAAATTCACGCTGGGGCCCCAGTAGCGTTCCTTCGGTCCTTCGCCTTTGTCCCACAGTAGCGCGCCGCTAAGCCCGTCCAGGCTCGCGCTGCGCACCACCGGCGTGCCCGCCCATAGGTAGAGATCGGGCGTTGACTTTCCGGTGAGGTGGATGGCCCGCGCGTAGGCTTTACGCGGCTGGGGCAGGCCCGTGCGACCGGGCTCGGGCAGGGTGCTTTCCCACAGCACCGTGTCTCCCAGTGCGGGTGTGACGACCTTCACTGAAGGCAGAGCCGCGGGCGAAACGGTGGTCAAGCCGAGGTCCAGATGGCCGTCGCCATTGAAATCGGCGATGACGGGCGCGGAGGAGGATTCGTAGCTACCGACGTTGACCAGCGCACCTTTTTCCAGACGCAGTACGGTGACTGCGGGCTCGCTGTACAGCAGCAGTTCATTTTCTGGACCCTCGCTGAGATTGGCCGCGAGGAGCACCGGCATGGGTGGGCCCTGCATGGGAGGCACCCGTGAGAAATCAGGGCCAGGCGTTGGCGGTGCGGTGGGGGGGACGGCGACCAGACTGAGCGCGCCGGAGGCGTCTATTGCGGGATTGAATCGCTGCCCGTCCCGCGTGATAACGGGCAATCCGTCGTCGGCGAGCACCTGCGCCGCCGGATCTTCCCAGCGCACCGAAAGAGCGCCATCGTTCACCAGAAGAATCCGCGCGCCATCAAGCTGATTGCGGGTTGGGTCGGTAGTCGCATTGCCCAGAATCTCCGCGCGGCCGTCGCCGTCCAGGTCGTGGGTGCGCACGGCGACCACGCCGGGAAAACGGTACTTCAACGTGCCGTCAAGCGCATTGTAGACGCGCGTGAGCCACGCGTTCTCGCCCTCGCTGTTATACATGGAGAGTACAATTTCAAAGCGCCCGTCACCGTCAAGATCCGCCTGAGGCGGCTCGGCCCAGGTCGTCGCCACCTTTCCGGTGGTCACGCTTTCCTGCCAGCCGTGGTGCCACGCCATCTCCATCGCGCCGTCCTGATTCAACAACACCTCGTGGTGTTGGGCGAAGTTGGCGATGCAGAGAAAATCATCGCGACCATCGCCATTGAGGTCGAGGAAGCGTGTGAGGCCGTAGCTCCGCATGTTGGCAGGGGTCACGTCCCACTTTGCGAAGTGCTTCAGCGCCCCGGTAGTCGCATCGAGATACCACATGCGGCTGTGGGTTTCCAGAACGAGTTCCAGGACACCGTCCCCGTCGATATCGGATTGGAGGAAAACCGGGAAGCAGGTGTACTCGGAAAAGTCATAGCGCCAATGCTGCACGGGTGCGGTGCCCGGCGCATCGAAGGCAAAGAGGGCGCAGTAGCCATTCAGCGGATCGGGGGGATAACCCATCATCACCACGAAGATCTGCGTGTCGCTCCGGCCCGGCAGGTAATTGCCGGCGTAGAGGTACCACTGATAGGACATGGGCTCCACGTCGTAGCGCCATTTCACGGACCCAGTCTCGAAGTCCAACAGCACGGCCGCGGCATAGGGCGTAGCCGGGCGTCCCGCCTGGAGGAGTACTTCCTGGCTTCCATCTCCATCGAGATCGGCCACGCGCACCAGCGTTTCATAGTTGAGTCCGGCGGGATGGGAAGACCATCGGAGGTTGCCTGCGGTATCGTGGCAGTAGAGAGTACCGGTGACGATGGAGAGCCCCACATGTCCTCCCTCGATGACGACGGACGTGATGGCTCCGTGTCCACGCCCCAGATCATGCGCCGCCAACACGTCGGGCGCTTGTGTCATCGCGCCGGGCGTCGGCTGCAGGGCGGTCAGGTGGGCGTTCTGTCGCGGCTCGGGCCAGTCGCCCTGGGCGAAGGCCGGGGAGCAGAAGAGCAACAGGACCGAACAGAGCGCAAGCGGAGCGGGGTACTTCATGAAGGGAGTTCCAGCCAGAAGTTGAAGGGGATTTCAATTGGGGGTAGTGTAACGGATTCCCGTCGGGAGACTGGAGTGTGAAGGATGACAGGCGGAAACCCGATCGGTATGAACTGTCCGCTCCAGATATAGATCAGCCACTGCCCTAACCCAATTGCGCCTCTTTTCGCTGGTCAAGCGTCAAGCGAAAAGCCGCCGGACGACGGGTATCGGTCCGGCGGCTTCGGGGGGAAGGGTTTTTAGGGAGCCGGTGCGAGCACAGCCACGGAATAGGCCGGCATGTAGAGGACCATGGATCCTTTGCCGACTTCCACGGGCATCTCTTCGCCGTGGACGCGGTAGTTGCCGGTAAGCCCGCCCACAGTTACGGCCAGGGGGCTTTCAAACTCATTGACGATGATGTGCCAGTCGCCGCCGGGTACCGCCTTGGAGAGGGTGGCCACCGTGCGGTCCAGGGAGCGGTTTGTGGGGGCGATGCCGATCATGGGTTTCGACGGGCTGTCCGGCGCCGTCAACACGTGTTGCAGGTCGTCCAACTCTTCCACCACGGCGAGGAGTTCCAGCCAGAAGGCCGAGTCCTTCTCGACAAACTGGGTGCCCCAGTAGAGAATACCCCGGGCGCCATGGACGATGGCGTCGTAGGCCATGAAGCGCGTTTCATCCTTGCGCGGGCGCCGCATCAGTTCCTTTTCGTCACCGGTAAAATCTTCATGAAAGTCACCCCAGCCCGTACCCTGGAGCACCATCCAGGTGGGCTTGCCCGGCGCCGCTTCCTGCATGCGCCGGGTGTAGGCGCCCACGGAGGATAGGGTGCGGTTGGCCAGATCCGAGTGCTTGATCTGGTGGGTCTCCGGCACGGGGTAGATATCGCAGCCCACGATGTCCGCCGCCCGGTCGAAGAAGGCCAGATCTTCGATGGTGTTGCGGGGCGCGTGGTTCATCCACACGGGATGCTTCGGATCGATCTCCCGGAGGGCCTGGTAGCCCAGCAGCATGCCCTCGCCCAGTTTCGCGGCGCGATCGGGAGCGTTGGAAATGCCGTAGCCCGGCTGGGGGATGTCCTTGCCCATGGCGGTCCACATGGAATCGGCCAAGGCCTCGCCTGCCGCCCACATGCCGTGCTTGTACAGGCGGCCAAGCTCTTCCAGATCGGTGGCGAGCTTGGCAGCGAGGGCCTTGTCCTCCAGGGCCTCCGCAGCCGCCTTCAACTGTCGTGGCTCGTCCACCACGCGCCAGACTTCCGCCATGTACCACGCATTCCAGAGGGCCTCATCGGGCACTTCCCAGACGATTAGGGCGGGGTGTGCCCCCAGCGCGTTCACTGCTTCCGCCAGGCGCGCCTTCTTCGCCTCTGCATCGGCGCTGAAATCGATGTCATAGCCGGTGTTCAGCCAGGCTCCCGCGCCCGCATTCTGGATCCTATCGAGGGATTCCTTGGTGGCGGAGGAGTGGACCAGATTGATCCCGGCCTCCGTCGCGGCCTTGAGCACCGCGTCGTCGGGCAGGTTCTCGTAGAGGCCCAGAATAAAGGTGGGCTGGCCGTCGATGACGGCGACCCGATCCGCGTTAATGGTGACCTCCGCACTAAAGGCAGGGGCAGTGGCCACGATGGCCGACGCGGCCAGCAGGAAAGGCTTGATGGATTTCATGGGTTCATTCCTTCACACCGACAAAGCGGTCTTCTTCATCCTTGAACAGCACATTGAAGGTCGTCAGGCTGCCGTAGCATCGGGTGATGTACAACTGGAGTTCGGCCTTTTCCGTTTCTTCGAGCGTCTTGTGATTGTTAATCTTCTGCTCCAGCACGCGAAGCTTCTCTCGCACCGACGTGATCTTCTTGAAGAAGGCGTCGATGGGTACTTCCTTCGCCTGGAGCGAGGTGTCCGAGGGCTGGAGCACGAGGGTGCCCCCGTCGAATTTGGGCGCCATGACAAAGCGGCCCGACGCCATCTCCTCCTGAAGCACTTCCTTCAGCACGGCCTTGAGCGCCTGCCTGTCCAGATCCATGGTATCTTGCTCTCCCTGGTTTGCCGGGTACGATGCACCCTGCTGGATGTGATAGTGACAAGGGGTCCATCTTATACTATGGGACGGCGGGGAGCGTAGTGTGTGCTTGCAATGCATCAGGGAAGACATGCCAGGGGAGAGCAAACGACCGCCGACGTCCTGCAATGATCTCTTTGCACCAGGAACCCTGCAGGTCTACAATATGAACTTCATCGCATGCCAACCGGCTGGATTCTTCCCGGCCATCGGAGTTTCCCCATGAAGTACCTCGCCCTCTCCGCCCTGTTGATACTCGCCCTTTTGCCCGCCGCCGCGCAAACTTCCTTCCCGGATATCGATGTGCTGAAGAAGCACGAGCCGCTCCTGAACTATGACTCGCCCGCCACGCTGTGGGATGAAGCCCTGCCCCTGGGCAACGGCACCCTCGGCGCGCTGGTGTGGGGCGATGGTAAGCCGCTGCGCATCTCGCTTGATCGGACCGACCTGTGGGACCTCCGGCCCGTGCCGGAATACTACACGAAGGAATATGACTACACGACCATGCGCCAGTGGGAGAAGGAGGGGAAAGTAAAGGAACTGGAAGCCCTCTACGACAACCCCTACCACAATCCCGCGCCGAGTAAAATCCCGGCGGGCCGCATCGAGATTACCCTGCCAAACGGAACCGCCTTTTCCCGCGCAACGCTGAGCGCGGCGGATCCGGCGGCCACGGTGACCTTCAAGGGCGGCAGCGCGCGCGTCTGGATTCATGCCACAGAGCCCGTGGGGCAGATCGAATTGACCGGCCTCGCCCCGGCGTCGGTTCAGCTTCAGGCCCCCGCTTTCGGCGGTAAGGAGCCGGGCGCACCCGAGGCCGCCATCGTGGCCGGGGAGCTAACCGAACTCGGCTATGTGCCGCCCGTAACGTCGTCCGGTGACAACTGGCAGGCCTGGGTGCAGGAAGGGTGGGGCGGCTTTACCTTTGCTGCTTTTCTCACGTGGGAAGAGCGCGACGGCGTCTGGCACGGTGCCTGGAGCATTGCCACGAATCGCAGCGGTGGCAACCCGCTGGCCGAAGCAAGGCGCCAGGCCGAGCGTGCCCTTTCCGATGAGCGGGCCGCATTGGCCAAGAGCCACGCCGCGTGGTGGAAAGCCTACTGGGAGAAATCACTCGTATCGATTCCAGACGCGACCATTGAGCGGCAGTGGTATCTCGATACCTATAAATTCGGCGCGGCAAGCCGCAACGGATCGCCACCGCTCACGCTGCAAGGCCCTTGGACAGCCGACGACGGCAAATTGCCGCCATGGAAGGGAGACTACCACCACGATCTGAATACAGAGCTGAGTTACTGGCCCGCCTACAGCGGCAACCGGCTGGAGGAAGCGCAGAATTTTGTGGACTGGCTCTGGGATACGCGGGGTGCTTGCGAGGAATGGACCCAGCGCTTCTTCAAGATGCCCGGCATGAACGTGCCCATGACGGCGGACCTGAACAACAACCAGATCGGCGGCTGGCGCCAATACACCCATTCTTCCACCACGGCCTGCTGGCTCGCCCACCACTTCTACCTCCACTATCAGTATAGTCAGGACGAAACCTTCCTGCGCGAGCGGGCCTATCCCTATCTGCGGCAATGCGCCGTCTTCATTGAGGCCGTCACCAGCGAGCGCGGGCCGGACGGAAAGCGAACCCTGCCCCTGAGCTCTTCGCCGGAGGTAAACGACAACAAGCCCGAGGCCTGGTTCAAAGGAATCACGAACTACGACCTTGCGCTGATGCGCTGGCTCCTCGGGGCGACCGCCGAATTTGCCGAGAAAACCGGCCACGCCGACGATGCGGCCCATTGGCTTTCCATCCGCGACGAGCTGCCCACGTGGAGTCTGGGCCCTGCGGGCACGCTGCTGGTCGCGCCGGACTATCCCCTGCCCGGTTCACATCGACATTTTTCCCATCTCATGGCCATCCACCCCTTGGGCCTGATCGATGGTGTTAATGGTCCCGAGGACGAGCGGATCATTCAGGCCTCCCTCGCAGAGTTGGAAACATTGGGGTCAAGCTGGTGGACCGGCTACAGCTTTTCGTGGCTGGCGAGCATGGCCGCACGGGGGCACGATGGCGAGAAGGCCGCGAAGGCGTTGGAGATCTTTGCGACGCGCTTCGTGCTGCGTAATAGCTTTCACGCGAATGGCGACCAGACGAAGTCCGGCATCAGCAACTTCACCTACCGCCCCTTCACGCTGGAAGGCAACTTCGCCTACGCCGCCGGGCTGCAGGAAATGCTGTTGCAAAGCCACACGGGTGTGATCGAAGTATTTCCCGCCGTGCCTGCGTCGTGGAAGGCCCTTTCTTTCTCCACGCTCCGCGCACAAGGCGGCTGGCTGGTCTCGGCGCAGCGCGATGATGCGGGCGCGCAGTCGGTGCGCGTTGAAGCCACGAAGGACGGCGTGGCAAAGGTGAAGTCCTGGGTGGACAGTTCGGTGATCGAGCTACCGATGAAGGCGGGCGAAGTGGCGACACTGAAGACGGATGCCGATGCGACGGAGATTGAGTTGGACGGCCCGAAGTAGGGGGGATTTTTAGTGGCTGCAAAAGTACGCAACAGGTAACGGTCAACTCCGGGTGCCACCTCAATCCCGCCTCCGGCGGGTTTGGGTGCCTTGATCGGCGGCAACTCGTATGATGCGAGAGCACCCGATCAGGCTTGGCTTATACGTGGAAACAATCTCGAACCACTGGTCTGAGTTCACCAGCCGGACTTTAACGGTCATGTTTGGCCGTAGGATTTGTCCCTCGGGGCACCCAAACGAGCGTTGCTCGATTGAGGTGGCACCCGGCATCGGGCTATTCCCGCAGCAGCACATCGCAGGCAAGGCGCGCGGTGCGCAGGGCCTTGCGCAAGAACGGACGCCGTTGGGCCTGGCCGCGCAGCGTCACGATAAGTTTGCGCTGGAGATGATAGCGGCTAAAGCCGCCGGACTTTTTCGCGGGCGCGGCACCCGCCCCTTCGAGTGGTGCCCAGAGCGTGTCCACCGGGTAGCCCAATGTGGCCAGATCGGTGGGATCCAACGATGCGATGATCCCTTCAACAAAGGCCCGCTTCCCCTGATCCGCCGCCAGTTCCGCCGCCCAGGAATGGACGGAATCCAAGCTCGGACGGGAATGCTTCTGCACGCCCAAGGGATCGCCGAGCCCTTCCATGGTGACCGGCGCCGCTTCACCATAGTTGATGGCCGCCGGGTTATAAGTCACACCCACGTGGTTGCAGATCGCCTCAAACGCAATCTCCGGATCGGTCACCAGATCTTCATAGCGCACATGAATGAAGGGCACCTGATCCTGCCGGAGAAAAGAGGCCAGCGCGGGCACGTAACGGTTCAAGATCGGGTTGTACGCCTGGGCCGCCGCGAAGTCGCCGTTGAAGAACGAGTTGGCGAAGGATGAAAAAATTGCAGCGGGGTGGCGGGTCAGCACGACGTAACGGGCGTCTGGAAAGACCTTCATCATAAAGGGTAGAATGAGTCCATAGGCGGGCGTTTTGTCCAGACAAACGGACTTGCCGCTACCCGCCAGACTCTGGCTATAGAGCACGTCGCAGTAGGCCCGGCACGCCGCCCAATAATCCTGCTCGCCGCGGGGCAGCTTCGAAACAAACAACTGTTGCGATTCCGCAGCCAGCACGTGATCATACGGTGCCTTGTCCACATTGCCCCAAATCCCCAGGTGCGCCAATGGCGTAAGCAGATGGGGCTCCGGCCCGCCGAGAATCTCCGGGTGGGCGCCCAGCATGCGCGCCAGCATGGTGGTGCCCGAGCGTGGGGCACCGATAAGGAACAGCATCTGGGTCGGCATGGTAAGAGTCCTCCGCGCGGAACGGGACAGCCGCGATGGTTCAAGTGACAAGGCTAAGCGAGGCTGAGAATTCTGTAAAACAGTATAACAGCCCACATCGATCCGGCTCAATGGTACGGTTCAACCTTTTGACAGTTTTACAGATCCCGTGCTAGACTTTGGCCCTTGTCCCTCTGAAGTAACGGCTGGCCTGGCCCACCACAGAAAGGTCCATAATGTTCATCGGCAGTAAAAGCGATAGTACCGTCTTCGATGTGTTCAAGGTCGGTCTTGAGAATTTGATCCTTCAGATGGGCATGCCCACCGCGGTCACCTTCAAAACGGAAAATGCCGGGATGATCGCCAAGGCCCCGGATCTCACCAAGCGCGTGGACGTGTTGAAGGTTACATTCAACATGCGCGAGGATGCCACCGTCGAGGCAATCAACGCGGCGCTCACCGCCACCAATATCGTCTGCCGGGTCGAAGCCAAAGAAGGAAAATGCACGATCACCGTGCCTCCCTTCGAGTTGCGGCAGGTGAAGCACCTCGCGCCGATCGATTCGGTTGTCGAGCAGTTCATTGTGGAATCGCTCCGCTCCATGACTTGGACGCTGAAAGCGGATTCCTTCGTGAAGTCCGATTTCAATATCAATCTCCTGATCGAGACCATGGAAATTCGGAAGGCCTCCGACCTGCACCTGCGCGCCGGCAACCGACCGTACATCCGCGTTGACGGCGATCTCATTCCCCTCGATTTCCAGATTGTGTCGGCCGACGATATGCACCGCGTAGTGCTGGAACTGGGCGGCGAACAGGAACTGCACCTGCTGGAAACCGAAAAGGAATCCAGCTTCCAGTACCACGCGGCCGGCGTCGGCTACCTGCGCTGCTCGGGCTACATCAAGAGCGGTGCCATGGCCCTCGCCATCCGCCTGATCCCCGAAGCACCGATTCCGCTGGCGAAGCTGGACCTGCCGCCCGTCGTGGAGAAAATCTGCTGGAAGCACCGCGGCCTCTTCCTGGTGTGCGGCATCACCGGCAGCGGCAAGTCCACCACCCTCGCGGCCATGGTGGACTACATCAACGAGAATCGCCAGGCCCACATCATCACCACGGAAGACCCGGTCGAATTCGTGTACAAGGATAAGAAGAGCATCATCTCCCAGCGCATGGTGGGCCGGGATACCTTCTCCTTCGCCAACGCCTTGCGCGGCGCGCTGCGCGAAGATCCGGACGTGATTCTCGTGGGCGAAATGCGCGACGTGGACACGATCCGCGCGGGCCTCAGCGCCGCGGAAACGGGCCACATGGTGTTCAGCACGCTCCACACCACCACCGCCATCGACACCATCAACCGCATGATCAGTTACTTCCCCCAGAGCGAGCGCGATCTGGTGCGCCAGGAATTGGCCTACACCCTCGCCGCCGTGGTCTGCCAGCGCCTCCTCAAGCGCAAGACGGGCGGACGTATCCCCTGCGTGGAGATTCTCATCGGCGGCAAGCCCATCGTGCGCGACGCCATCGTGGAAGGCGACCTCGCCAAGCTCCACGGAATCATGGAGCAGGACAGCGAAATGCGCAGCTTCGACCAGTACGCCGTGGACCTCTTCAAGAATGGCGTGGTGGAGCGATCGGAAGCCATCTCGGCCTGCGCCGACGTGGAAGCCTTCGAGCGCGTCATGTCGGGCATCCAGTCGTCGAGCGGCAAGCTGCTGAAGTAATCGAGCGGACCGATCAGACTTATCGGACCGATCTGCTCAGTCAGATCGGTCTGGTTCTTTAATTCCCAATGTACCCGATGGCGTCCAGGGCTTCGAGGGTGCCCGCGTCGATCGTAACCTGAGACGGATCCACCGCGTTCTCCTCGCAGATCTTCAGGTAGGCGTCGATGGTGCCGTTCAGCAGCGTCTCAATTTCCGCCAGAGCGCCGTTGCCCGCTAGATTGGTCTGTTCCGAGCCATCGGTGACTATGTCATAAAGCGCAACCGCGGGCAGTCCCCGCTTGTTGCCCTCATTCGCCCGGATCAGCTTGTGTGCCGTAGTGCGCACCGCCTGCAGCACAATGCCCTCAAAATTGTTCTCCGCATAGCTGTATCCGATAGACGAATTGGTGTATTCGCCCGCGGCATCGAAGAGCGATTGCCCCTGCATCATCGCGCCCTTCTCCAGGCCGGCAAAATGCAGAAAGGTCGGCGCCAGGTCCAGATTGCGGGCTAAATGCGTGTTGACCTCGCCCGCCCGCGCATTGCCTGGGAGTTTGACGATGTAGGGTATGTGCGTCTGTTCGTCGTAAAGTGTCTGGCCGTGCCACCAGCCGCCATGCTCGTGGAATTCCTCGCCGTGATCGGCGGTGATCACGATCAGCGCGTTGTCGTACAGGCCGCGCTCCTTCAGGCCCACGAACAATTCGCCCAGCGATTTGTCGAGGTACTCGATCTCGCCGATGTAGGCGCGCCGCATCTTATCCAAATAAAGCTCCGGGTCGATATCGTTGCCCAGCCGTTTCCGGCCGTAACCGCCCACACGCGTGTCCGGCTCCATGAAAGGGTCGTGTGGATCCATGAAATGGGTGAAAAGGAAAAAGGGCGTGTCCGCAGGCCGCTCCGTACGGTCCAGGAAGCCCAGGGCCTCATCCTTCACCACCGGTGCGGGCTGGTAGTAGTCCGTGACCACGATGGGGCGTTTCAGGTGGTCCTTCACGGTTTCCCGCACCTTGATCAGCACATCATAGAGCGCCAGATTTGATGCGGAGGGGCTGGCGGCAAAGTGCAGGGACTTCTTCAGGTCCACATAATTTACAAAGCCCTGGTCGTAGCCGAAGAGGGCGGCAATGTTGGGATTGTTCGCGAAGCCCTGGGTGTAATAGCCGCCCGCCTGGAGCAGCTCGGCCACGGTCTCCACATCGGGCGGCAGGCTCGCCGTCTTGGTCACCGCCGTGTGGCACTCGGGGTACATGCCGGAAAAGATAGATCCAAAGGAGGCCTTCGTCCACGAGGCCTGAGAGAAGGCGTTCTGAAAGCGCACGGAATCCCGCAGGAAGGCATCCAGATTCGGCGTGCGCGTTTCGATGACGGGATTCCAGGCCTTGAGATAGTCCGCGCGTAGAGTATCGACCGCTATCAGGATGATGTTGGGCCCCTGGGCTTTCTGGGCCGGTGTGAACGCGGCTTGGTTCTGCGCCGGGCGCATGACGGCGCCAATCGCGAGTCCCGCGAACACAAACAACCCGAATGCGAAAAGACCTCCGCCGACAGTTAGGGCTGGCCGCCCCGCGAAGCGCCGCAACAAAGGACCCGCAAAAAGCAACAGGATCACAGCCGTAACGAGTGTCGTCGCGCCGAGCACCAGTCCGAATTTTATCAGGGACGCCGTGTCCGGCATGAAACCGTCGAACAAATCGCGTCGCAGTCGGAACAGTCCGATAACCAGACCACCGGCGAGGAATGACCCGGCAAAGGACAGGGCATAGCTCCAGCGCGAGGGAGGGAAGCGATCGAAGAGCAGGTAGAGAAAGATCAGGGCCAGCGAAACGCCCACGCCCGCCCCGGCAAAAACTAGGCCGTAGATCAGCGCGGACCAGAAAAAGAGTCCCGAATCGCCCAGACCGCCCAGAGTGTACCAGAGCCAGGCCGACTCGAAGAGGCCAATGGACGCGCCCGCAATGAGCCCCGAGAGCCCGCCAGCGGTCAGTACGCCAAGTATATTCCGCTGATAACGCTTGATTTCATCGGGATTCAAGGTGGTTTCACCGGCCCCTCCCGCGCTGGCGCTGGCGCGGAGTGCATTCATTTCTTCCAGCAAGGCGTCGCGATTCGGTCGGCCGGTAAGCAAGAGAAACGGCAGGCTCAGGAGTAGGGGAAGTACATCGCCGAACCACATGCCGAGGTGACTGAAGAGCAGGGCTTGATTCTGTCCCGCTGTGCCGCCGAGCAGCGTGGTCATGACGACTTCACGCACGCCGACGCCGCTCACGGTCGGGGTGAAAACGGATCCGACGATAAGCAGCGGGCTCGCGAAGAGGATTTCCAGGAGGCCGGTGTTCTGCGCGCGAATGGCCGATGCCGTCCCAAAGTACATGAGGCAAATGGAAAGGTGAACGCACACGCCGAGAGCCAGCGCCCCAAACAGTGAGGCACGATGTGCACTATAGGCCGTGGCGGCGGACGCCAGTGTGTCGACTTTGTTCCTAACTTTGCCCGGCAGGGGGATGGACGCGAGCAATACCTGGATGATGCGGGGTTGCAGCAGCAGGAGGAAGCTGACGCCAATGAAACAGGCGAGGATCAGCAGGACCCCCGCGAGCAGGGCGAAATTGATGGGGAACAGGCGCAGCCCGAGCGGCAAGGTGAGAAAGACCAGAGAGAAGAGGGCGATGATTCCGGTCAGTTTCTCCACCGCGATGACCGTGGCGCATTTGATGATCTCGCCCGTATAGCGCGATGATTCCACGAGGCGATAGCCGTCCAATCCCAGTGTGCCGGGCACCATGACACCCAGGGCCCGTCCCCAGAACCAGCACTTCGTGAGGTACCACAGGGGGATATGGACGCCCTGGGCGCGCAGCAAGACGCGCCACCGCAAGATGCCCGCGAAGATGCCCGCAAGCCGGATCGACGTCGCAAAAGAAAACCAGAAAATGGCCGTTGCGGGGTCCATGCTTTTCAATGATGCCCAAAGCACGGCCGGTGAAATATCCTTGAATAGCCAGGGCTTTAACCCGAAGAGTTGTGGATAAAACAAAAGGATAAGAATTCCGGTGAGAACACTGAACTTCAGGACGTTGATGAGCACTTTCTTGCCGGGTCCGGACGCTTTAATGCTCTTTGTCTGCGGAGTATTGCTGGAACTTGTCATGAGATCATTTCTTGTTGTGTTACGTTCAAATCGTGCCAGAAGTATTAATCAGAACATACCGTATCGAGCGGATGGCCCGCTCGGCAGCGCACACGCGCCTCCGGTGAAATCTCCTTTGCGGGAGCCTACAGGAATGGTCGATCCCCGGATGAGGAGCGACCCACCGTGGACAGTCAGTTCAGTCAATATAACCCAGCGCTCGAAGACTCTCTTCAGTGGCCGCATCCATTACAATATTTTCCTTTTCCACCGTGCCCGTTGTGCTGCCTGCGCTATGGGCCTGATTCAGAAGCTGGCGCGCGCCCTCGGCGGCGGCATGCTCTTCCACATTCAACGGGCTCAACTCCAGGGGGTCCACGGTGCGGTTGTACAGTTTCTCGGTGCCGAAATCCACCGCCTGGATGTATTTGAACTCCGGCGTGGTCACGGCTTCGAGCTCATCAAAATACAGGGTGCCAAAACTCAAGACCGAGCCTGGAGGCGGTGGCGGCGAGCTTGGGTTCAGATAGGCCGTGAATGAAGCCGACGTCATGGATGCCGCGTCGTAGGGCAGGCCGCTGATTTCGAGAATTGTGGGTGCCAGGGCTTCCGTGCCCACGGGCGCTTCAACGCGACCCGGTGACGCTACGGCGGGCCCCTTGATGATGAGGGGCACCCTCAACAGTTCGTGATGCATTGTGTGGCCGTGTTCGAAGCCGCCATGGTCCCAGAATTCCTCCCCATGGTCGCTGGAGACAATAAAGGTCGCGTCTTCATAGAGCCCTTGGGCTTTAATGGCCTCGATGAGCCGTCCGAACTCGTCATCGACGAAGCGCACCTCGCCCTCATACAGGCTGCGAATCCAATCCCGCTCCTCCTGCCGTCCGCCGAAGCGTCCCATGCGAACGCGCTCAAACTCATTGAACTCCATGCCCATCGGATTGGCGCGCTCCGCCTCGCTCAAGTAGGCGGCGGGCGGCGCATAGGGCAGATGGGGGTCGAAATAGTGGATCCAGTAGAAGACGGGACCCTCGCTCGCGATCCCGAGCCGGGCAATGGCCGCGTCCGTAATTTCCTCCGTGAAGGAGATCGCTTTCCGGGGCAGGACGGCACCAAGAATTGATTTGCCGATTGAGACTGCGGGATGCCGCGTCTCGGCGGAGATCCACTGGTACTCGTCGAAGCCCTGATTGACGTTTCGCGCTGGATCCAGCACGGGGTTCTGCCCGATCGCCATCGTGCGGTAGCCCGCCTCTTTGAAATACTCCGCCAGGGTCTTGAAGCGATCGGGGAGGCGTGCCTGCCACGCAGTGGCACCGTGGATCAGGGGGGATACACCGGTCATGAAGGAGGCGACCGAGGGTAGCGTCCAGGAGGAGGCGGAGATGGCGTTTTCGAAGAGGATGCCGTCCTGGGCGAGGCGGTCGATGTGCTGCGTCTGCACACGCTCCGAGCCGTAGCAGGAGAGCACGTCCGCGCGCAGTGAATCGATGGTGATCAGGAAGACGGCCTTCTGCGTTTGTTCCGGGGTACTTCCGCCGGGGTATCGGGGTTCAAACCGAGCTGCGACAAGCGGCGCGACCAGGGGCGCCAGCAGCACCGCAATCACCGGAAACAGCGCGGCGGCCCGCCCAACCCGGCCGTGCCCGGCGAGGTAGAAGAAAGCCAGGGCCACGAGCACGAAGCCGCCCGCGCTGGCGGCGACCACCAGCCCGTCTTTTGAGAGGAGGGCCGCGTCGAGGCGGAATCGGCTGACCCAGATCAAGAGCAGGAGGGATGCAGCGACATAGGGCAGTGCCAGGACCAACAGGAGCGGGGAGCGTCGCTGGAGAAGACGGGCCTCCAGGTCCAACCCGATGAGATAGCCGCCTCGCAGCATAATCAGGGAGACGGTACCGACCACGGCCAGTTTGAAGAGCCCCGTCGCAGTATCCTGCACCATTTCGGTGGGGAGGAGCACGCCCGCCAACAGGGCCAGGGCCATGAACGAATACAAAGCAATGGAGACGGCAATCAGACGCGAAACCACAGGCACGTTGAGCCCGGCCCTGCTCGCGGTGGCCAGCAGGCCCCAGATCGCGAGGAGGATCAGGATTGCGGCGAGGGTTGTTGCCGCGAGGGACGGGAACACCGCAATCGCGGCATCGTACTCGTCGGGTCGGGGGAAGCGGATCATGCTGATAATCGTGTCGGTGAAGGCCGCAACCGGCGCAAGGGTAGCGATCCAGAGTATCGGGAGCACGGCCCGTTCTTCCGGCTCACCGACCAGAATACGATCATTAATCTGCGTTTTTGGCATAAAAGATCAATGCTCCGTAGCGTATGAATCTGCTGCCTGTCGTTTGATCGAGCCGGGCGATCGCGGATGATCGCGAGGCGATTTTACTGCCCGGACGCACCGTGTTTCTGGAGGTCAGCCACCCCGCCTGAAACAACCGTGTCCAGTACTTCGAATCTGTACTCCTCCCGCGTGCCGAGGCCGCGGGGCGGGTTACTGTGCTTCCAATCCATGCTTCTGAAGTCTGTACCGCAGGGAGCGGGGCGTGAGCCCCAGAAGCCGCGCCGCTTTCTTCTGCGAGTAGCGGCTCTTTTCCAGGGCTTGCTTGAGCAGGCCGATCTCGAGATCGGCGATGAGACGCTCCATGTCCATGCCCTCGTCGGGCACGTGGGCCGCCGCGGGGGATACTCCGGTTTCTGGCGTGTAGTTGCGCAGGTTCTCGGGGAGATCGTCCAGGCCGATCATCTCCGTGCCACACAGGGCCACAGCCCGCTCCATCACGTTGCCCAGTTCGCGGACGTTGCCGGGCCAGTGGTAGCCGTTGAGGGCGTTCTGGGCCTCCGTGCTGATCTCCAGGCTCTCGCGGCCCATATTTTTCGCGTGCTGCTTCACGAAGTGTCGACAAAGCAGAGGGATGTCGTCCCGGCGTTCGCGCAGCGGCGGGACGTGGAGGGGAATCACATTGAGGCGATAGTAGAGGTCGCTCCGAAAGCTTCCCTCTTCCGCCATTTTTTCCAGATCACGGTTCGTCGCGGAAATCAGGCGCACATCCACCTTGATATCGGTCGTGCTGCCCACCGGCGTCACCGTATTGTTGTCGAGAACGCGCAGGAGTTTCACCTGGAGCATGAGGGGCATCTCACCGATTTCGTCCAGGAAGATCGTGCCGCCATTCGCGACCACGAAGAGCCCTTCCTTGTCCTCCACCGCGCCCGTGAAAGACCCTTTCTTATGGCCGAAGAGTTCGCTCTCCAGCAGGTTCTCTGGGATGCCGCCGCAGTTGATGGCCACGAAGGGCTTGCTGGCGCGGTTGCTCAGGTTGTGCAGGGCACGGGCCACCAGTTCCTTGCCCGCGCCGCTTTCGCCGTGGACCGCCACCGTGCTCGGCAGTGCGGCGACGCGTCGGACCATCTGCAGCACTTTTTCGATGGCGGCGCTCTTGCCGATCATGTTTTCGATATCGCCCTGCTGGGCCTGTTGCTTGCGCAGAGCCACGTTTTCCCGCAGGAGGTTGCGCTGCGCAATCGCCCGCTCGATGAGGATGCGGATCTCGTCGTTCTTGAAGGGCTTCATCATGTAGTCGGCGGCGCCGCGCTTCATGGCCTCGATGGCGGTTTCCACGGAGCCGTGGGCGGTCATCATGATCGCGGGCGTGCCCGGCGAATGTTCCTGCAGCCAGGTGAGCAGCTTCATGCCCGCATTGCGATCCTGGCCCATGAAGAGATCAGTCAGCACCACATCGTAGTGGGCCTGGCCCAGCAGTTCGATGGCACTTGCCACATTGCTGGCAGTATCAACGTCGTAGCCATCATTCTGCAGCACGATGACCATGAGCTCGCGCATGCTGAGCTCATCATCCACAACCAATACCCGATGCTTTAGAGACACGAGTTTTCACTCCTGAGTTCACGCGCGGCTTCTTGCGCAGATTCGAGGGCGCGAGGCAGGCGGACGATGATGGAAGTGCCGCCACCCGAGCGTGACGCGGCCTGAATCGTACCATCATGGGCGGTGATAATGCGCATACAGACGGCCAGACCCATGCCCACGCCTCTGGCCTTCTCCGTATAGAAGGGTTCAAAGATGCGCGCCACCTTGTCGGGTGCGATGCCGGGCCCTTCGTCATCGAAGCGGATTTCGACCGGACCCCGGTTTTCATTCTGGGTGACGATGATGCGCAGGCATCCCTTGCCGTCCATGGCTTCCACGGCATTCTGCCCCAGATTCATGAAGACCTGCCAGATCTGGGTCTTGTCGCCCATGATCATGCAGGGCTCGGGGGCCTCAAAAAGTTCCACTATGCAGCCGGCTTCACCGCCGTATTTGCTGCCCAGCAACTCTTCCACCTCCCGCGCCACCTCCTGCACGTCCAGGGGGGCATAGCGCCGCCCGGGGTCTCGCGCAAAGTCCAGGAAGCCGGTCACGATCTCGTTCAGGTGATCGGATTCCCGCACGGCAATGGCCGCCAGGCGCTCCACCAGCGAGGGCGTGTTGATATTGCGCTGGAGCTCGTCCATGCTGCCCCGGATCGAGGCCACGGGATTTCGGATCTCGTGGGCCAGCCCCGCCGAGAGCTCGCCGATCACGGCCATGCGGTCCTGCTTCTGCAGTTCCTTGCGCATGCGCGCCATCTCGGTGAGATCGGTGAAAGAGGCAATCAGCCCGGTGACGTGGTCGTGGGGATCCCGGATGCGGTTGGTGGTGAGGCCCAGCAGCTTTGATTCATTCTCGCCCACCTGGGCGTAGAACTCGTAGCTGGTGAAATCCTTCTTCAGGCGCAGCGCGGTGGTCACGGGGCACTCCGCACCGGACTCCTGGATCATGATGCCGTCCACGTGCAGTCCCGCCACATTCTCCTCCACCAGATTCAGGATGCCGCAGGCGGCCTTGTTCATGGCGATGACCACGCCCCGGGCGTCGGTGATGAGGAAGCCGCTGCTCAGGTTGTCCAGGATCTCCCGCTGGAACTGCTTCATCCGGCTGACGCGCTGGTTCCAGTAACCGCTGATGAAGGCGGTAAAGAAAAAGGCCAGCCCCTGAATCAGGTAGTGGTACCAAAGGGCCAGTTGGTCGGGGGCGTCCGGGGCCTTGATGAAGGTCTGGAAGAGCATGAAGAGGGAGGCCATCGTGGCGAAGACGAAGCCCTGGAGCAGGCCCATGAGCACGCCCGCTTCCAGGATCACGATCACCAGGAGGAAGGTGAAAAAGCTCTCGTGGCCGCCGGTAAAGCTGATGGTGGCCGCGACCACGCCGAAGTCCACCAGCATCTGGGTCCAGGTGAGAATCGCGGGGATGGAATGCTCCCGGCGCAGTACCACCAGATACCAGAGGCTGCTGGCCAGGGCCGCGGCGTAGATACCGGTCACAAAGGTGAGGAAGGTGCCCCCGTCGCGCGCGATGAGGTGCGCCCCCGAGGCCACGACCACCAGCATGCCGATACGCGCCGCCCCCACGAACCAGAGCCAGCTCGCCGGGCCATCGTAGGTGGGGCTTAGATACTCCAGAAATTTTCTCATGAGAACGACCTGTGGCGGATCACATTCCCTTTTCCATCAGGTGCTGGAGCCCTTCCGGGTCGGCGCTCCGCTTAAAGGCCATTTCCGTCGTGATGATGCCCCGTTTCGACAGGCGGTACAGCGACTGGTTCATGGTCAACATGCCCTCGCCCTTCCCGATTTCGATCATCGAGGGAATCTGTTCCAGCTTTTCCGCGCGGATGAGCGAGCGGATGGCCGGATTGGCCAGCATGATCTCCATCGCGATTACCCGGCCCAAGCCATCGGCGCGGGGCACCAACTGCTGCACCACCACCGCTTCCAGCACAAAGGAGAGCTGGGTGCGCACCTGCGCCTGTTGGGCGGCTGGGAACACGTCGATAATACGGTTCATGGTCTGGAGCGCGTCGTTCGTGTGCAGCGTGGCGAAGGCCAGGTGGCCCGTTTCCGCCACGGTCAGCGCCGCCTGGATTGTCTCCGTATCCCGCATTTCGCCGATCAGAATCACGTCTGGGTCCTGGCGCAGCACGCGTTTCAACGCGGCGCCGAAGGAGTTCGTATCCGCGTTGATCTCGCGCTGGTTGACCACGCTCCGGTTGTGCCGGTGCAGATATTCGATGGGGTCTTCAATCGTGATGATGTGCGTGTTGCGCTCGCGGTTTATCTTGTCCACGATCGAGGCCAGCGTGGTGGATTTGCCGCTACCCGTGGGGCCGCAAACAAGCACGAGGCCGAAGGGCTTGTAGGCGAAGTCGGCGATTACCCGCGGTAGCCCCAGTTGCTCGAAGGACAGGATCTCGAAGGGAATGGAGCGGAAAGCCGCCACCACCGAGCCGCGATCACGATAGACGTTCAAGCGGAAGCGGCTCAGGCCTTCAATGCCGAAGGAAAGATCGCACTCGCGCGTCGATTCAAACTCCGCGATCTGGTCTTCGTTCATGACCGTGTAAATGACTTCCTGAGTCTGCTCCGCCGTCAAGCGCGGGTAGCCCGGCAGGGGCTCCAGCCCGCCATGGAGGCGGATCATCGGCGGAGCCCCCACGACAATGTGCATGTCGCTGGCCCCCGCTTTAATGGCCTTGGTAAGCAGTTCCTTGATACTCGGTGTGGACATTCATCCTCCTCATTTTAGTCTGTAGTCTGGAGTCTTGAGTCCGGAGCTTTCGGGCTAGAAACGAACCCCGAATAACACGTCGACCGCTCTAATGAGCGGCCTCCCGATTTCAGGCGCTACCATACGGCTCCGACTCGGCTGGCCCAGTACGATCCATGGGCCAAGCGAATTCAGACTCTCACCCAGATTCCCTGCATAAATATTTCCTGCCCCAATCGACCGGAATCCTCCGGACTCCAGACTCCAGACTGGGTACTCAATCCGACGATGTGTGTTCCAATACCTGCTCGATAGTCGACAGCCCCTTCGCCGCCTTGGCGAGGCCGTTCTGCCGCAGGGTCTGCATGCCGCAGGCAATGGCCTGGGCCTTGATGGAATAGCCCGTGGCGCGTTCGAGGACCAGCGGCTGCAGTTCGGGCCAGTTCAACAGCACTTCGATGACGGCCACGCGGCCGCGATAGCCGGATTCCTTGCAGCGGCTGCAACCCCGGCCCCGGACGAACTGTATCTTCTCCAAATAGTCGAAACCGCGCCATTGAATGCGATCCAGCACCTCTTCCGGCACGTTGATGGGCTCTTTGCAATCCGTGCACACCCGCTTGAGGAGGCGCTGCGCGGCCGCGAGGGCCACGGACGATTGCACGAGGAAGGGCTCGATGCCCATGTCCGTCAAACGCGGGAATACGCCGGGGGCGTCGTTCGTGTGGAGGGTGCTCAGCACCAGGTGGCCGGTCAAGGCCGCCTTCACGGCCACGTCGGCCGTCTCTCCGTCTCGAATTTCGCCGACCATCACGATGTCCGGGTCCTGGCGCAGAATCTGGCGCAGGGCGGCGGCGAAGGTGAAGCCGATGACGGCCTGCACCTGCACCTGGTTTACTCCGAAGAGGTCATACTCGATGGGGTCCTCGACCGTGACAATGTTCGTGTCGGGCGAGTTCAATTTGTGGAGCGCGCTGTACAGAGTTGTGGTCTTACCGCTACCCGTCGGGCCCGTCAGCAAAATCATCCCATGGGGCAGGGCCAGCGCCTCCTTGAAGGCCGCGATGGGCTGGGGCTCGAAGCCCATGCCCTCCAGGTCCAGGGTCAGGTTCGACTGATCCAGCACGCGGAGTACGATCTTCTCACCAAATTTACACGGCAGGAAACCCACGCGGAAGTCGATCTCGCGCGAGTTATAGCGAATGCGGAAACGCCCGTCCTGGGGGAGCCGGTGCTCGTCGATCCGGCAGCCGCAAAGAATCTTGAAGCGGGCGATGATGTTCGCCTGAAGGTGCTTCGGCGGGGCCTTGGCTTCCTCCAGCGTTCCGTCCACGCGATAGCGGATGCGGATCAGCTTCTCGAAAGGCTCGATGTGGATATCGCTGGCACCCCGTTCCAGCGCATTGAAGAGGATCAGTCGTGCGAGTTTCTTTACGGGCTCGTCTTCCGCGCCCACCTCGAGTTTGGATACGTCTTCAATGTCATCGGTGGTCTTCAGCTCTTCCACCGAGCCTTCACGGTCTTCCTTGACCATGAGGGCATCATAGAGGTCTTCGGCCTTACCGCCGCCGTAGTGCTTGTCGATCGCCGCCGACAGTTCCGATGCTACGGCCACCACCGGCTCAATCTCGTAGCTGGTGAGCATGCGCAGGTCGTCCAGCGCCATGATGTTGAGCGGGTCGGCCATCGCCAGGGTCAGCACGTCACCCGTCACGCTGACCGGCAGCATCTGGTACTGGCGCGCGAGGGTCTCGGGAACTTCGGAGAGCACTTCCTTCGGAATGGAGTAGTGGGCCACACGGATGTGGGGGATCCCGAGCTGCTCACTCAGCGTGATGACGAGATCTTCTTCCGAAAGGTACTCGTTCTGCACCAGCAGGCTGGGCAGACTCTGGCCCGTCTGCCGGTGCTGGTTGATACAGTGCTGGAGTTGCTCCTGCGTGACCAGATTCTGCTCCAGGAGCATATCGGGCAGTCGCTTCTTCGTTGCGCGTGTGGCCATCCGTGCCCTCCTTTTACGCTATCCGCGCGTTACGCGCATTCTGTGGGCTGTCCATAAGAATAGTACATTCGGGGTTCAGTTTACACACCATCGTCACGCCGCCTCCTCGCCACCCAGGTGGCTGAGTATCTCGGTGGCCAGCTCTACCGTCAATGGCTCGCGCGACATGGCGGCGAAGGCCGCGATCTTGCGCAACGAACCCACCATCTTGCGGATATCGTTGGATACCCGCATGGCGATGAGCGACAGGATCTCGTCGGGGATCTGGACGTTGGCCGCTCCGGCGTGACGCCGCAGGATCTGCATCCGCGTGTCCCACTCGGGCGCTTTTAAATCGGCGACGATCCCGCTGGAAAACCGGGATATGAGGCGCTGCTCCAACAGGCCCAGGCGATCCGGGGCCTTATCACTGGCAATAATAATCTGCCGGCCCTGCTGATGCAACACGTTGAAGATATGGAAAAATTCCTCCTGCGCCTCCACCCGGCCGCCCATAAACTGGATGTCGTCCAGAATCAACACGTCCCAGTGGCAATAATTCTCGCGAAAAGCCTCTTGGGCGTCCGCAGCGAGGGCCTCTTTCAGGCGTCGGGAGAAGTGGCTGGCCGAAACGTAGCCCACCCGGTGCTTCGGGTGGTTCTGGCGGATCGCGTTGCCCGCCGCGCTGATCAGGTGTGTCTTGCCCAGGCCCACGTTGCCATACAGGAACAGCGGATTGTACTCGCCGCCGGGCTTCGCTGCCACCGACTGGGCGATGGAAAGGGTGAAGGCGTTCGCCTTGCCCGCGAAGAAACTGTCAAAAGTGAGGGTCTCCAGCGGCACCTCGGCCTCCAGG
>JBIJDL010000181.1:0-10881 GCA_044344195.1 Candidatus Hydrogenedentales bacterium
CGTGGCCGATGACAAGAAAGCCGAAGTGTACCGTCGGCTCAACATGCCCGCACGCTACTATGACTTCTCCGTGAAAGGCTGGCGCTTTGTGGCGCTGGACGGCAACGACATCAGCCTCCACGCTTATCCGACAGGGAGCCCGGAGCAGGCTGCGGCGGAGAAATACTACGCGAACAATAAGCTCACCTCGCCGAAGTGGAACGGCGCGATTGGTCCGGAGCAGATTACCTGGCTGCGAAGCGTGCTGGACGACGCCACGAAGCGCAACGAGTCGGTGGTGCTGATGGCCCACTTCCCCATTTTCCCGGAGAACCCGCACAATCTCTGGAACGCGGCGGAGATGCTGGCGATCATTGACGAATATCCCTGCGTGAAGGCCTGGCTCAACGGCCACAACCACGCGGGCCACTACGGCGAGCGGAATGGCGTACACTTTGTTACCTTCAAGGGTATGGTGGACACGGAGCAGTCGTCCTATGCCACGGTGGAGGTTACGCAGGAAGAATTGATCATCACCGGCTTTGGCCGCGAGACCGATCGCGCGCTGGCGATTCGCAAGGACAGCATCCTGAAACCCGTTCCCCCGCTGATGAGCCTGGTGCCTCCCATTACGTCGGAGGTACACCTGAGCACCCCGGACTCGGATGTGGCGCTGCCCATCGAAGATACGCCGGTGCTGGAACATGTGCGCGCGGAACTGGCCCCGGCCCCTGCGGACATCCCTCCGGTTCCCGCCATCGCGGAAAAGGCCGAAGCGGTCAATGTAACCATTACCACCCCCGCAGTTAAGCAGGGCAAACTCACCTGGGTCGGCACGGAGGACGGTCTCTTCAGTGCGGAAAACGGCGTCTATGCGCGCCACCCCCTCTATGGTGTTGAGGGCCCCCTCTCCAACCAGATCGCAGGCATCGCAGTGGACTCCAAAGGCACCCTCTGGGTCGCCACGGCGGCGGGCCTGAGCTCGCGCAACGGTGGCGGGAAATGGACAGCCATCCGGGGTCGCCAGGGTCTGCCCTGGGAGGAGCTTACCGCCATCGCGATCGACGCGCAGGACCGGATCTGGCTCGGCAGCACGCGGGGTCTGATTCAATACTGCCCCTATGCCGAGGGCCGTCAGTGGTACTACCGTACGGGGCAACGCTATCTCCCCCACGATCATGTAACGGAAGTGTCGATCAGCGCCGACGGCAAGACGGTATTCGCCCACACCAAAGCGGGCTGGAGCGCGATTGAAGAAGTCGAGCGCACGATGCACGACAAAGCGGAGGCGATGCTCGCCGACATGCTGGCGCGGAAAATGCGCCTGGGCATGCCCTCTCCCCCGTCCCACGATGACGCCACGGCCCGCACGAATCCCGTCAAAGGCCCCCAGCCGAGTGACGGCTTGTGGAACTCTTACCACATCACCTCCATGTCCCTGGCCTATGCCCTTACCGGCGAAGACCGCTACAAGCAGGCCGCGAAGGAGAGCATGGAGGCCATGTATCTCCTGCAGAACGTCACGGGCATCAAAGGTCTCGTGGCGCGGACGGTCATCGCGGCGGACGACCCCTATGTCCCCGAAGCGAAAACGCAGGAGAACTGGCACGAGACGGCGGACGGAAAGTACTGGTGGCGCGATGACGTTTCGAGCGACCAGATCGACGGACACTATTTCGCCTTCTACACCTACTACGAGCACATCGCGAAAAACGACCCGGCCGAGAAGGCCCGTCTGGAAGCTCAGATACGGCAGGTCACGGATTACATTCTCGATCACAACTACCAAATCATCGATTGGAACGGGAAGCGTACGATGTGGGGCTGGTGGAATCCGGAATTGCTCAACGGCCGCCATCTTCACTACCTCGAAAGCGGCATCTACTCGCTGATGATGCTGTCTTTTCTCGAAGTGACGCACCACATCACCGGTGACGAAAAATACAAGGAGCACTACCTCGACCTGATCCAGAATCACGGCTATTTGAGCAATCTGCTGCTGCAGAAAAAACTCTGGCCCGATGAATTGAACCATTCCGACGACCAGCTCGCGGCCATTGCCTATTACCCCTTCCTTCAGCTTGAGCACGACCCGGTGATCCGCGACGCGGTCCATCGCTCCATCCGGCGCACGGCCCTTATCGAGCGCGACGAGCACAACAGCCTTTTCGCCATGATCTATGCGAGTGTCGATCCCGCTGACGCCGACGTGGAGGGCGCCGTACAGACGCTCCGCGAGATGCCGCTGGACCGACGCGACTGGGGCATGGACAATACGCACCGTGCGGATGTGATCTTTGACCCCCGCGTCAATCGCGGCGGAAACGAGGTATTGCTGGAACTTCTTCCGGCGGACGAGCGCCATTTCGAGCGCTGGAACATGGACCCCTACGCCTCGAAGACGGGGAACGCGGGGAAAAGCGATGGCGACGGGGTGCATTACATGCTGGCCTACTGGCTGGGCCGCTACCACGGCGTGATTGCGCCGCCCAAGTAGGGACAGCGCCGCCCCAGGCTTATCGACCGGGGCGGCTGTTCCGGTTGATGGGTCGTATGGGTCCAATGATTTTCTCATACGACCCGTGAGACCCATTCCCCCTACGACGCTTCCAGTTCGGCCATGCGCTTCGCGTGTCGCTTCAGGAGATCGTAGATCGGTCGATTCCCGACGCGCTTGGCCACTTCGCGCAGGGTCATGCCGTGGGAGGAAATCCGGATGTCGGCGCCCGCCGCGAGGAGGCAGCGCACGGTCGCGATATGGCCCTTCACCACGGCCTGATAGAGGGGCGTCTCCCCCGCGCCATTTGCCTGGTTCACATCGGCCCCCTGCTGGATAAAGTGCTCCGCCATGGCGAAGTGCCCTTTGTTGATCGCCACCAGGAGAGGCGTCCACCCCTGCTCGTTCACGGGCGCATTCAGCGTATCCGGCTGGCGGCGTCGGAAAAGTCGCACGATCCGGAGCTCACCGGTGAGAATCGCGCCTACCAGGGTATCGGGAATCTCCAGCGCACGGGTTTCCTCGTCCAGATCGATAAAACGCTTGGCCAGCCGATCGAAATTGCTGTTGCGCGCCAGGGTAACGAGATCCCAGCGCTCTAGCATGGTCCGCTGTCCCAAATCGGCACCCGCCGCGATCAGCAACTCCGCGGACTCAAAGCCCCCGCAGGCGGCCGCCATCTGGAGCGCGGTGCGCTTGTCGTCGTCCCGGGCATCCACGTCCACCCCGCGGGTAAGCAGCCGCCGCACCATGGCGGGATCTTTGGCCTTCACCGCCATCATGAGCGCGGTGGTGTTTCCCGGCCCGCGATGTTCCACGTTCGCTCCAAGGGCCAAGAGCGACTCCACGACGGTCACCTGGCCTGCGTCGACCGCCAATAGCAGCGGCGTGCGGCCCTGCTTCTCCAGATATTCAATGTCGGCACCGAGCGCTGCGAGCATCTCCACGACCGCGTGGTGTCCCCGTGCCGAGGCGGCGACCAGGCCGGTGATCCCCTTGCGTGCGCACTTGTCGGGCTCCGCGCCGGATTCCAGGAGGAGCCGCACCACTGACACGCGCCCGTGCTTGGCCGCGTGATATAGGGGGGTGTCGCCCTTGCGCCCCTGGCGGTCCACCTCCGCACCGCGCTTCAGGAGCAACCGAACAACTTCAAGGTGTCCCGCGCCAGCCGCATAAATCAGAGGTGTGGCCCCATCGCTGTCCGCTTCATTCGGGGAAATTCCCTTCTCCAGAAATTTCTCGACTTTAGCTAGATCGCCCTGCTGAGCGGACTTAAAAATGGATGAAAAAAGGTCCAAGGCACATCCTCCCCGATGGGCTGCTGGACTGCATCGCAGCCCGGGGCACCGCCCGCCTGGCGCTGCCCGTTGTCCCGGGACGTTCCGACAGGCCGTCTCGCACCCGGAGTTTCTGCCGCCTGAGCCCCCCACGAGGAGGAACCACATTCGAGCCCTGAGTTTAATACAAGAAGGGGGGGAACCTCAACGATTACCCGCAGTTTCAAAGGCGGTAGCCCACCGCTGCCGCCTCAAATCCCCTTCCCCAGCGCGCGGTCAGTTTGTTCCACCGGCATCCTTCAGAGCATCCCGCGCCGCATCCAGGCGCAGGTTGGAATCTTCCAGAACGGTAAGGGGCGTGCGGCCCTCGTTATCTTTCACATTCGGGTCGATACCCTCGTCAATCAGCAACTCGACGAGCGGGACGCTGTTGCTCAGGACGGCGTAGTGGAGCGGTGACTGGCCGGTTTCGTCCCGAAGTTCACTGAGAGAAGAATCTGTCTTGAGCAATTCCCGCACTTTTTCCGTATCGCCCGCCTGCAGGGCGATCACAAAATCCCCAACGATGTCCCCTGTGTAGCTGCCCGGATTGACGGCACCACCCTCCTCGCCCGAACAGCCCGAAAGGAACAGCGAAAGTACACAAATTGACGCGATACTGAGCAGTTTAATCACGAAACCATTCTCCTCATTGCGGCTATCCACCGCTACTACTTCGAACTCTTTGAAGATTGCCCCGACGCTGCCCGCAGGCAGGTTCAAGCTCAATATATCAGCGGGAGAGGCTTCCCATGAAGCCTCTCCCGCGCTGCATTGTAAATCACTCGCGCGTGGAACCGCCAGCGCGGACCTTCCTGATGATCAGGGGAAGGGTTGTACGGTCGGCGCGTTCTGGACCATTTTGGTCACCATGAAGAATTTGCTCCCGTCTTCCTGGGGATACTTGCCGAATTCCACGTGACCATCCATGAACAGCACGTTGGCACCGCCGGGCACGTGATTGAACTGGTTGGCGTCAATCGCCCCACCGGTTCCATTGCCCGTCAGGATCGTGTCCCACATCACGGGAACACTGGACTGGGCTTCAGCGCTGGCACCGGCATTGTTGATATCCGTGATAAAGAAACGCTCGATACCTTCGCGGATCGGCTGCGTCGTAGCCTGAGTGCCATCGGAAAGCGTCCACGTGAAGGATGCATCCCATCCCGAGATCTTGCGAAGCGGCTGGCCATTGTTCGTGAACGTGTTGGAAATATTGGTCACGTCGGCTTCGGTCTTGAACCACTCGCCCAGAATGACGTGGCCCCAGTAGCTGTAGCTGTAGTTGGAGGCCAGCGCAAAGCAGCTCCGTTCCGGGATCACACCGAGGGCCGGCTTGCACTTGTTGGAGGGAATGGCAGGGACATGGACAAGATTCCCGTAGATGCGCAGGTATTCGTCCGGGATTTGCTTGACGGACGCGTTGTCCGCGTAGCTGTGGCCCGTCCCGATGACGCGCCAGAAACCGAGGTCGGCGGAGCCACCCGAGTAGTCGTTGGGCACCCACGCTTCATAGCCCTGTGAATCCGAAGGGCAGAAGGCCAGCGCCCAGTCATTCCAGTACTCGGGATAAAGGTGCCCGGCGCTCACCCAACGGGCCAGATCGGCGTTGCCCGTGGTGAGGTAAGAGGCTCCGTTCAAATTTCGGTTGGCGTTGGCCTGACGGGGCGGGAACTTCTCGCCTTTGCTTTCGTTGGCGTACATCTTGTAGATAACGCCAAACTGTTTGAGATTATTCTGGCAGCTTGCGCGGCGGGCCGCTTCCCGTGCGCGGGCGAGGGCCGGCAGCAGGATGGCCGCCAAGATGCCGATGATGGCAATCACGACGAGCAGTTCGATCAGCGTGAAGCCTTTTTTACTTCTTTTCATAGCGCTCTTCCTTAACCGTTTAAAGCCATATGTAAGATGAAAAAGTGACACCATGGGTACGGCTTGAAAATTCCCCTGACGACCTCCTTTCTGCACCTGTCCGAACCGATGATTCAAACCCGTTGAAGGGACGGGTTTGTGCCGGGAGAGTGGAACAGGATGAGGCGGGATGACGGAGGCGGGAAAATTCCAGTAGTTCACTTAAAGCACGTAAATAGTGAACAACTGACAACAAGGTAAGGTTCTGCAAACAGCACCAGCGACAAGGATAAATTTGAGCGCTCTCTGAAGACTTGCTGCCACTTTATCCCCAGGGAAATAAAGCGCGACACCCTGTGTGAACCCGCTTGCCGGATGTACGCCCAACTGCCTTGCTACTTTCCTCAAGCACAAAATTGTTTATACGCTAACCTGAAATCTTTGTCAAGGGCTTTATATAATTCAGCACTATTCGCATTCGTTATTTCGCGCAACACTGCGGACCCTCTGGAACGGTAGAGACAACAGAAACGGCAGGGAGTTTGGCAGTAAGTAGTCTGCCGTCCCCCGCCGTCTCTGTTGTTCCTGCGGATCGGCGCAAACACGTTTACCCGTGCACTGGACTCATCGCGCGCTTGAAGGTCAACCGTCCTTCTTGATGAGCCAGACTTCCGTCAGACGGGATGCGTCGCGCCAGTTGATGCCCGGTTCCTCGGGCACGTCAAAGGTAAGGATGATAGTGCCGTCCTTGTAGAGTTTCCTCGGTACCGGGAATTCCTTGATCTCCCCCACTTTTTTCCCATCGAGCGTGGGCTCAACACGCTCGCCGTTGACCCGGAGCAGGCATTGGCTCAGCCCCGTCGTGCGCACAAGGTAGTCGGCCTCGGGATCCACATCGTCGTAGCGCAGGCCCATGGGCCAGTCCATCTTGCTGACCCAGGACTGGCGGAGGCGGCTGCGGCCGTCGTCCCACCACATGAAATCGGGGTTCATGTGTCGCCGCATGAGCGGATCGGTGCTGAGGGATTCGCCACGGAGCACGTGGTCGGACTGAGCGACATTGCCGATGTCGTCATAGAAACTACCGGGACCCGGATTTTCCCAGGTGGCGATAACGTTGAGGCGGGCGAGCTTTTCTGCGTCGCTCCCGAGGGTGCGGATCTCCTTGAACTGGTCCTCGTACCACCAGCGGTTGTTCAGCGGAAAATCGACAAAGTCGAGGACGGCGCTGCGCTGGGCATTGTTCGCGCCGTATTTCTCCACACTGCTCTGATAGCCGATGGACTGGTTGAGCCGTTCGCAGAGATCGAATATGGCCGCGCGCGTCTCCTGCCGGGGCGATTCCGTGTCGGCCTTTGCGAAAGCCACAAGCGCTCCGTCCATCGCTGTATCGATGCCGATTTGAGCGGCGAGGGAAAGATACGCGTTCGCGCGCGCTTCGAGCTTTTCTTCGTGCATAAGGCGGCCGCGGATGTAGCTGTCGTAGTGGGCCTTGAGCAGGCAGAGCTGCCAGCGCCAGTTGTCTTTCAAGCCCGGATTCTCGCGGTCGAGCTGCTGCCAGAGGGCCAGGGTGGACTCCACGCCGCCGTTCAGGGCGAGGGGGCCCTCCCAGTTCTTCTCCAGAGCATAGAGCCCGTCGGCGGCGCGCTCGGCCACGCTGTTCCCGAAGAAGAAGCGGCAGTACTCGATGAGGCCACCGCGCACATCGCCGTCCACGTCCCAGCCGAGCAAACTCCACACGATCTTGTTCACATCGTCGTGCATGCCGTCGGAATAGGTGATGAAACCGTCCGTGTCTTTCGCGAAGGCGCGGAATATGGTCGTGTAGCGCACGGGTGAGGGATTGACGCCTTCGCGGCCCGAGGTAAACGCGAAGGCCGGGTCGATCCACGCGGCGGGGTACTGGGCGCGCACGGTGTGGGTCACGTCGGGATAGTCGCGCAGACGATACTGCTTCGGCAGGCGCTTGCGCATGAGGGGCAAGGGCGGACTGGAGGGACCGCCCACGGCGCCGGCGAGCCACTTGGGTTGATTCTTCTCGATCCACTCGAAGAAGTAGTCCACCTGCGCGTCGTCGAAGCCCTGGAGGGACATCCAGATTTCCGCCTTGGGGTGATACTGCGCCAGGAGTTTGGAGATATCTTCGAGGAAGGGCAGTACATCCTTCGGGTGGTTGTGGCCGGGATCGCCGCCGGGGAAAAAGATGGCGTCGAGGTAGGGCGTGTTCTGGTAGAAGGCTTCGTGCTCCTTCAGGTGGGCCGCCCGCTCTTCCGCGTTGGTGAGATCCACCGTGGCCGGGGTCCACACCCAGTAGTCCACGCCGTACTTCTTGCAACTCTCGCCCATCGCGCGATTCATCTCCTCGCGGGGCACTTTGAAGTGCGGGCTGGCGTCGTCTTGAAAGGGGATGTTCTCAATGGCGTTCACGCCGAAGAGGGCGAGCTCGCGGATGTACTGATCGTACTGGGCGGGCGTCCACGCGTCGTAGCTGTTGGCTGTGGTGCGGTAACCAAGCTGGTGGCCGCGGATGGAGTCGTCGGGGGCGGTGGTAAGGTTGAGCGGCGTCGGGAGCGTCAAGGTGCCCGGACCCCAGTCCAGACTGCGGAGCAGCTTGCCCACGCCATAGAGCACGCCGGGGCCGTCGAAGCCAACGATAGTGACGTTCTTCGACCCGGAGTAGAGGCCGTATCCACCGGGTGATTCCGGTGGCAGCAGGTACTCGGGGGCCCAGAAGTCTGTCTGTGGGTTGGTGGCGCCAACTTGCGCACTGGACACCAGGTAGATCGCGGGTTCCGAGGCCGCCGGGCCCTCCTTCACCACGAGCAGTGTTATCCCCGTGCGGCGCTCCACTTCCTCCACCAACACGGTGGCAGCAGTTACACCAACCGGCGAGGTGTCGTAAAGGACGATGGTGGCTCGGCTGAGGTTGAGGGCCGCCGCGGGCAGCGCCCCGAGGGCGATGGCGACGATGGTACAGAGAGATTTGATCAAGTTCACGAAAATACTCCAATGATTGCTGGATGGATGGGTCGTATGGGACCAATGAAACCGAAAGTACACGCGCACACATTCCGACCCATAAGACCCATAAGACCCATCAGGGCGCGCGTTTCAACACCAGATACCCCGCACTATCCCCCTTCGGGGGCCAGGGCACATACACCTTTCCCTCGGCCAGGCTCAGCACGATGGTAGCACGTTCCGCGTGGTCTTCCACACGCCCGTACCAGTCGAGGTGCACCCGCGAATCCGCGTGGAACCAGCGGTGGGCATCGCCGATCGACTCGCCGGAGGCCTGCGTCACGATGACCGACCGGTCGCGCATGAAATCGATGGCCGCGATTCCGGCGTCCGATTCCTTCTCGACCTCGCCGCTGGGCTGGCTGCTCAGTCCGGCCACTTCCCAGTGGCCCATGACGGCCATGGCCTCGCGCCAGTAGGCCTTCTCGCCGAAACGCAGGCGGGCGCCTTCTACGGGGCCGTCCTGCATGGCCATGCTGAGGCCGGTGATGGCCACAAGGATGAGGGGCGTAGCGATGCACGTAACCTGGAAGCCCCGTCCCAGACACCACGTCGAATCGTCAGCGGATACGGTCACGCCAAGCGTCTGCGCGGTGTATTTCGGTTGGCCCAGCATCAGCAGCAACGCCGTGGCGGCGCCCGCGAAGGCGAGGAAGGTCATATCCACGATGGGATGCTCCTCCCCTTTGCCGCCCGGCAGCATCTGAGCAAATCCGGTGACGACGGTGGCCCACATCAAGAACAGCAGCACGAAAGATCCCTTGCCAAACGCGGTCTGCGGCGCCAGGGCGAGCTGATCGCGGCCGTAGAGGCGCAATGCGTAAACGCCGAGGGCGCTGAGCACGAGTCCGCCGATGACATACCAGATCCACGGGGGAAGTCCCGCCACGGGATCATGGGTGATGATCTCATAGCGGTAGAGCCAGCGCTCGGGCCCGCGACGGACGTTCATCCAGAGCAGCGCGATAATCACCACGAAGACGGCGAATACATCCAGCGGCTTGCGGGGCGCGTCTTCCTCGGCGGACGCAAGTCCGCCGCGCAGGAGACGCGCGGCACCCAGAGCAATAGCGAGCCCCATGAGCAGCCCAAAGGTCTCTTCGGCGATCTTCCACTGCATCATGCCGCCCCAGGACGCGAAGGGTCCCCATTCCACGCGGATGGGATGGCGGATGAATACCGCGAGGGCAAAGGCGAGTCCGCCGCCGACGATGCCGTAGCAAGCGAGGAGCAGTGCGGCGCGGTTGCGCGTGCGCACGAGGTAGACCAGCAGGGTGATGAGGATACCCAGCACGCCGCCCCAGCTTTCGCTGCGGTAGGGCGGGCCAAGCTGGAGTCCCCCGAATTTGGTCAGGCAGAGATAGCCCGCTATCCAGGCAACTGCACCCCAGACAAAGAGCATCGCTTCGCGGCGCTCCGCAGGGCGCAGAATGGCGTGCGCCCCGCAGACCACGAGGGTGATGACGGCCGCGAAGAAATCGCCATCGTCGAAATGCTGCGCAACGAGGCGTTCGTAGCTGTCGCGAATGCCGTGGTTGAAGAAAAGAAAGAGGTAGACCGCGAGGAATGCCACCGAAAGGGTGATAAAGGGCCGCACGAGCCGAGCCAGTGCGGAGCGCGGCAGCGTGAAGGCCAGCCCCAGAATCGCGCCGCCGATCCCGGCCCAGAGCGCGCCGAAAAAGAAGAGCATCGCGTAGCCGTAGAACACATCCGGGAAGGAGTCGCTGACGGCGTACATGGTCTGCTCCATGTAGCTCAGGGATCCGCCCCAGGCCCAGCCGACGGCCCCACACAGGCCCGCAACCACGCTGCGGCGATACCAGTCGGCGCGACCGGAGGCCAGGCACAGCGCCAGACCAAGCAAGGCCCCCGGCACCATGGCCCCACCCTCGTGACCGACGATGCCGCGATAGCCCCAGCCATAGGCCATGACGAGTGCGGCGAGGAAATAGAGAGGCACGAGACTCAATCTACTGACTGTCGATTCCTGTGTTGCCATGAGTTCTCCAAGTGGACGGAGTGGACTTAGTGGACTTAGTGAATCAAGTCCACTGTGTCCACTGTGTCCACTCTGTCCACTTCGTCCATTACCGCTTCACGCCAAACTGCTGGTCGATCCAGGCATAGGCCATTTCGCGGCCTTCCTTTGGAAACCGATGTTTCCCAGGCACCAATTCGCCGTGAAAGCGACTCTCTTTTCCGTAAAGGGCATAGACACTT
>JBIJDL010000009.1:0-35034 GCA_044344195.1 Candidatus Hydrogenedentales bacterium
TGCGATCTTTGCCTTCTCTTGCGGATTCAAACATTCTGAACCGCAAATTCTCGCAAATTTACGCAAATAGATCGTTCACCGAGGGGCTCGGCCAAAGCGGATAGTATAATTTGCGTCCGTTTGCGTAAATTTGCGGTTCAACTCATTTCCAAAGCCACCCAGTGATTATTCATCCGTGTTATCCGTGCCATCCGTGGTCAACAATCCGGATTAAACATAGATAATCTGTACTTATGACTTCCATCATATCATTTCATTGGACTTATATCACCTCCCCGGCGTATTCTATCCCCCGTTCACGGTTGCGCATCCCCGTATCCGCGCGCCGCCCAACCAACCGAGGATCTCCCCCATGACCGAACCCACTCCCGGGTTGAGCTACCGCGACGCGGGTGTCGATATCGACGCCGCGAATGTTGCCATGAAGACCATCAAGGGCCTCGTGCAGCGCACCTTCAACGACAGCGTGCTGCAGGACATCGGCAGCTTCGGCGCGATGTACAGCCTGGACCTGAAGGGCATCGAGGAGCCGGTGCTGGTTTCGAGCGTGGACGGCGTGGGCACGAAGCTGAAGCTGGCCTTCATGTCGGGCAAGCACGACACGGTGGGCATCGACATCGTCTCCCATTGCGTGAACGACATCCTGGTGCAGGGCGCGCGGCCCATGTTCTTCCTGGACTACTTGGCCGTGGGCAAGATGATCCCCGAGGTGGTGGTGGACGTGGTGAAGGGCCTGACGAACGGCTGCCGCTATGCCGGCTGCGCCCTCATCGGCGGCGAGACGGCGGAAATGCCGGACATGTACCAGGAAGGTGAATATGACCTGGCCGGTACCATCGTGGGCATCGTGGACCGCAAAAAGATCGTGGACGGCTCCAAGATCAACGAAGGCGACGTCATCATCGGCATCCCCTCTTCCGGCCTCCACACCAACGGCTACAGCCTGGCGCGCAAGATCGTGTTTGAGGTGGCGGGCCTGGAAATTCACCAGCCCATCCCCGGTCTGGGCAAGACCGTGGCCGAGGCGCTCATGGAGCCGCACCTGGCCTACGCAAAGCTCATGCAGATCGTCATGAAAGTCGTCGATGTGAAGGGCATGGCCCACATCACCGGCGGCGGCATCACGGACAACTTCCCGCGCATCCTCCCCGCCGGTCACGCGGGTGAAATCGACCTCCAGAGCTGGAAAGTTCCCCCGCTCTTCACCTACCTCCAGCAGACCGGCAACGTGGCCGAATCGGAAATGCTCCGCACCTTCAACATGGGCCTGGGCTTCCTCTTCGTGGTGCCGCGCGGCCAGGCCGACAAGGCCATGGAAACCGTGAGCCTCACGGGCACCGAGGCCTACCGCGTGGGCGAGATCATTGCGGGCGAGCCCCTGGTGCACTACAAGGGCACGCTGAACCATGGCTAACCGCATCGAAGTTGCCATGCAGCCGGGCCGTCCCGATCCCGCGGGCGGGGCCGTGCGCCACAATCTGAAAGAAGACCTCCACATTGAGGCGGGCGACGTTCGCGTCATTCAGGTCTACACCATCCACGCTGAGCTGACTTCCGCCGAGCTGGAAAAGGTCCGCGCAGAGCTGTTCACCGATCCCATCATCGAAATCTCCGCAATCGATCAATCGCTCGCGGCCGACTTCGACTTCGTCGTCGAAGTGGGCTTCCGTCCCGGCGTCACGGACAACGTGGGCAAGAGCGCGCTGGAAGGCATCCAGGACACGATAGGCCGTCACCTGCCCGAAGGGTCGGCGGTCTTTAAGTCTAAGCAGTATGTGTTCAAGGGCATCTCGAAGGACGACTGCCTCCGCGCCACGAAGCGCGTGCTGGCGAATGACCTCATCGAGCGCTGGGTGATGAAGTCCCCGGCGGAGATGGCCGCGCTGAACAACGCGCCTCTCCTCGATCTGCCCCTGGTGACGGATCTGAGCGATCCCGAGGTTCACGAGATCGATCTTGAAGTCAGCAATGAAGCCCTCGTGGCCCTGAGCCGCGACATGATGCTGGCGCTGGAACTGCGTGAGATGCAGGCCATCCAGGCCTACTATCGCGACGAGAAAACGCGCAGTGCCCGTGCAGCCGCGGGCCTTCCCGAGCGCCCCACCGATATCGAACTGGAGATCATTGCCCAGACCTGGTCGGAGCACTGCAAACACAAGATTTTCGCGGCGGATGTGGACTATACCGACGCCACCGGCGAGACGCGCCGCATCAACGGACTCTTCCGCAATTATGTGAAGGCCACGACCGACATTGTCGGTGAAAAAGTGGACTGGCTCGTCAGCGTCTTCCACGACAACGCGGGTATCATCAAATTCACCGATGACTATCACTTCGCGCTGAAGGCCGAGACCCACAACAGCCCTTCCGCGCTCGATCCCTACGGCGGCGCGATGACGGGCATCGTAGGCGTGAACCGGGACATCCTCGGCGCGGGCCAGGGCTGCCGCTGCATCTTGAACACGGACGTGTTCTGCTTCGCTTCCCCCGATTTCGATGGCGAGATTCCCGAGCGCCTGCTCCATCCCCGTCGCGTGTTGCGCGGCGTGCATCGCGGCGTGAAGGACGGCGGCAACGAAAGCGGCATCCCCACGGTCAACGGCGCCATCGTGTTTCACGAGCGCTTCCTCGGCAAGCCCCTGGTCTTCTGCGGCACGGGCGGGCTCATCCCCGTCACCGTGAACGGTCAGCCCAGCGAAGAAAAGGCCGCGCGTCCCGGCGACCGCATCGTCATGGCGGGCGGGCGCATCGGCAAGGACGGCATCCACGGCGCGACCTTCTCCTCGGAGGAGTTGCACGAAGGATCCCCCGCCACGGCGGTGCAGATCGGCGACCCCATCACCCAGAAGAAACTCGCGGATTTCCTCATGGAAGCCCGTGACCTCGGCCTCTACACCTGCGTAACCGACAACGGCGCGGGGGGCCTGTCTTCCAGCATCGGTGAGATGGCGGGCAAACCGGGCGGCGCAGCGGTGCACCTCGACAAGTGTCCGTTGAAATACGCGGGCCTGGCCCCCTGGGAGATTTTCCTCTCCGAGGCCCAGGAGCGCATGACCCTCTCCGTCGCGCCCGAGAAAATGGCGGCCCTGCTCGATCTGGCGAAGCGTCGCGAGGTGGAAGTCTCCGACATCGGCGAGTTTAACGACTCCGGCCTGCTCGAAGCCTTCTACGGCGGCAAACTCATCGGCTCGCTCACCATGGAGTTCCTCCACGACGGCGTGCCGAAGATGTGCCTGCCCGCGAAGCTTGAAGCCGTGACCCTCACCGCACCGGTTCTTGATCGCAAGGCCGACCTGACCGAAGATCTGAAGTCGGTCCTTGCTGCCCACAACGTGGCGAGCAAGGAAAGCTTCGTCCGGATGTACGACCACGAAGTGCAGGGTGCCAGCGTATTAAAACCCTTCCAGGGCGCGGAGAACGATGGCCCCGGCAACGCGGCGGTGCTCCGTCCCGATCCCAATTCCCCCAAGGGCATCGCGGTCGCCTGCGGTATCACGCCGAAGTACGCGGACCTCGACGCCTACCACATGATGGCCTGCGCCATCGACGAAGCCGTGCGCAACCTCGTGGCTACGGGCGCGAAGATGGGCACCATTGCGGGCCTCGACAACTTCTGCTGGCCCGACCCGGTGCAGAGCGAGAAAACGCCCGACGGCGCCCACAAGATGGCCCAGCTCGTGCGCTGCTGCGAAGCCCTGAAAGAGGTGTGTGTCGCCTATGACATCCCCCTCATCAGCGGCAAAGACAGCATGAAGAACGACTACAAGATTGGCGATACAAAGATCTCCATCCCGCCGACGGTGTTGTTCACCGCCGCTGCGATTCTCGACGACGCCACCCGCGTGGTGTCCATGGACGTGAAGCGTCCGGGCGACACGGTCTACGTCCTCGGCGAGACGCGCGACGAACTCGGTGGCAGCGAATATCTCGCGCTGTCGGGCCAGTTGGGCGACAAGGTCCCCGTCGTGGATCCGGTACAAGCCCGCGCGCGCTATGAGGCGCTGCACGCGGCCATCAACACTGGCCTCGTGGCCTCGTGTCACGATTGCTCCGATGGTGGCCTCGGTGCGGCCCTCGCGGAATCCGCCTTCGCCGGCGGCTTCGGCATGAACCTCGACCTCGCGCCGCTGGGCGTGGAAAACGCGATAGTCACGCTGTTCAGCGAGACCCAGAGTCGCTTCGTGGCGACGGTGAACCCGGAGCATTCGGCGGCTTTTGAATCGTTGATGAACGCGACCGGCTGCTACAAGATTGGCGATGTGACTCAAGCCCCGCGCCTGGTGGTGAAGGGCGCGGTAGACGCTTCGCTGGCTGAGTTGAAAGATGCCTGGCAAGCGCCGCTCAGATACTGATCACCCAATAATGGGTCTTATGAAGTTCGCCTTCGGCAGTTCATAAGACCCATAAGCCCCATAAATAAAGTCGCGCATTGTCCCCTGGAGACACCCATGCCCGTAAACGCACTTATCCTCACCGGCTTCGGCATCAACTGCGATCACGAGACCGCGCGCGCCTTTGAAATGGCGGGCGCGAAGGCGGACCGCGTCCACCTGAACGACCTCGCCGAGGACCCCGCGCGCCTGGAGCACTACCAAATCCTCGCGATCCCCGGCGGCTTTTCCTTTGGGGACGACGTGGCCTCGGGCCGGATTCTGGCCAACCGCCTGCGCTACCGCCTGGGCGGGCCGTTGAAGGAATTTGTGGCGGCGGGCAAGCTGGCCATCGGCATCTGCAACGGATTCCAGGTCATGGTGAAGATGGGTCTCCTCCCGCTCTTCGAGGGCGACTTCGCTCAGGAAGTAACCCTGACCCACAACAATTCCAGCCGCTACGACAACCGCTGGGTGAACCTGAAGGTCGATGCCGCCTCGAAGTGCGTGTGGCTGAAAGATATCGACACCCTCGAGGTCCCCGTGCGCCACGGCGAGGGCAAGTTCATTCCGCGTGACGACGCCACGCTCCAGCGCCTGCGCGATGCGGGCCAGGTGGTGGTGCGCTATGCCTTGAAGGACGGTTCCCCCGCCGCGGGTGCCTTCCCGGCCAACCCGAACGGTTCAACGAACGACATCGCGGGCATCTGCGATCCCACCGGGCGTATCTTCGGCCTTATGCCCCACCCGGAGGCTTTCCTTCACCGCACCAACCACCCCCGCTGGACCCGCGAGAGCCTGCCTGAAGAAGGCGCGGGCCTGAGACTGTTCCAGAATGCGGTGGCTTTTGCCACGACCCACTTGAATTGAGCGGGCCTCTCTCCGGTGCCGGGAGAAAACGGAGATGGGGGCGCTTTCCCGCGTCCGTCAAATTGGAAAATCCTCTCTATGCATTACGATGCGGTCTGCCGTATAATAATCGAATAGAAAGAGGCGTGGGGCATCTCGCGCCTTAGGATTTGCCGTGACGCTAGCACCTTGTGAATATATCGACACTCAGGCGGGCTGGGACCGTTGCGTTGCACTATTTCATCACGCGCCCGCCGTCGCCATCGATCTGGAGGCCAACAGCCTTTTCGCCTACCGAGAGCAAGTCTGCCTCCTCCAATTCTCTACCGCGTCAGCGGATTATATCGTCGATCCCCTCGCGGGGATCGATCTCGCGGCGCTCGGCGACCTTCTCGCCGATGCCAACGTGGAGAAGATTTTCCACGCCTCCGAATACGATCTGATGCTGCTCAAGCGGGACCACGATTGGGTCATCCGCAATCTTTTCGATACCATGTGGGCCGCCCGCATCCTGGGCTTCAAGAACATGGGCCTCGCCTGGTTCCTCCGCGAGTTCTACGGCGTAGAGGTCAGCAAGAAATATCAGAAAGCCAATTGGGCCGCCCGGCCTCTCTCGCCCGATCTGCTGGCCTACGCCCAGACCGATACCCACTATCTCCTTCGGCTGCGCGACGATCTTTCCGCGCTGCTGGAAGAGGCCGGGTGCATGGATGAGGCCCGGGAGATCTTTGCCCACCAGGCTGAAGCACGCCTGCCCGGTCAGAGCTTCGATCCCGATGGCTTTTGGGCCATCCGCGGCGCGCGCGATCTCTCCCCCGAACAGTTGGCCGTGTTGCGATCCCTCTATTTTTTCCGGGACGACGAGGCGAAACGCCGCAACCAGCCCGCCTTCAAGGTTATCAACAACGAGGCTCTGGTCAGTATGGCCAAGGAATGCCCCAAGACGGACCAGGCCCTGGCCACCATTCGCGGGATCGGCCCCCGTAACCTGGAGCGCTACGGAGCCCAGTTGCTCCGCGTCATTCGCAACGCAAAGAAAGATCCGCCGCCACAACGTCCGGCCCGAAAGCCCCGCCAGGATCCCGGGGTCCTCGATCGCTATGAGCGCCTTTCCCAGTGGCGCAAGGAGCGTGCTGTGGCCCGGGGCGTGGAATCCGATGTCATCATCTCCCGCGAGACCATGTGGAGCATTGCGCGGGACAACCCCAACTCCCTCGACGCGCTGGCCCAGATCAACGGGATAGGCCCCCAGCGCCTGAATCTCCACGGTGAAGACATCCTCGGTGAGCTCACGGAAGAGCAGGCTTCCCCGTCGCCCAAAGGGGCCTGATCACCTTCCCGCGATTCCCATTTGCGCCACCAATATGGTATATTTCCGACCATGGGGGCTGCGCCCGAACCGAGCGTCGCCCCCGGACCCGGAGAGGATCCCCGCCATCCATTCAGCGTTCCAACATACTGAAGCTCAACGGCTTCCCGATGGCCTCGGCAACCGTCTGGCCCAGGTAGCGAGTGTTGAATCCGTGTTGGCGGCGGTGCGCTATCTTCTGGTCCTGCTCTATGGCATCCTGAGCTACAAGGGAATTGCCCCCTTTGGCCCCATCCCGCTGGGATTGCTCTGCACCTCCTTTCTCGCCCACAACGCCCTGGTCCACGCTATTCACTTCCGTGGCCAGCAGGCCCGTTATCTCGGCCACATCAATCTCATGATTCATGTGGCCCAGACGACGCTGTTGGTCACCCTCACCGGTGCCGAGAAGAGTCCCTTCTGCATTCTTTATTTCTTTCTCCTCCTGGCTCAGGTGCTCTACGCGCCCCGTTTTCGCCGGACCTATGCCGTCATGCTCCTGTGTGTGTTGGCTTTCACCGCCGCGGTTTCCATGCGCTGGATGATCTGGGGCCATGCGCCCGCCCTGTTGCCCCTCTGTGTCACCTACTTCGGCCTCGTCATGTGCTACGAGCTCATCCGCTCCCTGGCCGACCTCCTCTACACCATCGAACTCGGCCTCCAGGTGCGCGCGCAGGAACTCGCCTCCTCCAAGGCCACGTTGCGCACCATTATCGATGCCGCCGACGGCCCCATCGTGGTCTACGACGACAATGAGTTCATTTCCGAGGCCAACGAAAGCGCTTGCGCTTTTCTCCAGTGCCCCCGGGAATCCCTCCTGGGCACCCGCTTCCGCCAGTTCTTTTTCGACGACGGCACCCTGCCCGGCAAGCTCGCCACACTGAAGGCCCAGGGCGAATACCAGGGCGAGATCATCGCCGTATTGCCCGAAGGCGACGAGCTTAATGTGACCATTTCAGTGCGCTCCTACATGCGCGAAGGCCGGCGCTTCTTCGTGGCCCTGCTCCACGACATTACCGAACAGAAGCACCTCCAGGAAGCGACCCGCAACGCGAACATCCAGCTTGCGAAAATCAACCGGGAACTGCAACAGGTGGACACCCTTCGCAACGAGTTTTTCAGCACGATTTCCCAGCGGCTCCGCTCGCCCCTCTCCGCTATCCTGGGCTACACCGATCTGCTTCTGAACGAAGAACTGGGTGAATTGAACGCGCCCCAGCGCAAGGCCCTCCAGACCTGCCGCCGCAGCGTCTCCCGCGTGTTCAGTCTGGTTGACGAGGCCTTTGAGCTTCAGACGCCGAAGCAATTGACAATGGACAATGGACAATTGACAACGAGAACAGACACTGCGCCCACCGAGAAAACAGTCTGAAGGTTAGAACTGGCCTGAATTTTCGAGTGAAAGTACTCATAAACAGAACAGCGCGCCGTTGTCCATTGTCTACTGTCCATTGTTCATTGAATTGCATCGATCCAGAGTAGCGTGAGACAATACCCTCCCTCGGATTCTTTTTTCGCGAATCCGCCTGAAAGACCTCATTTACCCACATAAGGGAGCCCATGCCATGTCTCTGTTTGAAGGAAAGGCCCTCGTTGCTCAGGGCGGCGGTCCCACCGCGGTTATCAACCAAAGCGTCGTCGGTGCCGTGCTCGAAGCCCGGAAATCGCCCCGCGTAACCCATGTTTACGGCGCGCTTCACGGCGTGAACGGCATCGTCAACGAGAACTTCATCGACCTGACCGAAGCCACCACCGCCAACCTCGAAGCCGTGGGCAAGACCCCCTCCTCCGGTCTGCTCTCCACCCGCGACAAGCCCGACGCGGCCTATTGTCAGCGCATCTTCGAGACCTGCAAGCTCCACGACATCCGCTGGTTCATGTACTGCGGCGGCAACGACAGCGCCGACACCTGCCGTATCGTCAGCGAAGAGTCGCAGAAGGCGGGCTACGACATGCAGGTCATCCACGTACCCAAGACGATTGACAACGATCTTCTCGTCACCGATCACTGCCCCGGCTTCGGTTCCGCGGGGCGCTACGTGGCCCAGGCCTTCGCCGGCGCCAATCTCGACAACCGCGCCCTGCCCGGCGTCTACATCGGCGTCGTCATGGGCCGCCACGCGGGCTTCCTCACCGCGGCCGCCTGCATGGCCCAGAAATACAATGATGACGGCCCCCACCTCATCTACCTCCCCGAACGCCCGCTGAGCAAGAAGCAGTTCGTGGACGACATCAAGAAGGTCTACGAGAAGCACGGCCGCTGCATCGTGGCGGTTTCCGAAGGCGTCGTGGATGCCAAGGGCAAGGCCATCGCCGAACAGTTCACCGGCGGCGAGAAGGATGCCCACGGCAATGTTCAGCTTTCCGGCACCGGCGCGCTGGGCGACCTGCTCAGCTCCTGGGTGAAGGACGGCACCGGCATCTCCCGCGTGCGCGCCGATACGCTCGGCTACATCCAGCGCAGCTTTGTCGGCTGCGTCAGCGAGAGTGACGCGCGCGAGGCCCGCGAGGTGGGCGAAAAAGCGGCCCAGTACGCCATCTGGCACAACCAGAGCGGCTCCGTGGCCATGCGCCGCACCGGCAACTACGCCATCGAGTACTTCCTCACACCCCTGAGTACCGTAGCCCGCAAGAGCCGAGAGATGCCCGCGAACTATATTAACAAGGCCGGTAACCACGTGACCGACGCCTTCCGCGCCTACGTCGCCCCGCTGGTCGGCGACCTGCCCAACTTCGAGCACTTTGATGCCCCGAAGGTCGCGAAGATCGCCGCAAAGGGCAAAAAGAAATAGTTAGGTAGTCTGGAGTCTGGAGGAAGAAGGTTGGAGTCTCGACTCCAGACTCCAGACTCCAGACTTCCCAAGGAGTTCCCGCCATGTCGAGCGAAGAAAACGTCACCGGAGGCAGGCGCGTATTTCGTGCCACCTTCGCCTACCTTGTGTTCATTGCCGTTTTCATCCTCGGCTGCCTCCTGATCATTCGTTGGGCCTATGGGGAAGAAGTGCCTGCGGCAGCGGGGACGACCCTGCTCCCCAATGCCCACTCCCACAACGACTACCTCCGGGAACGTCCCCTGCTCGATGCGCTGGATCGGGGCTTCTGCTCTGTGGAAGCCGATATTTTTTTGGTGGACGGCCAGTTGCTGATCGCGCATGACCGCGACAAGTGCACGCCCGAACGCACGCTGGACGCACTCTACCTGAAGCCGCTTTGGGAGCGCTTCCAGGCCCAGGGCGCCATCTATCCCCAGGCGGCCCCGTTTACCCTGCTGATCGACATCAAAGCCGACGGCGCAGCAGCCTATGCCGCCCTGGACCAACAACTCGCGGCCTACGACGCCATGCTGACCCACTTCACCGATAGGGCGACGGAACACGGGGCGGTGACGATTATCATTTCCGGCGACCGCCCGGTCGATGCGATCCTGAAAACGATCCCACGCCGCGCGGGTATCGACGGACGCCTTTCGGATCTGGAGGGCCCACTCAATCCCCACCAGATGCCCCTCATCAGCGATAACTGGCTCAAGCATTTCAAATGGATGGGTCAGGGCACCATGCCGCAGGCGCAAGCCGATAAACTGGCGACGATCGTGAAGAACGCCCACGAGAATGGCATCCGCTTGCGATTCTGGGCAATCCCCCAGAGCGAGTCGATCTGGCAGACCTTGAACGACGCGGGGGTGGATTTACTTAACGCGGACGACCTCGGCAAACTGCAGGCACTGCTATTGCAGAATTTTCGGCTGAGTCCGAAGGCATAAACCCAAAGACACCGACCCCCTGAGTCCGTTCATGTCCTTCCCCCCATCCCTAATCCTCACCAACGACGATGGCTTCGACGCCCCCGGTCTTCAATCCCTCGCCGCCGCGCTGGAGTCCCGTTTCGGCGACAGACTTTACATCGTCGCGCCGGACCGGTGTTACTCCGGCGGAAGCCAGCAGGTCACTATGTCCTCGCCCATTTCCGTCGACGCCCGCGGCCCCCGGCGCTGGGCCATTGGCGGCTCGCCCGCTGATTGCGCGCGCATTGCCCTCACCTGCCTGGCCCCGGACTGCGCCATCGTCGTTTCCGGGATCAATCAGGGTGGAAACATGGGGCATGACCTTCTTCTTTCCGGCACCGTGGGCGCCGCGCGGGAAGCCGCACTCCTCGGTGCCTCCGCCGTGGCCGTCTCCCACTACCTGCGCCCAGGAATCGCGCTGGATTGGCCCCGTGCCGCCCGCTGGACCGCTGCCGTGCTGCAGCAAGTCCTGGGGGAAACGCTCAACGGCGGCGAGCTATGGAACATCAATCTCCCCCACCATGAGCCCGGTGAATGCCCCATGCCGCCCGTGGTGGAGTGCGTGCCCTGCCCCAAGCCGTTGCCCGTAGCGTACACCTTGCGGGACGGCGCCTACTTCTACGATGGTCACCGTTACCACGAGCGCGCCTGCGATCCGGGCACCGATGTGACGGCGTGCTTTGGCGGCTCCATCGCCCTGTCCCGCCTGGACGCCTTGCCCCGCTGAATCCAACCCCTTAGATGGACTGCTTTTTCAGGCCCCGTCGAGGCGCTCGCTATACCACGCCACGGTTCGCGCGAGCCCTTCCGCGAAGGGAACTGAGACGTGGTAACCCAGGGCATTTTGTGCGCGTTCAATACTCGCCACCGACGTGTGGACATCACCCACCCGCGCCGCTTCAAACACCGGGGCTATCTCCACCCCCATCTGCTGTCGAACGGCTTCGTACAGCGCCAGCACCGTGACCGGAGCGCCGCAAGCGATATTGTAAATCTCGCCGAGAGCGGGTATCGCGGCGGCAGCGGCAAGGAGGTTGGCCTGGACGTTGTTTTCCACGTAGGTAAAGTCTCGGGCCTGGGATCCGACCCCGTGAATCACTGGGGCCTCGCCGCGGTGCAGCGCCCGAATAAAATTGGGGATGACGGCGCTATAGGGCGAATCGGGATCCTGACAAGGGCCGAAGACATTGAAATAGCGAAGGGTCAGGGTCTCCATGCCATAGCAGGTGGCAAAGGCCTGAAGATAGTGCTCGCAGGCGACCTTGGCGGCGGCATAGGGCGACAGGGGCCGGAGCGCAAGGTCCTCCGTTTTCACCGCGACGGGCTGATTCCCATAGGCCGAGCTGGATCCCGCGAGAATGAATCGCTTTACGCGCGCGTCGCGCGCGGCCACCAGCAGATTTACCGTGGCGGTGACATTGGCCTCATGGCACATAAGCGGATTGACCACCGACCGGGGCACCGAAGGGACTGCCGCCTGGTGGAGTACATAGTCCATGTCGCGCACTGCGGCCTGGCAGACTTCCGCCTCGCGAAGATCCCCCTCGATAAAATCAACTTGCTCCGCCCAGGCCGCCATGTTTTCACGTCGGCCGGTGGAGAGATTGTCGACTACGCGGATGGCGTCGCCCCGGGCAACCAACGCGCCCACAATATTGGAGCCGATAAAGCCTGCCCCCCCGGTAACAAGATAGTTTGCCATCGTCTCTTTTCCAGCCCTCTTCCGTGGTATGGGGATTGTTGCCGGGCTTCGGGATGGGTCCGCCAGCAGGCGTGTGGAGGTTACGGCATTGCCGGTGGATGCGTCAACTTTGAATCGCACGTCGGCCCGATTTCTACGTTCGACCGGTTTGCCCATTGCGACCCGTTACCGCGATCCAGTATGCTCCCGAGCGGGGCGGCTTCGACCGATGAACGGCGCGGCGAATCAACAGTGCAAGAGAGTTTACGCCATGGAAGATTCAGTATTCGATTGTGCCGCGGGCCACGCCCGTCCTGCAGCGCTGGGCAAACCGGTGATCTAGCGCCCCCATGGTATTCAGCTCTCACCTCTTCCTTTTCTACTTCCTCCCCGCCGCGCTGCTGCTTTACTACGGGCTGCCGAGGTGGACGCGTCATTTCTTCCTGACCGTCATGAGCTACATCTTCTACGGCTGGGCCAATCCGTCCTTCGTATTCCTCATGTTGATCTCGACGATCATCGACTACTCCTGCGGTCTCGTAGTTGGGCGAGACCCCATCGAACCGGGCGGACCGCGAACCCGCCGGCAGTTGGTGGCGCTGCTGGTCTCCGTAACAAGCAATCTCTCCTTGCTCGGATTCTTCAAGTACTTCAATTTCGGCGTGGACAGCTACAATCAATTGTTGGCGGGAATGGGCTGGGAAAGCGCCCAATGGGATACGCTCCTCCGCATCACCCTGCCGCTGGGCATCAGCTTCTACACCTTTCAGTCCATGAGCTACGCCATCGACGTGTATCGCGGCGAAGCCAAGCCGGTGCGCAACTTCATCACCTTCGCGTGTTACGTTTCCATGTATCCCCAACTCGTCGCGGGGCCCATCGTGCGCTTCCGCGAGGTGGCCCTCCAATTGGAAACCCGCACCCATACGCTCGAGAAGTTCGGCCGGGGCACCGCCTTCTTTGCGCTGGGGCTGGCCAAGAAAGTCATCCTGGCCAATCCCTGCGGCAACATCGCCGATCAAGTCTTCGACGCCGGGAGCCGGGGCGTAGTGGAAGCGTGGTACGGACTCGCGGCCTATTCTTTTCAGATCTATTTCGACTTCAGCGCTTATTCCGACATGGCCATCGGCCTGGGGCTCATGCTGGGCTTTGTCTTCCCTAAGAATTTCGATTCGCCCTATCGCGCCCGCTCCATCACAGAGTTCTGGAGGCGCTGGCACATCTCCCTGTCCACGTTTCTCCGTGACTACGTGTACATCGTCCTCGGCGGCAACCGCCTCGGCACCGCCCGCACCTACGCCAATCTCATGCTCGTCATGCTTATCGGCGGCCTGTGGCACGGCGCGTCGTGGAACTTTGTGGTCTGGGGCGGCATCCACGGCGGCATGCTGACGGCCGAACGCGCCCTGGGCAACCGGAATCCCCTGAGGCGCCTTCCCGCAGGCGCGAGCATGGCCATCACCTTTGCCATTGCCTCCCTCGCCTGGGTTTTCTTTCGTGCGGCCACCTTACCGGACGCATTGGCATTCCTCGCCAGTCTAACGGGACTGGGCACTGTGCAGCCCGGCGCGGCGCTTCTGTCCGGCATACTTTATCAGCCCTATTACCTGGTGAGCATGGCCCTGGCCGCTGGCATCACCTGGGCCGCCCCCCAGACCTGGGACTTCACCCGCCACCTCACCTGGCCCAAGACGGTGTGGTGTGCGGTATTGTTGCTGGTGTCCATCGCGCTGTTGATGACCCAGAGTTATAATCCGTTTATTTACTTTATCTTTTGATCGTCCAGAGAGCTTTGCTTGAAGAATGGGCCTTATGGGTCAGTATGAAAACTGAAGACCCACAAGACCCACAAGACCCACAAGATCCATAAGGCCCCCTCATGAAAGCCATCGACCGAGAACAGCAAGCCGAATCAGAGATCGGCCACACCACCTTCAGCCGTGGCGTACCGCTTTTCCTGACCGTGCTCCTGATCGCGCTCATCTTCGGCGTTTTCACACTGGAACGTTTCCAGTCCGGCAGCGTTCTCCTTGTCGACGATGCGCTGCATCTCGCGCCGTCCGTTGCCGATATTTCGGATACCGTAACCCGCGAAGGTGCCTACAACGCCTTCTTCACGCTGAACCGAGCCCTGCTGGGCAACATGGAACGCCTCGCCTCAGATCTCGAGCGCAGCTCTCCCCTTCGCAAGACCCTTTTGCCTCCCATGAACCGCTACCTTACCGGATACCTCGGTGCGCAGAATGCCGACGTGCTCCGGGGCCGAGATGGCTGGCTTTTCTACGGTCCCGCCGTGGCCCATCTGACTGGGCCCGGATTCATGCGCACTGACCTGCCGCAACGGAGTGACCCCGTGGAGGCCCTGGCCGCATTTCATGATCAACTTGCCGAGCGCGGCATCCAGCTCGTCGTGGTGCCGCTGCCGGTAAAGGCGAGCATTCATCCTGAGCAATTGTCCGCCAGCGCGCCCGCCGACAGGGCCATCCAGAGCGCTTCTCACGAGGCATTTATCGCCGCCATGGACGCGCGGGGCGTACTGGCCTGTGACGTGAGCGATGCCCTGATCCACGCGAAAGCGAGTGGCCCGGTGTATCTCGCCCGCGACAGCCATTGGACCCCGGGGGGCATGCAGGCTGCGGCGGAATCCCTTCAGGCGTTCCTGCGCGAGCACGTCCCGGGACTCCCTCAAGGCGAAGTGGCTTATCGGGCGGGGACACCCCAAAACATTGAACACGGGGGTGATCTCGCGGTGATGCTGGCGCCGGAGGATGCGGTGCGCTTTGGCATGAACGAAACGATTCAACATCAGGCCGTTGAGGGCCCCGATGGCAAGCCCTGGGCACCCGATCCATCGGGCAAGCTGCTGCTGCTGGGGGATAGTTTTGCCAACATCTTCGAGCTCGAAGGCATGGGCTGGGGCGCTCACGGTGGGTTGGCCGCTTGGCTGAGCCTCCTGCTGCAACAGCCCCTGGACACAATCACCCAGAACGGGGATGGTGCCCACGCCACCCGGTTGCGCCTCAATCAGGCTCTCCAGCGGGGCGACGATCGACTCGCGGGCAAGACGGTTGTGATCTTCGCCTTCGCGGCGCGCGAGCTCTCCCTGGGAGACTGGAAACCGGAATTGAAACTGCCCCCGGCGGCTGCGGCGTCACGTCAACGTCCGGGGGACGCAGGGCGTATATCTAACCAGCCCAGGGAGACACATTCCCGCCATACATCCGCCTCGTGTGAATCGGGACCAGAGGCGTGATATTCTGGCCGTCGACCGAACCAGTCGTAGCTTAATCGAGTAAAACGCGTGTGGCGGCTCCCTGGAATCACGCCCATGACGCTGGAAGGACAATAACGAGGATGCCTTACATCAAACCTGCCTTGGCGACACTTCACGCAGTCGCCCTAATGGCCCTGCTGCTGTGCGCAACCGCAAGTGCCCAGGAGGTGGAGCGCTCTTTCGTGACCACCTCCGGCAAGGCGACCGTGTACACGGCACCGACCCACGTAGTATTCTGGATTCACCACACCATTACGCGGGACACGCTGACGCTCGCACTGGAAGACTCCACCACGGTGGACGCGGCCGTGCGCGAGGTGGTCACGCTGAAGGAACTTCACCCCTCCCTGCTCGAGACCAGCACCCCCGCTATTATCTCTAGCGTGGATAATTCAGTGCGGGTATCTACGGAGATCCGCTTCTCGATGACGGCTTACGCCATGGGGGAAAACGCCATGGTCAAGTTCGGCGAACTCTGCGAGCAAATGAGGGAAATCACCGCCGGGCTCGGCAGCGAATTGACGGGCCCCCACTTCATCACGACGGAAAAGGCCGCCGTCACGCAGGATGCGGTTCAGGAAGCGACGAAAGATGCCTATCCCGCGGCGGTAGGCGCGGCGGCGGCCATGAATGTGACGGTCCGCGCGGTCGATCTTGTGGACGTGGGGACAATCACATGGAACGCCCCGCCCGACACCGAAGCGACCTTTCCCACCGTGGCCCAGATCGCGTGCACCGCCGAGGTGCGGGTTACCTACGTTCTGGAGTAAGCTCCGGAAGCGGTGCAGGCAGGTAGGCCTACATCTTTCTGATCAGGCCGTTGTCCCGCTTGAGCGCCATGCAGAAGCCCTTCTCCGGAGAAAAGGTCAGGCTGCCTTCGTGCATTTCGGCCACCTGACGGGCCGCATAGAGCCCGAGGCCTACATGATCTCCATCGGGCCAGTAGCTCGTCATGGGGAGAAAGGCCGATTCCATATGCTCCGGGGCCAGCCCTCCGCCGGAATCCCAGATCTGGAATTCCACCCCGTCTTCCGTGGCGAGCACCGAGATGCGGACGCGCCGATCCGGCTTTTCGGAGACGGCGTCCTGCGCATTCATGAGCAGGTAGATGAGCGCTACCTTGACCCGGGCCAGATCCAGCGGCATGGCCGCAAGCTCCGGATCATAGAATTTTTCGAACGCGATCTGCTTCATCTTCAGTTCGTAGTCGCGAAGCGTCAACACGTCGTCCATCAGCCGGTCTGGAGACACCAGATTGATGTCCATGCGGTCGCGCCGGGCGATGGAGGTGAGGGAGGAGATGAGCTGGCTGCACTTCGTGATGCCATCGACAATCTGGCCGAGCATGCGGTTGGTGTCGGGGCTGATCCGTTCGTCGAAGGAGGCCAGCTCGGCATAGGCCATGGCCGCGCCGAGAAGGTTGTTGATATCGTGGGTCACCCCGTTGACGCACTTGCCCACCTGCGCGTAGCGGTGCAATTGCACCAGGCGCGCTTTGCCCTGTTCCGAGTCCGGGTCGAATGAATTCAAAATCCGCCAGCCTTTCTTTCGAATCGCCAACTACCGCTCGACTCTTGGCAAGAGTGTATGTTAGGAGCCCATGATACACCGCCGGTGGCACTATCAGGTAGCGCAAGCGCCAGACGCCCGTCTGGCGCTTGCAACGAATGCTTAGTTGGACTTCATATTATCCGCGACAGCCTTGGCGAACTCGCTGCACTTGAGCAGCGTGGCTCCTTCCATCAGGCGGGCAAAATCATAGGTCACGGTCTTGTTCTGGAAGGTCCGGGTAAGCGCGCCAATGAGCGAATCCGCCACTTCCTGCCACCCCATGTACTCGAACATCATGACGCCGGAAAGGACCAAGCTGCTCGGATTGACCTTGTCCAGGTTGGCGTACTTGGGCGCTGTGCCGTGGGTCGCCTCGAAGACGGCCACGCCGGTGTCGTAGTTAATATTCGCACCAGGGGCGATTCCGATGCCACCCACCTGGGCGGCCAGAGCATCGCTGATATAGTCGCCATTGAGATTCATCGTGGCAACTACATCAAATTCTTTCGGACGGGTAAGGATTTGCTGCAGAAAGATATCCGCGATGGAATCCTTCATCAGAATTTTTCCGTCGGCCTGGCCGTGGCAGTCATCCCACGCCACGGCTACGTCGGCAAACTCTTCGCGCACCACTTCGTAGCCCCAGCGGCGGAAAGCGCCTTCGGTGTACTTCATTATGTTGCCCTTGTGAACCAGCGTAACGCTCTTGGAACCGTGCTTGACGGCGTGGCGCAGGGCGGCGCGCACCAGGCGCTTCGTGCCAAACTCGCTGATGGGCTTCAGGCCTATACCGGAATCGTGGCGAATTTGCCAGCCAAACTCGGCCTTGCAGAAATCAGCCAGTTTCTGGGCCTCGGGTGAGCCTGACTTCAGCTCCAGACCGGAGTACACGTCCTCCGTGTTTTCCCGGAAGATAATCATATCCACGTTTTCCGGCGCGATGACCGGGCTCGGCACGCTGTCGAAGTGGCGAACGGGCCGCACGCAAGCGAAGAGGTCGAGGGCCTGGCGCAGGCTCACATTCAGGCTGCGAAAGCCACCGCCCACCGGGGTCGTGAGCGGACCCTTGATAGCGATCTGGTATTCCCGGATCGCGTCGAGCGTTTCTTCAGGGAAATAGGAGCCTGTCACCTGATTGGCCTTTTCGCCCGCATAGATCTCCATCCACGCAATCTCGCGGCTGCCGCCGTAGCAGTGCTTCACCGCTTCGTCAAAAAGAAAACGGGAGGCCTTCCAGATATCCGGGCCCGTGCCATCGCCTTCAATGAAGCCGATGATGGGGTGGTCCGGCGTCTGAAGCAGGCCGTCTTTGATGTAAATTTTTTCGCCTTCGGGCACCACGATGTGCTTATAGGTCGCCATTTCTTCTCCTCGGTACTCGTTGTTCTTCAACCTGGCGGAAGGCGGGTTACGCCGCAGAACCCGGCAGGGACACCAGGCGCACGCTGATTACATTGGAAATGCTCCGGAGCGCGTCCAGCACCGCATCCGATACGGACTCGTCCAGATTAAGCACCGTCAGCGCTCGCGCGCCTCGGGCCTCGCGGCCCAGCGATAGATTGGCAATGTTGATGCCCGCCTCGCCGAGGGTCAGGCAGACCCGACCGATCACCTGGGGCACGTCGTTGTTGATGCAGATGACCATGTGGCCTTCGGGCTTGGCGTCCACGCGCATCCCATCGATGCTGCAGATGCGCGGGTCAGTCCCGTCAAATAGCGTGCCCGTGATGGTATGAGACCCGGCGTCGGTTACAACGGTGACGCCGATCTCGAAGGCGTAGTCGGAGCCAGCCGGGCAGCGCTTTTCGCTGCACGCGATGCCGTGCTCCTTGAGACGGTGAGGCGCGCTGATGGCGTTTACATCTTCAATGGAAGGGCTTAAGTATCCCGCCAGGATGGCCGCCGTGATCGGGTAGAGATCGCTGGCACCCATCTCACCGCTGTAGGTGATTTCGATGGCGGAGGGCCGGCCCTCGCTGAAAGCCGCCTGGAAGCGGCCCAGATTCTCAGCGAGGCCCAGGAGGGGCATGAGCGCCTTGCGGGTTTCGCTGTCCAGACTGGGCACATTCACCGCATTCACGATGGCGCCGGTCGTCAGGTAGTCCGCAATCTGCTCGGCCACTTCGACGGCCACGGTGAGCTGGGCTTCGTCCGTAGACGCGGCCAGATGGGGCGTCATCACAATGTTGTCCAGGCCGATGAAGGGATTCTCCGGCAGGGGCTCAGTGGTGTATACGTCGAGGGCCGCGCCCGCGATCACGTTGTCGCGCAGCGCCTGGGCCAGTTCCACTTCATTGACCAGACCGCCGCGCGCGCAGTTGACGATGCGGCAGTTGGGCTTCATCCGCTTGAAGTGCTCAGTGCGGAAGAGGTTGTCGGTCTTGTCGGTCTTCGGCGCGTGAAGCGTGATGAAATCGGAGCGCTCGACCAATTCGTCGATGGAGACCAGCTCGACACCGAGGCCGTCTGCCTTGAGCTGGGTCATGATCGGATCAAAGGCGATGACTTTCATATCGAAGGCCTGGGCACGCTTGGCGACAGCGCCACCGATGCGACCAAGCCCAACCACGCCGAGGGTTTTGCCGCATAGTTCGGTGCCCATGAAATTCTTGCGATCCCACCGGCCAGCCTGCATGGAGGCGTTGGCCAGGGGCACGTTGCGGCAGAGCGCGAAAAGCAGGGCAAAGGTGTGCTCGCAGGTCGAGATGGTGTTGCCGCCAGGCGTATTCATCACCACGATGCCCCGCTTGGTGGCGGCATCCTTGTCGATGTTGTCCGTACCCACACCGGCGCGGCCGATTATCTTCAGGTTGCCGGAGTTGGCCAAGGCCTCCTCATTCACCTTCGTGGCGCTCCGCACGACCAATCCGTCGTACTGGCCGATGATGGCCGCCAGCTCCGCCGGAGATTGGGGGGGCTTTACATCCACGTCGATGCCGCGGGCCCGAAACACGTCGACCCCTTGTTCACTGAGACCATCTAAAACCAGTACTCGGGCCATTCAATCTATCTCCATGGAAAGCACGATGGGCGGAGGCTCACCCCGACTCCGGGGCCATACCGCCATTTCGATCATGCATATTGCGAAACGTATATCTAATTTCTTCTTGCGTGGCGCTGGGGGGGGCGAGGGCCGTTGTGGAATTGAAACCACTTTCGGAATTAACGGCACCGCAACGCGGGGTCGCACGTCTGGCCGGGGCCATTCGGCACTGGAACCGCCCGGGGCGTCTGCACCCTGGCACCAGACCTGCTGGTCCTGCCCTCGGGGTGACTTCACGGAGACGAAAGGATAGCAATCGAGGGCGTAAATTGTCAAACACCGCTTGAACGAAGCCACAATGCAATCGGGGCACTTTACGGACCCGTTTCCCGCCAGAACTTATTTGTTTTCAGCAACTTGCTTCCCGAAAGCGCCTACAGCGCGCTACACCTGCCAGATCGCCAGCACTGATTTCCCAACGCGATGACCCAGCACGGGGTCCAACACGCGAGACACCGGGACCAGCCACCGGTCCCAGAACTGAACCTGCCGCAGGGCGGGCACGGGCGAACGCAACACCAGCCGGTTCGCGAGCGAAGCGAGTACCCCGATCGAATCCAGATAGTAAAAATGGCCCGAACGGGCGTTCGGCGGCCCTATCGCTGCCAGACTTTTCTTCGAGTAGCGCCGGTAGTGGCCCACGGCCTCGTCGAAGGGCGAAAAGAGCCCAGGATGGGCCGGGGCGAGAACAATGACATGCCCGCCCACTCGGGTTCGGGCGCTCGCGCGGGCAAGTTCCCCCGCGTCGTCCAGAATATGCTCCAGCACGTCGATATAGAGCACGGTGTCGAACTGGACCTCGGGTGGCAGGTCCTCCAAGGTGCCGGTCACCACTTCGACGCTCCGCCCAGGCACTTCACTGGCGAGGAAGTCGGGTATTCGTGTTGCCAGCGCCGGATCGGGTTCCAGACACACCCAGCGACCGCTCCTATCGCCCCGCAACAAAGCGGTATTGGACCCAGTCCCCGCCCCCACTTCAAGGACATCCGCTCCAAGATAAGGACAAACCTTGGAAGCCCAGTAGGACTTCCAATTCGTCGCATGGGCGAAGAGATCGAGCTCATCGCCTGGGTAGGTGTAAGGCGTCATGGTAGTTGACAGTTGCCAGTTGACAGCGTATGGAGGCAGACTCGCTCTCTGTGTCATGTTTTGCGGATTTTCCGGGCGATTCGACGGATAGGTCGGATACGACGGATTTGCACTATCGGTCTTATCTGATTTATCCATGGTATCGTCGCACACCGCCCACTGTCCACTGTCAACTGTCAACTGCATCCGGCCATGCCCTTAGCGCCAGTACAATCACCGCTTCCAATTCTTCCCGGCTCGCCCCACTGCTGGCCTGAACCGCCATGCCCCGGACCACCGTGGCGATGAATCGCGCGAGGTCCGCTGGGTTCGCGTCCGCAGGTAATTCGCCTTCAGCCTTCGCGCGCTCAAAGCGCTCGCGAATGGCGCACTCCCCGGCGGCGCGAAATTCCACCAGGGTCTTGCGAATGCTGTCCGCGTCCTCACCGGTGGCCAAGGCCCCATGCACAGCCAGGCAGCCGCCTGGATTCTGGGGACAGGTCCCGAGTTCCGCGGCACCCCGGAGTATCGCCTCCGCGCAGGCCCGGGCCGTGGGTGCCTGGAGTGCCACGGCGAAATACGCCGCTGGCCCAGTGGCATAGCGCTCCAATACCTTGCTGAAGAGCTGCTCTTTGTTGCCGAAAGCCCCGTACAGGCTGGGACGGTTAATCCCCATCGCGGTGGTCAGATCGTCCAGTGTCGCCCCCTCGTAGCCCTTCTCCCAGAAGACGCGGAGCGCCGCATCGAGGGCGTGCTGACAGTCAAATTCTCGAGGACGGGCCATGGTGGGAATATGCGCTCCAAACGTTTTGTACTTGATGATACAGTATATCATAGCCTGGGGTACAGCATTGCCCTCTGACAAGTTCTGAAGGATGCGTCCTATGAGTCGTATGGGTCAGTATAATACTGAGACCCATACGACGACCCATACGACCCCGCCAGCAGACACTGGCACGAAAGGATTCCCACATGCCCAATTCACTCGTCGGAAAAGTTGCCCTTGTCACCGGCGGCTCGCGCGGCATCGGCGCGGCCATTGCCCACGCCCTGGCCGATCACGGCGCAAACGTAGCCATCAGCTATTCGGCGTCTGTTACATTTTAGCCGTCTGAAGTGATTTCAGCGTTGCAACGTGGATCCCGACCCTGCAACGTGCTCGTGCGGCTGGGAGCGCACTTTTGTTGCAGTAGCGAGAAGTCGGCGACTCGACGCCATTCCGCTAAAGTGTTACGAAAATCTATAGTTCCTTCGGAAAGGTTGATACCGATGAAAATCCCCCCCCCTCTTATTGTTCTGGCGCTTTTAGTATGCGGAGGTTTTTCGGCCACTGCAGAATCCGAATCCACCAAACCCCGCGTGTTCGTCTCCACGGACATCGGCGGCAGCGATCCCGATGACTTCCAGTCCATGGTGCATTACCTGGTCTACACCGATCACTTCGACACCGAGGGCCTGATCAGCTCGCCCCCGGACAAAGGGCGCGCGGAGCATATCCTGGAAGCCATCGCGGCCTACGAGAAGGACTACGACAACCTTCGCTCCTGGTCGGCGGACTACCCGACGCCGGATGCGCTGCGCGCCGTGGTGCGCCAGGGCGCGATTGATCCACAGCCGGGCGACGTCCCCGAATCGCTCAGCGAAGGGGCGAAGCTGCTCGTCGAGCGGACCCTCGCCGACGATCCGCGCCCGCTCTACTTGCTTGTGTGGGGATCCATCACCGATGTGGCCCAGGCGGTGCACGCGAACCCGGCGATCAAGCAGAAAATCCGGGTGCATTTCATAGGCTCCTGGAACACCTCCCAGGATCGCAAGGCGCGGAATTACCTCTTCAATAACCATCCCGATCTCTGGTTTATCGAGAGCGATTTTACTTTCCGCGGCATGTATATGGGCGGCAACCAGGAAGGCGAATGGGGCAACGTAAAGTTCCCCGAGCTCCACGTGGCGGGCCATGGCGCGCTGGGCGCGCTGTTCATGGCGCAGAAGACCGACATCAAGATGGGCGACACACCGAGCGTGCTCTACATGCTCCACGGCGACCCCTCCACGCCGGAAACGGAGCATTGGGGCGGGGCCTTCATCCGCCCCGAGCCCGAAACCCGCACCACCTACTGGCACGACAACCCCGACCCGGCTTTAAAGCACAAGGACAAGCCCGGCGCGGCGACGGTGAATAAATGGCGCGTGGATTTCCTCGAAGATTGGAAGCAGCGCATGGACCGCGCGCAGGCAAAGAAGCCGACGCCGTAAGGCCTCTCGTCTTGCGAGGTACGCAGCGCGAATCGCCCGTATATCTGCTCTGCGCGATGATCTTCATGGCGCTCGGGCTGGCGTCGCGCCGCTATGGTACCTCGCTGCCGCCCTTCCTCTCCGAATACGCGGGCGACACCCTGTGGGCGCTTCTCGTCTTTCTCGGCATCAGCGCCCTGCGGCCCAATGCCCTGCTATTGCTCCGAGGCGCGACGGCGCTGGGGATTGCCTTCCTGGTCGAGTTGAGCCAACTTTACCACGCCCCCTGGATCGACGGGGTTCGTATGACGCGGCTCGGCGGGCTGGTGTTGGGTTTTGGCTTTCTGTGGACCGATCTGGCCTGCTACGCCGTGGGGGTGGGTATCGGTTTTCTTCTCGAATGGACTATGCGTCCCTCGGCAGACGGAAGAGCTTCTTGAATCGTGCCACGCGATCCGGCAACGCCGGTTCGTGTGCCCTGAGCCTCGCTTGCGGGCACAATCGAGACGAACTCGCCCTGCCCTTGTTTACCCCGCATTACCTCTTCACAAATCGCGTCCGCCTGGACATCTCCGGTAGCACACGGCCTCCTCCCTCGCCGCACACGAACCGGCGTTGCCGGATCGCGTGGCACAGTTTCTGGTCCCCTTCTTCAAATCCTCGGGGCGGTAAACTGAATGAAATCAACCAGTCTCCACTTCTGGTAAAATGAGGCATACACACAGGAGACCCGTAAAATGACGAAAGCGGAGACAACGGCGGAGGGCTTCATGGCCGTACTGAAGGCATTGCCAAAATCGGAACGAGACGCGGTAATTGTTCGAATTGCACAGGACAAGGAATTCAGGCGCGATCTTGTGGACCTTGCGATTGTAGCCGAGCGAAAGGACGAGCCGAGCCGTCCGTTCAACGAATACGCCGCCCGATCCGTCGTCTTGCCCCTTGCGGAATGGGAGCAGATTCTCGAAGATCTGGCAGAGCTCGACGATATTCGTGCGTATGACGCGGCCATGGCGGAGCCCGATGAATCCGTGCCATTCGATCAGGCCGTTCGCGAAATACGTGAGCACTACGGCGCGTGAATTATACGGTCGAAATCCTGCGTAGGGCAAGGAGGGGATTGTTGGATGACGAGTAACATGTCAAAGCAACCAGCATTATTGCCGATGGTCGAAGCGCTTCAGCGACTGGTCCCTCAACTTAAGAAGCATGCAGACGGTACTCGCTCGCTCATGCCCGATGACATCTTGAGGGCGCTTGACGATCAGGGCACTGAATTTCTGTTTGTTCGACTGGGCGCAATTGACTGGGAAATCGAATCATCAAGGCTTTCCGACGAAGATATTTATCCCTTGTTGCACCTGAGCGATGCAGGCCATGAGGGTGAGGTTTGGATTTGTACGGATGATTGCTTCTCGCGCCAACTTCCACCATTTAAATGTGATTCAAGTGAGCTCGCGGAATTCATTCGAAGTTACGATCTCGGAATGTTCTTTGACGGCGATGTCGTAATTCTGTGCCCAGAAAGCCGTACCCTTACGATCTATCATCATTCCGGGGGCTACACTCACGTCAAGTTTCCACTTGAAGTGTGATTACTTGTCAACCCCTCTCGCCGCAGCCTTCGGAGATAGGGGAAAGCTAAATGCAAAAAGCCCGGTGCGCATCCACGCACCGGGCTTTGAATCAGAAATCTATCCGCCGACTAGTAGCGGTAGTGCTCGGGCTTGTAGGGGCCTTCCACCGGGATGCCCATGTACTTGGACTGGGCTTCCGTCAGAGTGTCGAGCTTCACGCCGAGCTTTTCCAGGTGCAGGCGCGCCACTTCTTCGTCGAGCAGCTTGGGCAGGGTGTAGACTTTGCCGATCTCGAACTCGTCGGTCTTGGTGAAGAGGGCGATCTGGGCGAGGGTCTGGTTCGCGAAGGAGTTGGACATCACGAAGGAGGGGTGGCCCGTGGCGCAGCCGAGGTTCACCAGACGGCCCTTGGCCAGCACGATGATCGAGTTGCCGTTCGGGAAGGTGAACTTGTCCACCTGCGGCTTGATCTCCAGCTCGACCACGCCGGGATCGCGCTCGAGGGCCGCGATCTGGATCTCGGAGTCGAAGTGGCCGATGTTGCACACGATGGCGTTGTTCTTCATCGCCTTCATGTGGTCCAGCGTGATTACGTCGGCGCAGCCCGTCGTGGTGACGAAGATGTCGCCCTGGGGCGCGGCGTCCACCATCGTGAGGACCTGGTAGCCTTCCATCGCGGCCTGGAGCGCGCAGATGGGATCGATCTCGGTGACCATGACGCGGGCACCCAGGCCCTTCATGGCGTCGGCACAACCCTTGCCCACGTCGCCGTAACCGGCGATGACCACGACCTTACCGGCGATCATCACGTCCGTCGCGCGCTTGATGCCGTCGGCAAGGGACTCGCGGCAGCCGTAGAGGTTGTCGAACTTCGATTTGGTGACGGAGTCGTTCACGTTCATCGCGCGGGTGCGGAGCTTGCCCTCTTTCATCATGTGATAGAGGCGGTGTACGCCGGTCGTGGTCTCTTCGGAGACGCCGATCCAGTTGTCCACCGTGCGGTGCCAGATGTTCTGGTCGTCGGCGTGGACGCGGTGCAGCAGCGAATCCACGATGCGGATTTCGTCGTTGTCCGTGCAGATGTCGGGCAGCACGCCGTGCTTGTTGTAGTGCGCCTCGAAGTCATAGCCGCGGTGGATCAGCAGCGTGGCGTCGCCGCCGTCGTCCACGATCATATTCAGCGTGCGGCCGCCGGAGAAGAGCATGGCCTGGAAGGTGCACCACCAGTATTCCTCCAGCGATTCGCCCTTCCACGCGAACACCGGCACGCCCGCCTTGGCGATGGCCGCCGCCGCGTGATCCTGCGTCGAGAAGATGTTGCAGCTCGCCCAGCGCACTTCCGCGCCCAGGGCCACCAGCGTCTCGATGAGCACCGCCGTCTGGATGGTCATGTGGAGCGAGCCCATGATGACCGCGCCCTTCAGGGGCTTCGTCTTGGCATAGCGGTCGCGGATGGCGATAAGACCGGGCATCTCGATCTCGGCCAGGTCCAGTTCCTTCCGGCCCCAGTCGGCCAGGCTCATGTCCGCGACCTTGTAGGGCAGTTCGGCGTCGATGGCCGGGAAAATGTCGATTTCGGCGATTGCCATGGGGTGTTCTCCTTGATTTTAGTCGTATTAAGGCTGGCACCGCCAGCGATGGTTCATGGTGCAACTGGCATTAAAGACCCGCACGGGCGGCAATGGGATACACGGCGGGAAAAATCTGGGAAGGGCGTAGGCTCAGTATACGGCTTTGGGGGCATTTTGAGCAAGCGCTGACAGGCCACTCGTTCCCAAGCTCCGCTTGGGAATGCAGTCCCAGGAGCTCCGCTCCGAAAGGTTTAACGTCGTGTGGGTAACTCCAAGCAACCCTCGCTCGGGCTTGCGAAGCAGAGCTTCGCCACCTGCAAATGCACAGGGCAACTGGACAGTGCCGAGTAGCTATTTCCCGTAACTCGAGTTCTTAAGTGCCAGAAAAAGTCCAGCAAGCACCAAGCCCACTATCGCGCATCCGAGGCCAACACATCCTTCACTCCCGTTGTTTGCTGGAATTGGCTCGTAAGGCTCCCCGGTGGTCGCGCCGTCCGGCTCCCTCTTCGTCATTGCGCTGAGGTGCCTCGAATAGGTCATCGAGCCAGAGTGTGGCGAAGATCCGGAACCGTTTGTGCCTTGAAGAGACATTGGACACTCCTTGGACAATAGATTTCTTCGACCATCTCTCATGCTCCTCTTGAGAACGAGGAATCTGACCTTAGTTCCCCTTTCCCACGCCCATGCGCCCGCCGTGGTTGTAAAGCAGCCGAGCGGCACTCTCCCGACCAAAGAAAAGCGCCTCGTGCAATGGGGTCTTCCGAAACATCCGGTCGCAGCGGTTTACTTCCGCGCCCTGGTGGAGCAGGAGCCGCACGAGGCCGTCCTGTCCGCGCACGGAGGCCGCGTGGAGCGGTGTAAAACCAAAGGAGCCCGCGTGCTTGTCAATGGTTCCAGGCTGTTGCGCCAGCATCTCCAGCAGGGCCTCATTGCGCCCGAGGGCGATGGCGCTGATGGGGTCCAGCTTGGCCCCGCGCGAGATCAGGTATTCCGCCAGTTCTTCATGGCCGCGCTCCGCAGCAATGTTCAGCGGCGACGCGCCGATCTTCAGGCGCTGGTTCACGCTCTCCGAATCACGCCGAATCAAGCGGTGGGCCAGGTCGAGGTCGCCGAGCGAGGCAGCGGCAAACAAATCGAGGCTCAGCCCCGCATTGCGCGCGATACCGATGAGTCCCCGGCTCGCATGGCCGGCCGCAAGGTGCATGAGGCCCTTGCCGTTGTTCATCACCCGGCGGGGATCGCCACCCGCGCCCAGCAAAAAGGTCAGCACGTGGCCATGGCCAAAATCCGCCGCGAGGTGAACCGCCGTGCAGCCCCATTGATCGGGCAGGTTGGGATTCGCCCCGCGCAGGATGAGATTCTTCGCGAGGGCGAGGTGTCCGCCGCACACGGCCCAGTGGAGCGCGGTGCGCTGCCAGGGCCCCGCAAAATCGATCGTGCCCGCCAGCGCGCTCAAGGGAAAACCGAGAGCCGCCCGTTCGAAGCGCCCCGGACGAACCCCGCGCGACAGCAGCATTTGCACCACGCGATCATTGCCGGAGTAGTGGGCCGCATGAGCCGCGAAGAGCAGCAGGGAAAGGCCCTCGTCGTTCGTGGCGTCCGCCAGCTCGGGCGATTCCGCCAGCAGGGTCTCCACACGGGTCGCATGCCCGTGCCACGCCGCCATGAAAATCTGCACGTCGCGGGGAAAGGCTTCGCTTTCATCGGGCGCATCGTCGCGCTCGTTCGCAGCGGTCTGGCCGAGGAACTCCGCCATTTTCTGCCGCGCGGTATAGAGGCGTTTCTTTACCGTGGTCAGGGGCAGGCCCAGGCGTTCGGCGAGATCTTTCTGGGGCTCGTTCTCCCAGTAGACCGCGTGGATCAAATCCCGCTGGTCGGGGGACAGGGTCGTGAGGGCCAGCGCGACCAGCGAATTGCGGCCATCCGAAGCCATGCGAATTGGGGCCAGGGGCGCGAGGTCCTGCGCGCCCGCCGCCGCCGTCAATTCCACCGTCGGGTGGGCCTTCAGCCGCGTCACCCGGTCGCACTGCTTCACCACAATCCGCTTGAACCACGAGGCAAAGGCCACGGGCGTATCGAGCTGGTGCAGTTTCAACGCCGCCTCCAGAAAGGCCTCCTGAACGATCTCCTCCGCCCGATGCCGGTCATTCACCCAGGCATGGGCACGATCCAGCGCAAAACGCTCAAAGCGCGACACCAGCGTCGTAAACGCTTTCGTGTCGCCCTCTTGCGCGGCGCGGACTATCTGTTCGAGGTCGTTCATGGGGTTTCCGTGGGGGTTCTGCCTATTATACCCGGAAAGTCCCATTTACTGCTCCGGAAGATACGGGCTATTGGACCGATCAGACGGATCGGGCTGATCAGATCGGTCCGATCCGTCTGATCGGTCGGATTCCCTCCCTATTCCGCCACGCTCATCCCCTTAATCGAGCCATTGGTCTCCAGGTCCGTGCCAAAGTCCATTTGCGCCGCCACGCGGAGACTGGGGAAGCCCGAGACCGTGATCGCCGGCGGCACGGTGTAGCCCGCACCACCGTCCTCAATTTCGAAGCCGACAATCTGCCCCTGCTTCACCAACGCGACGGCTTCCGCCTCGCGAACCTTCCAAAGCTGGCCTTCGCCCGGCGGGTAACGATAGTAGTCCGAAACCTCGTCCAGCCGATCATTGGTGACGCCGTGGGGACCGAGGGCCGCCATCAACACTTCCTTGTTCGCGTGCACCCGATCACCGCTGGGTGCGGTCCCCCCCGGCGCGGGCTCGACCTTGCTGAAGGCCTCCCGGAATACCTCCGGCTCCACGCCCAGCGCCGCCGCGATAAGCACGACGGGCCGCCCCTGATCCACCGGGTCGGTGTCGTGCCCGCCCGTGAACTGGACCGGAATCCGGGCAATCTCGGGCGGGGAACATGCGCTGAGCCCGGTGGCAATAATTACAAGTGCGCACAAGGCACCGCGCCGCAATGGAAGATATGAGTCGTGCATGGTTTAAACGCTCCTGGGCTGATCAAAGCCGTGCGGGTCAAAGAATGTTCATGCTGCGATCGAAGTATAACGCATGATCGGTCCAATCCGTTCGATCAGTAGAATCAACTGTAACCTCCGCGACAAATAGTTTAAGCTAATGCCCATGAAGCAGGTGAACCTCCCCACCCCACCGGTCTTGACGTGCCGCGGCAAGCGCCTGTAGGATGATGATCTGTGTCTAACGACCGGTAAGTACGCCACAAGGCAAACGGGCGAGTCTACAAGGAGAAGCATACCATGAGCGATATGAAGCGCGTTGCCGTGCTCGGTTCCGGCGTGATGGGCGCCGCCATTGCCGCGCACCTGGCCAATTGCGGCGTCCCCAGTATCATGCTGGACATCGTGCCGCCGAATCTGCCGGAGAAGGACCAGAAGAAGCGCGCGAAGCGCAATGCCATCGCCGATGGTGCCAAAGCGGCGCTGCTGAAGGCGAAGCCTTCGCCCGCCTATTCGCCCACCGTGCTCGATATGATCGAGACGGGCAACTTCGACGACGACATGACGAAGATCACGGGCTGCGACTGGATCATCGAGGTGGTGAAGGAAGACCTGAACATCAAGAAGAAGGTCTTCGAGAGCGTGGCGAAACACCGCACGCCCGGCACCATCCTCAGCTCGAACACGAGCGGCATCCCCTTCAAGGCCATGGCCGAGGGCATGGACGACGAGATGAGCGCACACTTTGTCGGCACCCACTTCTTCAATCCCCCGCGCTACATGAAGCTGCTGGAAATCATCCCCGGCCCGAAGACGAAGCCCGAGGTCATCGCCAAGATGGCGGCCTTCTGCGAGAACGTCCTCGGCAAGGGTATCGTGTATGCCAAGGACACGCCCAACTTCGTGGCAAACCGCCTCCTGACCTTCGGCTTTCAGTTCACCGCCCATGAAATGGTGAAAGACGGCCTGAGTGTGGAAGAGGTAGACGCCCTCACTGGGCCGGCCATCGGCCACGCCTCCTCCGCCACCTTTCGCACCGCCGATCTGGTGGGCCTGGACACCCTCCACGCTGTGACGGGCAATGTGCGCAATGGCTGTCCGAATGACGAGCGCCACGATATCATGTCGGGTCCCGCCTGGTTCGACGGGATGGTCTCGAAGGGATTGCTGGGCGATAAGAGCGGTTCGGGTTTCTACAAGAAGACGAAAGAGCGCGACGAAAAGGGCAAAGCGATCATTCTGGGAATCGATTTGGAAACCCTGGAATATCGCGCACCGATCAAACCGCGCTTCGAGTGCACGGGTGCGGTGCGCAATGTGGACAAGCTCGAAGATAAGCTGAAGATCATGTACCTCGGCGAGGACAAGGGCTCCCAATTCGTCTTCAAGCAGTTCGCCAACCTCGCACAGTATGCGGGCAACCGCATCCCCGAGATCGCCGACGACATCGTGAATATCGACAATGCGGTAAAGTGGGGCTTCGCCTGGGAGAAGGGCATCTTCGAAACCTGGGACCTCCTGGGCTTTGAGGTGGTCGCGGAAAAGATGGCCGCCATTGGTGTGGCCCTGCCGCCCATCGCGCAGGCGCTGAAGGATTCCGGCAACACGAGCTTCTACCGCGTGAACAATGGCGTGGAGGAATACTTCGACGGCAAGGGCTACACGGCCGTGCCGAAGAGCCCGAACGAGATCCGCCTGGCGAACATCAAAACAAACAAGACCAACGTCGTCAAGACCAATGACAGCGCCAGCCTCGTCGATCTCGGCGACGGCATCGTCTGCTGCGAATTCCACTGCAAGATGAACGTCATCGACCCCGATCTCACGGCCATGCTCAACGCGGGCGTGGACCTGCTGGACGAGGGCAAATTCGAAGGCATGGTCATCGCCAACCAGGGTCCCCACTTCTGCGCGGGCGCCAATATTTTCCTCATTCTCGGCGAGATCATGCAGAAGAACTGGGACAGCGTGGAAAAGGCCGTGCGTGCCCTCCAGGGCACCGGCATGCGGATGAAATACAGCCGCAGGCCCATTGTTGCCGCGCCCCACCACTACACCTTCGGCGGCGGCGTGGAAATCTGCCAGCACGCGGCGAAGGTGGTCCTCGCGGGCGAGACCTACGCCGGCCTTGTGGAGATGGGCGTCGGCCTCATCCCCGGCGGCGGCGGATGCAAAGAAATGCATGTCCGCGCGATGGAGTATTGCCCCGACAACGTGAACGTCGATCCGTTTCCGTTCATCCGCCGCGCATTCGAGGCCATCGGCCAGGCCAAAGTGGGCACGAGCGGCCGCGAAGCCATCGAGCTGGGTTACTTCCGCGAGAGCGACATCGTCCTGCCGAACTACGAACACCAGATCGCCAAGGCGAAGGCCGTGTGCCGCGGCCTGGTCGTGAGTGGCTACACGCCCCCGCGCCCGCCGCGCCTCAAGGCCCTGGGCGATGGCCCGGCAGCCGCCTTCAAGGCCGCCGTGTGGAACATGCAGCAGAACGGCTGGGCCACCGAACACGATGTGCTCATCGCCAGCAAGGCCATCAACGTCCTCGTGGGCGGCAAGCGCCTCGCGGGCACGCCCATCACCGAACAGGACCTGCTCGACCTCGAATGCGAAGGATTCCTCAGCCTCTGCGGCACCGAGAAAACCACCGAGCGCATTCAATACATGCTGATGAATAACAAACCGCTGCGCAATTGATCGCGGAAAGGTCATAACGATGAACAACGTATACGTAGTATCCGCCAAGCGCACCGCCGTCGGAAAATCGGGCAAGGGCACCCTTCAACTCACCCGCCCGGATGACCTCGCCGCCGCCGCCATTAAAGGCGCGGTGGACGCCGCCGGGATCGACCCCGCCGCCATTGACGACGTCGTCATCGGCTGCGCCACGCCCGAAGGCGAACAGGGCATGAACGTCGCCCGCATCGCCCTCCTCCGCGCCGGCCTCCCCCAGAGCGTCAGCGGCCTCACCATCAACCGCTTCTGCTCCTCCGGCACCGAGGCCCTCGCCATCGCCGCCGCCAAGATCGAATGCGGTATGCTCGATGTCGCCGTCGCCGGCGGCACCGAATCCATGAGCCTCATCGGCCCCGGCGGCAACAAGATCTCCCCCAACCCCACCCTGGCCGACGAAATGCCCGAGATTTTCATAGCCATGGGCGTCTGCGGCGACAACGTGGGCCGCGACTTCAACATCACCCGCGAACAGGCCGACGCCTGGGGCGCACGGAGCCAGCAGCGCGCCGGGGCCGCCATCGCCGCCGGTAAGTTCAAAGACGAAATCGTCCCCGTCGAAGTGCGCACGCCCGACGGCGGCATCTTCACCTTCGACACCGACGAAGGCCCCCGCCCCGAGACCACCCCGGAAGTCCTCGCCGGACTCCGCCTCGCCTTCGCCGCTTCGCCCAAGATCGGCGTCTGCACCGCGGGCAACTCCAGCCAGACCAGCGACGGCGCCGCCGCGTGCGTTCTGGCCAGCGGCGAAGCCGTGAAGAAACACGGCCTCAAGCCCCTGGGCAAAATGCGCGCCTGGTGCGTCCAGGCCGGCGACCCCAAATACCTCGGCCCGCCCCAGGTACCCGCCATCAAAAAAGCCTGCGAACAAGCCGGCATCAAACCCGAAGACCTCGGCCTCGTCGAATGCAACGAAGCCTTCGCCACCCAGACCATCCACGTCGTCCGCGAAATGGGCTTCAGCGAAGACATCGTCAACGTCAACGGCGGTGCCATAGCCCTCGGCCATCCCCTCGGCTGCACCGGCGCAAAACTCACCGCCACCCTACTCCACGAAATGAAACGCCGCAACGTGAAGTACGGCCTGGTGACCATGTGCATCGGCGGAGGCATGGGCGGCGCCGGGATTTTTGAGTTGTGTGAATAGGCCGGCCCGCCGCCTTTAAAGAATGTGGCACGGCCGTCCCGGCTGTGATGAGCGCCCCGCTGGAGTACTCCAGCGGGGCGTCTCCATTCAAAGAGGACGTCAACCAACAGCCGTGCCACGCGATTGCGAGGAACGAGCATCGAAGATTCGCTGCAGGAGAATTCGTGTGCCCGTCGCGAGAACCGCTCGACACAGCATCAATCATGCGAACGAGCGATGCTCCCCCATCGACCAATGATACTCCGGGTGCCGCCCACACGAGACGAAATAAAGGATCTCGGACATTCCTGTCCGAGGCAAAGCGCGCCGAGGCGTGGCAACTCACTCGCCCTGTGTAGGAATACTTTTAGGCAACCGAAGTCGCGACTCTGGTGACGCAAGGCTTCTGAACACGGTTGGCGGGCCTTTGGGCGTTGAAGTGGGATCTGCCTCGGACATGAATGTCCAAGATCCTTTGCGCCGCGAATTCCGCGATGTAGGGAAAGACCGCATCAACCCCTTTCCCTCATCCCCCATGCTCTTCCCGCAAGTACCGGTCATGATTCTCGGACCAATCCACCGGAAGCTGTTCCGCCTTGTCAATGACGCCCGCCAACTGCTCCGCCAGGCTGGGAGCCGTGCCGGCATCCGTCGCCATGGCGGGCAAAGACAGAACTTCAATCCGAACCCGCGCACCCTCTGGAATCCGAGCGGGCTCGTCTAGAACCACTTTGCCCTCCTCGATATGGCCTGTGTATGTCATCAGAAGAGACCTTTCTCATAAATCCTGTCCAAAGTAAACCCCATTCTACGCCCGCTGTCATCGTGTCTTGCCGAAGTCACAAAGTGAGGCGTTCGCGGTCGGCTCTCTGGGTCAGTGGCGCAAAGACCGTTGGCGGGAAGCGTCGCGCCGGGACTTTCCCGACGAGGCCATCATCTCGTTTAAGAATGTTCAGGGAGATTTATTCTCGTAATGGCATCTCAATCATCCATAGAGTGGACCGAATCCACCTGGAATCCCCTCACCGGCCGCACTAGCCTTCCAGGCTGAGACAAGGCGTATTTTAAATGCCGGCGGGCCTTGCGATACATTGGGGGACCAAAGTCAAGAGACAAGAAAAGGGGCTGCTTGGAAATTCGAGAGCGCTTTGCCTCAGCCTGGAAGGCTAAGCCACGTTGGCGCACCTCCTCATTCCAGGTTAACTTCAGAAGGCTTCAGATTGCCAGCGAACCCAGACAACGGGGAGCCACACAACCTGGAAGTGATGTGCCAACGCGAGTAAGGGCGCTTCATTCGGCTAAAATGTTACCCGATATCTTTAATCCGGCAGTCCAGACTAATCGCACACATTTACCGGGTCCTATGGCGTAGGCGCGAGTTCTGCCTCGGTCAGGTCAAAGATGCGCCGTGGCGGAAATGTCCAAGATCCCCTGTTGCGGGCTCCCTAGGAACACATCCGGCTGCGCATGCCCATTGGCCGTTTTGACCCCGGCGGCGTCTTTACGTATAACAACCACAGGGGATGCCGCCATGACGGAATTGAGTGATCAGATATTATTGACCTACTGGTACCGCAATCGGAACGCGGAGGCTTTTCACGTTCTGGCGTCGCGCCATGCGCGGATGGTCTACGCCACGGCCTTGCGGGTGCTGCGCGATGTGCAGGCCGCGGAAGATGTGTCGCAGGAGAGTTTTCTGGCTCTGGCGCAGGCGAAGCGCCCGCCGTCGCGCAATGTGGCCGCGTGGCTGCACCGGACCGCGTACCATGCCGCGCTCGACGCCATCCGTTCGCGAAAGCGGCGCGATGCACGGGATCTGGAATACAGCAGGGCACAGCCCGCCGTGGCACGTATCGCGTGGGACGATAT
>JBIJDL010000688.1:0-3033 GCA_044344195.1 Candidatus Hydrogenedentales bacterium
TACGCGGGCGTGGGCACATTGTAGCCCACCGTCGTGCTGTCGCCGTGCATGAAACGTTTGCCGGAGGCGTCCGTCTGGACTTCTTCCACAACGCGCTTCTCATCCGCGCCGTAGTAGGCGTCATAGCCGCCCCAGGAGATGCCGGTCATGAAGCCCGGGCGATAGCCCTGCTCCTTCCAGCTCTGGAGGCGGGCGGGAAAGGTTTCATTGACGCCATAGACCATGACCTGGTCGGAGGCAATGTCGACGGCGGGATCGTAGGGGCCGGCGGTTTGAAAGGACGTGCGGTCTTCGGCGGGGACGGTGAGGGCGGCGACGGCGAAGAGGCCGACCAGGGCGGGGCGAAGGGACTTCATAACGGGGTACTCCTGAATATAGTTGAGCGGCGTCCACTTTTGCGCCCATGGGAGCCGCAGGCTATACTTAGCACGTGCGCATAGCCAATGTACACTATAACGCAGCGGCCGCGGGCGGCGGGGGCGTTTCCTCCGCTGGTCCGGTGCCGCAATCCCGACTGCAAGGTTTTTGTCCGTGCCCGACAATGAGACTCCCCGCGGCGGCCTGCCTATGGCGGTGCCCCGCGATTTTCCTGACGCCTTACCCCTCATCATCATGCAGGACCAGGTGGTGTTCCCACTGGCCCTGGTGCCTATTTCCATCCGGTCGGAGCCTGAATTTCGACTCATCAACGACGTACACAATGGCGACCGGCTCGTGGCCATTGCCGCCGCGAAAGATGGGGAAGAATCCAAACAGACGATGGCCGACGTGTACGACGTGGGCTGCATCGCCAGGATAGTTCAGGTCCAGCACGGTCACAATGGTCATGTGGACGTGATGCTCCAGACCCTGAAGCGCTGCCGCATCACGGGGTTTATCCGGCGCGAGCCCTATCCCGTGGCGCGGGTCCTGCCCATGGAAGACATCATCAAGGACAAGCAGAAGCTGGACGCCCTGGCCGCGACCATCAAGACCCAGATGGGTCAGCTTATTGCCCTCTCCCCCAATATTCCCGATGGCGTGAAGATCATCATCGAGTCCGTGGAGAATCCGAGCTACCTGGCCGATATGGTGGCGGGAAATCTCTCCATCTCCAAGGAAGAAAAGCAGAAGATACTGGCGCTGGTGGAGCCGCAGGAGCGGATCACCCGGCTCATGTACGTGCTCCAGCGCGAACTGGAGATCATGGAACTCTCCAGCAAACTCCACGAGAACGTGAAAACGGCCTTCGACAAGGGCCAGCGGGAGTTTTTCCTGCGGCAGCAGCTTCGCGCCATTCAGGAAGAATTGGGCGAGGGAGAACGAGAGAACAGCGAGGCGGAAAACTACCGCAAGCGCGTGGAAGCGCTGGACGCGGGCGAAGATGTGCGCAAGGAGCTTTTGCGCGAGGTGGACCGCCTGGCGCGCCTCCACGAATCGAGCGGGGACTACCATGTCATCTTGACTTACCTGGATACGGTGCTGGAGCTGCCCTGGAACAAGTCCACCCGAGACCGGCTGGACATCAAACGGGCCGAGGCTATTCTGGACGAGGACCACTTCGGTCTGGAGCGGGTGAAGAAGCGCATCCTGGAATACCTCGCGGTGCGCAAGCTCAAGCCCGACGCCCAGGGGCCCATCTTGTGCTTCATCGGTCCTCCCGGCGTGGGCAAAACTTCCCTCGGCAAATCGATCGCCAAGGCACTGGGCCGGGAATTCGGCCGCATTGCGCTCGGCGGATTGCGCGACGAGGCGGAAATCCGCGGGCACCGCCGCACCTATGTGGGCGCCATGCCTGGACGCATCATCCAGCTTGCGCGCAAGGTCCAGTCGCGCAACCCCGTGGTGATCCTCGACGAAATCGATAAAATCGGCAACGACTTTCGCGGCGATCCGTCGTCGGCGCTGTTGGAAGTGCTCGACCCGGCTCAGAACAACACCTTCACCGACAATTACCTGAATCTGCCCTTCGACCTGTCGAAGTTCATGTTCATCGCCACGGCCAACGTGGGCGACACGATACCCTGGGCCCTGCGGGACCGCATGGAGATCATCGACATCGCGGGTTACACCCAGGAAGAGAAATTCGAGATCGCAAAGCGTTACCTCCTGCCGCGCCAGTTGGAGGCCCACGGGATCGACGCCCGCCAGCTCAAGTTCTCCCCCGCCGCCCTGCGCACGATCATCTCGGCCTACACCCGCGAGGCGGGCGTGCGCAATCTGGAGCGGGAAATCGGACACGTGTGCCGGGGCAGTGCACGAAAATTCGCCAGCCGCCGAAAGAAACCCATCACCATCAACATTGCCGATCTCCGGGAACACCTCGGCCCGGAGAAAGTGCGCTACGACATGGCCGAACGCACCCGTCGGCCCGGCGTGGTCATCGGTCTGGCTTGGACTGCTGTCGGCGGCGATATACTTTTCATCGAAGCCACGCGGATGCAGGGCAAGGGCACGCTCATCCTCACGGGCCAACTCGGCGACGTGATGAAGGAAAGCGCCCGGACAGCCCTGAGCTATTTGCGATCCAACGCGGCCCAGTTCGGCATCGCGGAAGACGCCTTCGCGGACCACGATGTGCACATCCATGTGCCCGCCGGGGCCACCCCAAAGGACGGCCCCAGCGCGGGCGTCGCCATGCTCACGGCCATGACCTCCCTCATGCTCGGGAAGCGCGTGAAAAGTGGCCTCGCCATGACCGGCGAGATTACCCTCCGCGGGATGGTGCTTCCCGTCGGCGGTATCAAGGAAAAGGTCCTGGCGGCCTCACGCGCCAAGGTAAAGGAAGTCATCCTCCCCGAAGGGTGTCGCGCCATGTGGGAAGAGGAAGTGCCGAAGAATGTACAGGAGAAATTGACGGTACACTTCGTGTCGCAGATGCACGAGGTGCTGAAGATTGCGTTGGGGGTGTGAGGGGGAGATTATCCCCGTATTTTTACGGGTACGCAGCAGTAACAGTAGGACAACGATCAAATTCCCTTGCAGATCTCAAGCGGAGTATCCGCTTTATCCATCCGTGAGTTTCCGTGTAATCCGTGGTCAAGAATCTTGTTT
>JBIJDL010000689.1:0-3027 GCA_044344195.1 Candidatus Hydrogenedentales bacterium
CAACCCAATTATAGGACACATTTTTCGTTAGTACCACCCAAAGAGCTGCCTTATATATCTCGTGACCGACCACATCAAATAAACAGGCATCGCCAATCCAAATTAGGGGCAGGCTCTACTTATATTCTGCTCGGCCTTAACGGCAGCCCCGGAGGATTCTACCGGGGCCCTGCAATTCACAATGCGGTCCATCGACGGCAAGGAGGTGGATCTTTCCAAACGCTACGCCGGGAAGATCTGCCTCATGGTGAATGTGCCATACGATTCCGACACACCGGACGTGTTCAGGGAACTGACCGCCCTGCAGAAGAAATACGACGCACAGGGACTGGCGGTCCTGGTTTTTCCCTCCGATGATTTCAAGCAGGAAAAGCCTGGAGCCGATGCGGGGAGAAATGCCTCCCTCAAGACCACCTATAGCACAGGGATTGATGTCTATGCTCCGACTTCGGTGAAGGGTGAGAAACAGTCTCCCCTCTATCGGTTGCTCACCTCCCGAGAAGCCAGTGGCGAGTTCGGTGGTGAAATCAAATCGAACTTCACAAAGTTCCTGGTGGGCAGGGATGGCGAGGTGCTTGCCCGATTTGAAGCGGGTGTGATGCTGGACGCGCCTGAAGTGATCGAGGCCATCGAGTCCGCGCTGAACGTGGAGGCGGAGGCTTCCGGTGATGATTGGGAAGCCCTCACTATCGGCGGCGTGACGGCTCGGGCCGAGTTGTAGAGGGCGACGAAGAGCGCAATTGAATAAAGGACCTGAGGGACATTTGGCGAGAGGCAGCTATCATGGCCCACGTCCTTGGTCCTTCAGGTCCTTTTCGTGACGTATAACTTTCTTCTTTACTTCGTGGGCGGTGCCCAGATCGTCGCCGCGATGAAGCGTTCCGGGCCCTCTTTGCCGTCGGCGAAGTAGTATACCGTCACCACCTTGCCGTCGGGGCGTTGCACGGTGCGGGGGTAACCCATATCGGTGGTGTTGCCGTCGTTGCGCAGGACGAGTTCCGGTCCCCAGGTCTTGCCGCCGTCGTCGCTGAGCTTGGCACACATGCTGTAGGGCTTGGCGCGATAGCCGTAGGTCAGGCAAACGCGCCCGTCGCGGAGCTGGATCATGGCCGGGGGATTGCCCCTGCCCACATTGTCCACGGGGTCCGCTTCGGCGGCCCAGGTCTTGCCGTTGTCCACGCTACGGTAGAGCCCGATGTATTTACGTTCACCATCGTGGATTCGGACGGCGCAGATGAGTTCGTTATCGCTCAGCCGGACCGAGGAGGGCATGATTCCAAAGGATCCCTCGCCCATTTCCGGGCCGATGTAGGTCAGGAATTGAAAGGACTTTCCACCGTCGTCCGTGCGCATGCAGAAGACACGGCCCTCTTTCCCATCGGTCTTGGCTGCCGTGCTGAATACCATGCAGGAGTCCTGATCTTCGACTATATAGTCTGTGCGCGCGGCGGTGCCGGGCATGTCGAAGTTGGGTAGCTTGAACGGGCCCTCCCATTTCTTGCCGCGGTCGTAGGAATAATAGAAACGCGAGTCACCGGAGCCGACATTGTTCATGCGCACCGTCATGGCGAAATCCGGGTGGGTAAAGTTGATCCCGCCGGGACATTCAGTGGCGGGCTTGATCTCCAGACCCGGCGTCTCGATGCCGTGAAGCGACTCGCCCTCGGGGATGAGATAGCCGTGCTCCGCCGGGTGCTCCTGCTTCCAGCTTTCACCGCCGTCAAGGCTCCGTGCGAGCCAGTGTTCTTCGGGCTTTTCGCGATCAACGTGGTGGCGATCCCCCATGTCCTTGTACCACGCGCGGCTGTAGCCCACGAGGATTTCGTTGTCCCAGATCCAGATTCCATGGTTGGCGGGCCATCCACCGAAGCGGCCTTGCTCTCCATAGACTTTGACGTGCTGAACGTCCTGGAGAATAACTTGCTCGGGCGCGGCGGCCAGTGAAGACACGGCGATCAGAAATGCACTCATACTGCTCATACAAAACTCCTCACAATGATTTGATGGACCGATGTTTCAATTTCCGGTGAAGCGGGGCGGCCTTTTTTCGACAAAGGAGGCGACCCCCTCGGCGAAGTCGGCGGTTCCGAAACTCTCAAACATCTCTTTGATGGCGATATCGGTGGCTGGGCCGAGATCGCTCAGGAGCGAATCGTAGACCTGGCGTTTGATGATGCCCAACGCGCGGGGCGAGCATTGGGTTGCGAGGTGGGCCGCATATTCATAGGCGCGCGGTAGGAGTTCGTCGTGGGGCACCACGCGGCTGATCAGGCCCATGGCCCGGGCTTCTTCCGCGTCGATGATGCGCGCGCTGTAGAGGAGGTCGAGGGCGTTCTCCAAGCCCACAAGACGCGGGAGCATCCAGCCGAGGCCGTGCTCCGCAATGAGGCCGCGTTGGGAGAAGGCCGTGCCGAATTTTGCTTTGTCGCTCGCGAAGCGAATGTCGCAATAGACGGCGTGGACCAGACCGATGCCCATAGCGTGACCATTCACGGCGGCGATGATCGGCTTTCGTATGCCGATGGGAAAAGTGTAGGGCTTTCTGAAGTCATCGCGCACACAAGGGCCGCTGCCCGGCTGGGCGAGGTGCTTCTCCTGGGCCTCATCGACATTGATGGTGCCGCCGGTAATGCCGGCGAGGAGGCTCATGTCCGCACCAGCGCAAAAGCCCCGGCCCGCGCCGGTAACCACTACCACGCGGACATCATCATGGTGCTCGGCATCGGCCATGGCATGCCGGTACTCCGCTTCCATGCGCATGGTCCAAGCATTGAGCTTCTCGGGCCGGTTGAGCGTAATCGTGGCGATGTGGTCCGCCACGGAATAGAGGATTTCCTGATATTCCATATGGGCTGCCTCTCCTTGGGATAAAACGAGCATAACACGAGAGGCGGGTTATTCCAACGACGGGGCCGTGGCGGGGACAGTTTCCGATTGGCCAGTGTCGCCATGCTGGAGAAGGAGTCGTCAGGCCGATCGGAAACTGTACCCAGAAGAATCGTCGTATGGGTGTCCGCCAAATTACCG
>JBIJDL010000287.1:0-8170 GCA_044344195.1 Candidatus Hydrogenedentales bacterium
GTCTCGTTTTACTAAACTCTACAACAAGTTGGCTGAACGCTGTCGAATCGTCGACTTATCGTCCTGGCTCGATAACGCAACAATAGTGCGCACGGCTGGGAGCGCAGGCGTCCCGCCTGCAACGCGCCAAAGGTGCGCCCAATGCATTGCCTGATCAAACCGCTCCAATCGCGATTACTATGAATCAAGGTTTCTTCGGAAATAATCCATGCACCTGCGGTGCATGATGCAGGCGAGACGCCTGCGCTCCCAGCCGTGCACGATCTCTCTGCTACGCCAAGTTCTCGTTGAAACGCTGAAATTGCTTCAGACTGCTAAAACGAAGCCAATTTCTCGGTTATGCAAACAACTCCATCACCGGCTTTCCGAGCCCGTCCTTGGTCACGTAGAAGGGGCGTCCTTCGGTGGTGTAGCCGTGGTCCGCGGGAATACCCAGCGCGTGATACATCGTAGCGTGCAACTGCTCGATGTGGATCGGCTTGTCCACGGTTTTGCAGGGCCGTTCGTCGGCGGTTGTTCCGTATTTCACGCCGGCTTTGATTCCGCCTCCGAAGAGGAGGAGGCTGCCGGCATCGGTGAAGTGGCGGTGCATGCCGTACTGCTTCAATTCGGCCAGAGCGGGGGGGACGGGCACCTGGTCTTTCACGAGCTTGCCCGGCTTGCCTTCGGTCACCATGTCGCGGCTGAATTCGCTGGCGAGGATAACCAGGGTCCGATCGAGCAGACCGCGCTCTTCCAAATCGAGAATGAGCTTGGCGATGGGTGCGTCGATGAGGGCCTTGAGGTCCTTCATGCGCGTGTGGCCGTCCTCGTGGGTGTCCCACTGCTTGAAAGGTTCGTATTCCGTGGTTACCTCAATGAAGCGCGCGCCCCCTTCGCAGAGGCGGCGGGCCAGGAGGCAACCGAGACCGAAACGGCCCGTGTTGTAGGCGTCGTAAACCTCCTTCGGTTCCTGAGAGAGGTCGAAGGCCTTCGACGCGGGGGAGGTAAGCAGCCGGTGGGCGTTGTCCATGGAGCGCAGCAGGGACTCCTGCTGATAGTCGCTGCCATATTCGCCGATGGGGCTTTGTTCCACCAACTTCTTAAAGAACTTGTTGCGGTCCTGGAAACGACCCATGCTCATGCCGCCGGGGGGGCGCACGGTGGAAATGGCATCGGCGGGGTTGGGTATCATGAAGGGGCCATGCTCGCTGCCGAGGAAGCCCGCGGTGTGGAAGGCTTTCAGTTCCTCCGCTTCACCCACGTTGAAAGTTTGTCCGATATCGATGAAGGCGGGCATATCCGGATTGATGGGGCCGAGGGCCTTGGCAATCCACGCGCCGATGTGGGGCGCGGCCACGGTCTGGGGCGGGGCGTAGCCCGTGTGCCAGTGGACCTGGTGGCGCGAGTGGAGAATGAAGCCGAGATCGCCCGCGGTGTAGGTATTGCAGATCGTGCCGCGATCCATGATCTGGCCGATCTTTTCGAGTCCTTCGGAAAACTTCACGCCGTCAATTACGGTATCGACCGAGGGGAAAGTACTTAACACTTTGGCGGGATCGATGCCCACTTCAAAGGGCGTGTACAGCTTCGGGTCAAAAGTATCCGTGTGGGCCATGCCTCCGGCCATCCACAGCACGATGACTCGGTCCGCCGTCGGGGTATGAACGGGCAGACTGGGGTAGGTCGTGGCCTGAGCAAGCCGGGGCGCGCCGGCCGCCAGGGCGGAAAGGGTCGCGGCGCTCGCGGTCTTCAGAAAGTCTCGTCGTCTCATGGGCATTCGGGTAATCCTCCGATCCACAGGGGAATCAGTAAATCAATTGAAATTCGGGCAACATGGCAAGCGCCCAGAGGAGATCTTCCAGACCTTCCTGGCGCAGGGGATCGCCCACGATGCCGTGGGCCAACTGGATCTCTTCGGTGGACGGACTGCGCTGGAGTCCATGCTGGTACAGCGCGATAATAAGGCCCTCGGACGTTCCGGGCCATTCCGTGCGGAGCGCTTCCGCGCTCAACTGAATCTGCTGATAGAGGGCCGTGCCATTACTCAGCTCCAGCGCCTGCAACGTCGTGCCCTGCGTTTCGCGCCGCGTGGTTACCTGTTCGCGCGGCGTGCGACCGAGCGCTTTCATAAGAGAATCCACCGGGACGCGCCACGCGCGCACCTGCTGCTTGCGGCCCGCCACGGTATTGCTTTCGGGCGTCGCGCCCTCCGTGATGCCGCCCGCGGCCTTCTTGGCGATTTCTTCCTGACGCGCAATCTCTTCGGGAGTCTTGTCCTTGGGGAGGATGAACTTCGGATTCGCCTGCCAGACCCCGGTGAGGCTCGCCAGGGCGTCGTAGTACTGCTCGGCGGAAAGATGCCGCACGGTGGGACCGCGGAATATATAAGTCGCGTCCGCTATCTCCGAGGCGGGAACCGCCTTCCACTGGTAAGCCTGCGAGGTGGCAATGGTGCGAAGCAAGTGGCGAAGGTCATAGTTGTGGGCGATGAAATCGAGCGCCAGACCGTCGAGCATCTCCGGGTGCCAGGGCTCCAGATCGATGGAGTCCAGCGGCTCCACCAGGCCACGGCCCATCATGAGCGCCCAGACGCGGTTTACAATCGTGCGCGTGAAGTAGCCATTCTCCGGCCGCGTCACCAGACTGGCCACCTGAGTCATGCGTTCCGTGCGGGGCCTGGTGCCGTCCACGGTCCCCAGTTGGGGCCAGAGAAACCCATAGTCAGCAGCAACGCCGAGGTTGGTCTCGCAACGCACCTGCTCCATCGGTTCGTCGCTGAAGACGTTGGCGAGCGCAAAGGTCTGGGACAGGCTCCAGTCATTGATAAAGCTGTCGTGGCAAGCGGCGCACTTGAGGTTCAGACCAAGAAAAACCTGACTGAGATTGATGGCCGCCTGCATGGGCGCCTGCTGCACCACGGCGTTGTCGCCGCGCCACACGATGCCCTTAATAAAGCCTTCCGAGGCGGGATCCTGCGGGGAGATAAGGTTGCGCACAAATTCATCGTAGGGCTTGTTGTTGTAGAGCGCGTCAAAGAGCCAATCGGTGATTTGCTTGCGCCCGCCATCGATATAGCCCGTGCCCTGATAGTCATTTCGGAGCACGTCGTTCCAGAAAGTCATCCAATGTTCGGCATACCCCTGGCTGTCCGCGAGCAGGGTGTCGATGAGGACCACCCGCTTGTCTACCGACTGCTCCGCCGAGAAAGCCGCAAGTTCGTCGGGTGTGGGGACAAGGCCCGTGATGTCCAGATAGACGCGGCGGGCAAACGTGGCATCATCGACCAGCGACGCAGCCGGAACACCTCGGGCAGCGACGTAGTCTTCCATATAGGCGTCAACCAGATTGCTCGCGCTGCTCCTGGGCGGCGACGAGCGCAGAATCAGAGGGGCCTGGTAGGCCGGTTCCACCGCCGCGATCTCGCCCCAGGGCACGCCCGCATTGATCCAAGCGCGAAGCGTTTCCACTTCGGCCTCGTTCAGGTGCCGTCCCTTGGGTGGCATCACGAGGTCGTCATCCTGGGAGGTCACCAGTTTGAGCAGCAGGCTCTCGTCGGCCTTTCCCTCGACCACCACCGGCCCATTTTCACTGCCCTTGAGCAGATCGTCGCGGGTTCCCATGAAGAACCCGCCCTTGCGGCTGTCGCCCGCGTGGCAGGAGTAACAATGCTCTGCGAGGACAGGGTGGACGTCCTTGGTGTAATCCACTGCGGTGGCCGGGGTTTCGGCAGATACGCAGAGCGCACCCACGGCCAGGGCGCATGCGCCGGTAATCAGTTTTCTTGTACTCACGTGAACCTCTCTCAACGACCGAACGCACCAGCGGACGGTATGGGGGTTTAGCCTGTATCAGTCATAATGGCCGAAGCGCTTCCCAAGATCAAGTCGAAGATTGGCACCTCAGCCGTCTGAATTATCGGGCCGTCGCTGGCTGCCTCCGTAAACTGGAAAATTCGCGGCGCCGCGTTCGTCCTCTCCATCGCATCCAGCATTACCGATCACCACAATGCGGCGGCATGTCCCGGTGGATGCTGGAATCGCGACGCGAACGAAGCCGAAGCTCCATACCCTTCCGATGGCGGCGGTGTGCTCATCGGAAGCTACGGCGACGACCCCTCGTCGGCCCATAAGACCGTCACGCAAGACGGCCAGGTGACCGCCACGGCCTACGTGTGTCCTCCTGCTGCGGACCTTCAACGACCCGACTGGCGCTGCATCGAAGAGCGGGAGAGCACGTGGCCCTCCGGGAGTCCGCCTCTGACCCCAGCTATATACCCTCGCCGCCCAATACGTCCACGGCGGCTACATCGGCGAGCTTCTCGTCATGCGCCGCGACGTGGACCACAACGGTTCGCTGGAGGAGTATTTCTATCCCCCTTCGGCGGGGACGACGACCAATTCAACCTTGTCGCCGTGACCAACGCCAGCGCCGCAGGAGGAGCACGGTGCGTGAGGGAGCCCGGGATATCTAATTTAGTGCAAAGCTAAAATAAATCCATTTGGATTCAGGTCCCGGGCACGGTAAGGCCCTGACATCCTGAACTCAGGAGAGGGCGAAACGGCAAGTGTGGGGGGGGAACCCGATCCCGTGAGCGCGGTCTGAAGTCCCGCAGCAGGTTGCCACTCCGGCGTCAAGTAAACGACAGGACGGAAGCGCCCTGGATACCGCCAAGGTCGCCGGCCGCGCGATACGCGCTCACGGCGATCACCTGCGGGCTTGTTTGCCTGCGACACGTCAGGAGGTCCTGCGTCTGCGAATCGACTTGGTGGGCCAGAGGTGTCCGAGCGCTCAACCAACCAGGAAGGCCCCGGCGAAAGGCACCGACGTCGCGAGTTGGTGAAGCTGCCCCTGGAGTCTCCTCGAGATGCGAGAATCGGGGGTACAGTCACCACAGATTGACCCAAGGCCGACCAGCCCCATCCCTTTTTTCACTCCATATAACGTCTGATAATATATATTATGTAACACAAAATCGGGCCTTTTGAAGTGCTTCACTATAAATCATTCGTTCCGACCCCAGGAAGTATCGCCGCTAGCCCTGTTGGCCCATATCGCTCTTGTCATATAATGACCTAACCTTGCGAGTTATTATAGAAACCATAAGTATCTCAAATATAGCAAGATAACGAGCTAACATCAAGTTGGAACACAGTCTATACAGACGCATTTTCAGTGGTTTTGCAAAGGTGTGCGAAATTGCAGCAGTAATGTTTGGATTGAAGACGTTCTGGTCTGGAGCCAGGAATGAGGAGCGCAGGAATGCCCTGGCGGGTGTCCGAATGGACACAGTTCTCCCTGGGCGGATTTAGAGGGAGAACGAGGAGGAGAAATAAAAATGGAGCGGGACACGGGGATCGAACCCGCGACATCCAGCTTGGGAAGCTGGCACTCTACCAACTGAGTTAGTCCCGCTCACGAGGTGGACAAAGAATAGCACCTGCACTGGGCCGTGTCAAGTGTGGCCAGGACCCCGCAAATTTTTCGGCAGCGCCGCAACAGGAGACCAAGGTCTGTGCCGAGACTTCCGAAATGCACCCATGTCACCCTCGGACATCAAGAGATGCCGAGACTTGCATCAAGCCCGCCAGAACACCCTTGCGGGAGACGGAAAAGTCCGCGATCACATCTCGCCGAGCCTCATGGCCTGAGAGAGATTCAGCCCAAAGAAGCACCCGCCCTGCTGCGGTTGACACCATCACCCTATGGGAAAGCAGCCCTTAGTGTCTGATAATGTATTGGTGCGCCTTCTTGTGAGCGTGCCAGCTTCGCGCCGGCGCCTGCGCGGGAAGCACGAATCGGCTGCACCGTTTCACACGTAAATCCCCCCACTGAAGGTCAAGTCCCGCTCAATTTCCACATTGATGCAGGCGGCCTTTCCCGAGGCGAAGGCCCGCTCCAGGGCGGGTCGAATCTGGTCGGGATGGGTGACATACTCCCCATGCCCCCCCATCGCTTCGACGATTTTGTCGTAGCGCGTATAGTTGAGCTGGGTGGCCACGGGCGGCTTTCCGGGAAAGAAAGCGAGCTGGGGACGCATCATCTGGCCCCAGGCGGCGTCGTTCCCCACGATGCCCACGATGGGCAGATTGAAGCGGATGGCGGTGTCGAATTCGAAGCCATTGAGCCCGAAGCTGCCGTCGCCATAGACTATCAAAACCCGCTTGTCGGGGTGTGCCTTCTGGGCGGCCAGGGCGAAGGGCATACCCACCCCGAGGGTGCCCAGCGGGCCAGGATCCATCCAGAATCCACGCTTCGGTAGCGGCAATACCTTGGCCGTCTTGGCCACGATATCTCCCCCATCCCCGATTACGATCATATCGTCTTTCACAAAATCGGCAATTTCCCGGCAAAGCCGGTCGGCATGGATCGGCACTTGATCGCTGGCGGCGAAAGCGCTTGCCTCGGCCCCCTTGGCGTCTTCATCGGCCCGCAGCGTGGCGGAATAACCGGAGAAGTCGACCACGACCTGCTCGTTGGCCATGACCCGGCTCAGGGACTCGAAGGTGCAGGCAAGGTTGCCCACCAGGGCCACATCCGCCGGGCGATTCTGGCCGATGAGAGTGTTGTCCATTTCCATCTGGATAATGCGGGCGCTTTTCGGAATCGACTCCCCGAAGGCGAGCCGAAAATCGAGCACCGCGCCCGCCAGGACAATCAGGTCGCACTGCTCCAGGGCCTTGCGGCGCGTGCGGTTAAAGAGGTGCCGGGAATCCCGGGGCAGGGTTCCGCGCCCCATACCGTTTACGAAAGCCGGTATGTTGGTCGCATCCAGGAACTCGGTCATGGCCGCTTGCGCCTGAGACCATTTCACACTGGTACCGGCCATGAGCATGGGCTTTTCCGACTTGGAGAGCAGATCGAGGGCCGCGCGGACCGTCTTCGGATCCGGGGCAATTGACGGCGGCTGGGTGGATATCCGAGGTATATCCACCTCCCACTTCGCGTCGGCCATGAGAATGTCCATGGGTATTTCGAGGAAGACGGGTCCGGGAATGCCGGAGATGGCATGGCGCATGGCCAGTTCGATGTATTCCGGCAGGCGCTCCGTCTGATAACACGAATCAGCCCACTTGGTAATGGGGCGCATCAAGGCGACGTGGTCCATTTCCTGAAGGGAGCCTTTGCCACGATTGGCGAAGGGACCCTGGCCGCCGATGAGCAGCATGGGCGAGTTGGCACGCCAGGCATTGGCCACGCCGGTGACCGCGTCGGTAACGCCGGGGCCAGCGGTGACCAGAGCCACCCCGATACTGCCGGGGCGCACGCGGGACCAGGCATCGGCGGCGTGGGCGGCGGCCTGTTCGTGGCGCACGTCGATAATCTCAATGCCCTCATCCTGGCAGCCGTCATAGATGGGCATGATGTGCCCGCCGCTCAGGGTAAACACGCACTCCACCCCCGCCGATTTCAGTGCTCGGGCCACCAATTGTCCGCCGTGCATCGGCATACCTCCTCAAGACCTGCGTTCAAAGCGCATCACCGCGCCCACGGCACGCATGGGAACATGATCGCGGGTGCCAAGTCAACGTGATACAGCGCGGCGGCGCTCAACCCTGAATCGCGGGGAGGAAGAGCCAGGGATCGTAGATTTCGCCGTCGATGAGGACTTCATAGTGCAGGTGGGGTGTGGAGGCATTGCCTGTGGCCCCGACGGTTCCGATGAGATCGCCCTGCTGGAGGAAATCCCCCACGGCGACGGAAATCTCATCCATATGACCATAAACCGTTCCAACCCCATCTCCATGATTGATTTCCACCACAAGTCCATAACCGCTTCGAGTTCCGGCGTAGGTCACTTCACCGTCGGCGGCCGCCATGATGGGCGTGCCGGTGGGCGCTTTAATGTCCATGCCCTTGTGGTCGCGCTGACCTCGGGGGCCGAATCGCGAAATCACCTGGCGATCGGGGTGCTCGACGGGCCAGATGGAGGGCTCTTTGGTCCATTCCGACGGAACGTGCTCCTCGACGGGCGCAAATCGACGAAAACGAACATCGCGCAGGGATTCCGTCTGGAGGGACACCGGAGGAATCGGATCGAAGAGAATGGGCTTTCCGGGGTCGGCGGATTCGCTATCCGGCATGGACTTGCAGCCGGAAAAAACCGCAAGGAGCAACACGATCACGAGTGACCAGGAAAATGGATGGTTAGAATAGCATGGAATCATATTATGTGCGCATTACTCCATAT
>JBIJDL010000731.1:0-2672 GCA_044344195.1 Candidatus Hydrogenedentales bacterium
CGCCCCGCTGTCCCCCTGAACGTAGCCCCGTACTCTACCGAAAAAAACGCCGCGCACGCAAACGGCCTGCGCCGCCCGCGTGCGCGGGGCTTAGACTTGAGGGATGGGCCGCGCGGATTTTACAGCACGCGGAAGATGAAAGGGTAACGGTAGTTTTCGCCATCCTTCGCCTTGATGGCCGCCATAATCATCAGAACCAAGCCCGCGATACCGACGAGCGGGGCGAGGACAATTCCAATCAACACCATGATTGAAAGCGCGGCGATAAAAATATATACCGTCAGCGCGATCTGGAAATTCACCGCTTCCTTACCATGGTAGTCGATATAGGGCGATCCCTCTTTCTTCATCTGCCACAATACGAGCGGGGCGACAATATTTCCAAAGGGAATTACATAACCCACCAGTCCCAGCAAATGGCAAATCATCGCCGTGGTCTTTTCATCACTACTCGGTGTTGTCTCCATGATAGTTCCTTCTCCCTGTGTTTGATTTCCTGACCCTGCACCAAAGTGTCAAGAGATTATTCCACACAAACCAGAGGCACTGCAATGGGATTCAACACGCCGCGCGCCCTTTCAATTGCGCCGGCGACGCTCGGGCGGCGGCAGTGCCTGGCCCGGCGCGCGCGCTTCCATGCGGACCCGGAGCCGGGACCAATCGAGGTCTCGTTCGATGCGGGTATTCTCTGGTTTGAGCGCCTGAAATCGCTCGTAATTGCGGTAGAGGATATTCTCCAGCAGTTCCGGGGAAAGGGCCAGGCCGCGCAGGGGCAGATCGGGCAGCAAGGGGGTCTTATACTGCTCCGTGGCGAGCATGTCCAGATAGGCCTGGGTGCGATCCCGATACCAGGCGTGATCCTTGGGGCGCAGGCTGGTCACGACGTAGTCCGTGCCAAACATGAAGCGCTCGGGGAATTCCTGGAAGAGGGCCCGAAAGGCATCGCGGTCTGCGGAGACGCGCTGCAGGCCGGACTTGAGGTAGTCATCGTGACCGAAGCTGATATCCACATAGAGGTTTGGGAATGTCTTCAACATTTCTCGGAGACGGGTATGCACCATGGAGGACATGAAATAGTGGGGCGTGTTGACCTTCAGATCCGGATTCGCCTTCAAGACTTGGACAAACTCGTCCAGAAAACCGGGCTTCGCGGGGTTTACATGAAAGCAGATGGGAATATGGGCGTCGGCGAGATAAGCGTAGAGGGGCATCATACCGGGATCATCCATGGCGACGGGGTGGAAGATATAACGGTTCTCGCGCGAGGTGTAGCCATGGCCGAGGTAGAGCTTTACCCCCGTGGCACCCTCCCCCACCATCTTCTTCACTTTGTCCAGCTTTGCCGGGTCGGTGGGGTCCACGGTGGGCCAGGCCTCGAAGCGCTCCGGGTGCGCCTTAGCCATGGCGAGGATCGCGGCATTGTTCTCGTCGTAACGGGTGAACCCGGCGCGCTCATACAGCGAAATGGTGAACCACGGGCTTCCGATCAGCACGGTCTTCCCCACGCCCAGTGCGTCCATCTCTTCCAGCATTGTGGCGGTGTTTTCCTGGCCCTGGACGTGCTCGTGGGCATTGATAATGCGCTTTTCCTCCACGAGACGGCGTATGGTGGCGCTGGAATCCTGGGCAGGCGCGGGCCCGGCGCCGGAAAAGAGACCGGTTACCAGGGCCCACGGGAGTACGGCGGCCAGAAAAGGGACCGAATACAAAACTGCTCTGGTGCGTGCAATGCCGCGGGCTGCCAGGTACTTCATGGGGCAGCAGTGTAGCAAGGCGGCACCGGGGCTTCAAGCGGGATCACGGGGTAATCGCATGTGAAACTCAGAATTTACGGGGGCATGGAGCGGGGGCTTTCCAGCCCCCGGCCCGTGCAACGCAGTTGCACGGACAAAAAGATGGAATAAAAAAGGGGGCAGGTCTCAGACGCGCCGAAGGAGGGAATACCCCCGCTCCATACTTCAGCTAGCATTTCACTTGTTTGTAAGGCGCTTTTGATTCGATTGCCCTGAGCAAGATCACGGTGAAGCCTCAGGCCTGTCCTTCCCCTCCGCTCACGGAGCGGCCAGACTCGTGTGCAGACCCTCGGGCCGCTCCAGGGAGTCGCGCTCGGTAATGCGGAAATAAAAACCCCAGTTGAGCGCGGCCTGGCCAATCTTCAGCATTACCGTAGAGGTGCCCTGGGGCAACGTCACCGGAATGAGGTCGTTGTCCACGGACACGGTCCGCTCCAGCTTATTACTCCAGACTTCGCTGCCGTTGAGAAACACTTTCACCGAGTCATTGCTTCCCACGCGGAACATGACATCCCGCGGGCCTTCATCCAGCGTGACCCAGGTCAGGGCATAAGCACAGGTCCAATCGGCGTCTTCGTACTCTTTCACCAAGTCCACGTAGCCCTGCCACTCGGGTGTATTGTTCTTCTTCCACGTCACCGACCGTCCCCCTTTGCCTTCGTAGCTCGCCGACAGATCGATGGCCTGCTCCGGCGGGTAAACGCGGTCGTGACCGTCCATGCCGAGGTTGTCGAAGGGCCCGCAGAGGAGCCAACGGTTGATGAACCCGAATTCCGTCGCAAAGCGGTCTGCGATACCGACGCGCGTCTTCTCGTGGGCGATGTTGGCCAGAATGTAATCCTCGTTAATCGCCCACATGCGGTCGATCGTGCCATCGAG
>JBIJDL010000690.1:0-3022 GCA_044344195.1 Candidatus Hydrogenedentales bacterium
GAACGCGAGCCATTCCTCGCTCAGTTCAGTGGCACGCGAAGTGTAAAAGTGCTGCCTTCTCCCGGTGTACTGATCACCGAAACGCTGCCCGCGTGGGCTTGAGCAATGTGCTTCACGATAGAGAGCCCGAGCCCGGTTCCGCCCAGATCACGGCTTCTGGCCTTGTCGATTCGGTAGAAGCGCTCAAAGATCCGGTCCAGTTCGTTGGCGTGAATACCGGTACCTTCGTCAACCACGTCGATCACCAGCATCCCGTCCTCTTCACCGGCCCGAATCAGGACCGCCTGACCGTCGTCGCTGTATTTCACGGCATTGTTGATGAGGTTTACCAGTCCCTGCTCCAACAGCGGGGGATTCAAACGGGCCGCAAGCGCCCGATCGCACTCGACATGGATACGAATGGCGCGCAGGTCGGCTTGATACTGGCACAACTCCACCGCCGCATTGATCACCGGCAGCACCGGTGCCTGCTCGATTTTTAATGTAGCGGCACCCTTGGTCTGCTCCAGGCGCGACAAGGAAAGGAGATCCACAATGATGGCGTCCAGCCGATTCGCCTGCTTTTCGACAATCTGAAGGAAGCGGCGGACGTTATCCGGTGACGGCGCGGGGTCGTCAAGCAGGGTCTCCACGAATCCTTTGATCGACGTAATCGGCGTCTTAAGCTCGTGGGAAACATTGGCCACGAAATCCTGCCGCACCTCTTCGAGTCGGCGGAGGCGGGTGATGTCGTTCAACACGACCACCGCGCCCATCGCCCGGCCGGATCCGTCATGCAGCATGGTCCCCTGAGCCTTGAGCAGGAGCGGATCTTGTTGTCGCACGGACAACTCCGCCTCCACCGGCGCATGGCTCTCGAGCGCACCCTGGACGAAGTCCCGAAGTGCCGTGTTCCGCACAGCCTCCAGAATGGGACGTCCCTTGATCGCATTGGCATCAACCCGAAGCAGGGTGCTGGCCGCTTCGTTCATGCTGATGATGCGCAGTTCGGAATCCACGGCAAAGACGCCTTCCATCATGCTGGAGAACACCGCATCCTGCTCGTTCCGCTGTTGCTCCATCGCCTCTATTCGAAATGAGCATTGCCGAGCCATCTCGTTCAGCGCCTCCGCCAGGCTGCCGAACTCCTCCGAGTCCGGCACGGTAAGCTGCTTCTCGAAATCGCCGCAGGCGAAGCGCGCCGCGCCCGCTTTCAGGGCCACAATCGGCTGCACGATCCGCTTGGAGACGAACCAGCTCAGGAGTGCCGCGCAAAGCACCACAATCAACGCCGCCGCCCCCATGCGGCGGTAAATAGTTCCAATGGTCGCGTCAACCGAGGCAAACGGGATCGAGGCCCGGATGACAAAAGTGCCCGGTGGCACGCCGGCCGGCATGGCCAGATAGACCATCCGTTCGTTGACCGTATAGCTGAATCGCGTGGACTCGCCGGTGCTCCCCGCCAGTGCCTGCGCCACTTCCGGGCGGCTGGCATGGTTGTCCATTTTTTCGGGAACTTCGTCAGAATCCGCGATCACCGTCCCATCCGGCGCGATTATCGTAAGCCGGGTGTGTGACTCGGCCCCGAGTCGCTCGCAGAATGCCTGCAGGCCCCCTTCGTTGTCCGTGGGCGTCCGTGCCTCAACCGCCGCACGAAAAAGACTCGCCCGGGCGGCCAGTTCCTTCATAACCTGTTCGGTCTCTATCGTCTCGACCGTCCGGCTGACGACGTAGGCGAGCAGCACGAGCGATAGAATGGTGATGGCCATGAAAGCGGGGAGGAGCTGTAATACAAATCGTCTGCGCGCCATAAAATCTCTCTTCAACCCCCCTTCGAACGCGTACTCCCACGAACTGAGAATTGCCCGCCGTTAATCCAGGTGGCGTGACTCCGGTTCGACCGTATCAGGAACTGAAACGATACCCCACGCCCCGGACCGTTTCAATATATTTTCCGGCATCGCCCAGTTTCTTGCGCAGCCCGACGATCTGCACGTCCACGCTCCGCTCCGTCACCGCATAGTCGTCGCCATGGACCGCGTCCACAATCTGGTAGCGCGTAAAGACCCAGCCGGGACGGCGGGCCAGGTAATGGAGGACCTGGAATTCGGTGCGCGTGAGGGCGATAGCCTCGCCGGCCACCAGCACCTCATGACGCCCCGGGTGGATGACGATCTCGTGAATCTGGAGACTCTCACCATCGCCCGGCATCTCCGTTGCGTTCCGGCGCAGCACGGCGCGTACCCGCGCCAGCAGCACGCGGGGGCTGAAGGGCTTGGTCATGTAGTCATCCGCCCCGAGCTCGAGCCCCGCCACAATGTCGGCCTCTTCCCCCTTGGCCGTGAGCATAATGATCGGAACAGACTTGTGACTGCTGTCACTCCGGACACGACGGCAGACTTCGAGCCCGCCAATCTTGGGAAGCATCAGGTCCAGCAGGACCAAATCTGGCGCATCTTTCCGTATAACGTCCAGCGCGGTCTCGCCCGACGTGGCCTCGAGCACCCGATAGCCTTCCCGGTTGAGGTTGTAGCGCAGCAATTCGAGGATATCGCCCTCGTCTTCGACTATCAGTATCGTTTCGTTGGCCATGTTGTGCCCTTACGTGATTTGTTTAACCAGTGGAAGCGACCGGATTATCGCACAAAAGTGTTACGGACGCGTTAAGGAATGGTTACCAACAATGTCTCGGTGGGATGGCCCATTGAAATAGCGTCGCCATTGGATGGTAAACGCGTAGCCCTCAAAGTCGAACTCCTGATCCCAGAAGTGGTTATAGCCCGCGTTCACCGTAAGCGTCGTGTCCTGCGAGAGGGGGAGATCAAATCCGCCCACGATGGTCGCGCTCGGCAGGGTCCAGGAATCGCCCAGTTCCAGGTTCACGAAATTTGGCAGGGGTACCAGCCCCAGTTTCGCCTTCGCCCGGAATGTGGCATGCGTCCACGTGAGGCGGGTCCCCAGGAACGGCCGTATGTTCGACAAGCGGTCGCCCAGGCCATCATAGTCCCGCTGTTCCGCCATGCCCCATGGACAATAATCCAGC
>JBIJDL010000691.1:0-3010 GCA_044344195.1 Candidatus Hydrogenedentales bacterium
TGGGCCCTCCCCCATGCGCGCCAACTCCCAGGCGTCCCGCTGGCGGTTCAGCCCGCGCGTGGGATAGCGCGCGGAGACTTCTACCGGGGGCTGAGATGCGTCACTGCCGACGAGCGTCAGATTCACCTCCAAGGCCTGGGGAAGGCCCCAGCCAGTCCGGTGCTGGTCCAACGAGACCGGTTCAACCGGCACCGGCCGGTTCTGCCAATAAGCACTATCCGGGCGCTGGACCCAAAGGTAATTGAGTCGAAACTGCGCCACCCCGGTCGCCAATACAAATTCGGTCTCGTCGCTGACTTCAGCGCGCCGGCCTTCCAGCGTCTCCGCACCCGCCGTCGTACCGGGCAGCATTCCCTCCACCAGCCCTTCCTCCCGCGTCACCGTGCCCGCTTCGCGGTCAAAGCGATAGCGGACCCGCATCAAGCGCCGCCCTTCTCCCGAGGCCACCTCCAGCGGCTGCGCGACGACAAACAGCGTCACTTCGTCAGCCGTTCCTTCAAAAAGATAACTCCCTCCCCCGTGGACGTTGGCGTAGTCCCTTTCGAGGATGGTCAATAGACTGCGCGCCCGGCGATGAAGTCCCTCGTCGTTCTCCTCGGAACGCCACGTGGAAATGACGGAGAAAAACAGCGTGTATACCGCCGTCATCACGATCGAAAGCAGCGTGGAGGCAACCAGCACTTCCGTCAGGGTGAAGCCGGACGTTGTATGACGGGCGGCACTCATGGGGCTGGCGCTTGCGGATCGACCCAGACTCGATCCGGGCTCAGGAGTGTCTCCCCATCGGCGGAGAAAGGCTCGCCACCGCGATTCCAGGTCACTTCGATGTGAAGCTTGCCCATATAGCCCAACAGGCCCGAAGTCAGCGCGGCCCGCTGCTCCGGCGCGAGGGCCAGAGGGGGCTCCGGCATCGGTATGTCGACTTTCTCGAGCGACCAGCGATAGGAGAATCGCTCATGGGGCGGCGGAAAGATGCCTTCATGCGTTTCGCCCGCCGCAATTCTGGGTTGGAGCGATTGATCCGCGGCGAGGCGTTCCAGGAGAAACTGGGCCGCGGTGTAGTCCTGGGCCAGGCCCCGGGCCAGCACGGCGGTGTGCACGGCACGCTGTACGGCAACGGCCGTGATGCTCAGCACCGCCATCGCCGTTACCGCTTCGACGAGGATATAGCCACGCAGGCGATTCACGATCCCACCTCAATTCCGCCGAGGGTACCGGTCGTGGCGATTGTCACCTCCCCTTCACCCCGCTCCACCCCGCCGAGCGTGATACGGGCCATGTCGCAGGCGCCATTGGGAAAGCAGGCGATGTAATGCAGATCGCGCTTACGATCTTCCCGCGCACGCACCTGGGCCAGCGCAATCGATTCGGGAAAACGGCGGACGCCCGATTGTGACCCATCGACCACCGGCTCGAAAACCTTGTCCTCGCCAAAGCCCGAAACCCAGCCCTCGAGCCAGTAGGCGCGATCCGCCTCATTCAGGCAGACCCGAATCTCGCGGGATTCCCGGACCGCCAGCTCCTGAGCGAAAAGGACGGTGGCCACAAAATCTCCCCGTGCGCTGCGGGCTTTCATGGCGCTGATGGAATTGCCGTAGACCGGAACGATCACCGCCGTGAGGATGGCAAGCACCGTCACCACCACGATCATCTCGATGAAGGTGAAGCCGCCTTCACCCGAAGACCGGGGGCCCGGCGTGTCCGGCGCGCCCATGGTTACTCCGTCGCGGAGGTACTGGTTACGTCATCCTCATTTCCAGGAACACCGTCCGGACCGGATGACCAGATCTCAAAATCCGCCAGCTTGGCGCTGGTGGCCGGATTGTAGTTGTAGGGATTGCCCCACGGATCCGGGCGAAACTCCTTCAGATAGTTTCGGGTGGCCCCGCCACTGGTCATCAGCCCTTCCAGGGTCGACGGATAGGTGTCGTTGTGGTCGAGCGCGTACAGGCTCACGGCGGTGGAATAGTTGGCAATATCACCCTTGGCCGCCCGGACCTGGGACTCCTGGACACGCCCGCCAAAGGTGACCACGACCATTCCCGCCAGGATGCCAATGATAACGGTCACCAGGATGAGCTCGATCAAGGTGAATCCACTGTTTTGCTGCATAAACCTCTTCCCTCTCCGAAACGGCGGCGGACTGCCTGGGAGGCGAACGACGCCTGAATCGTCATTATAGTATACGCCCGGCCCGGCGGGAAAGGTGACAAGGAGGATCGCAAGCCGGGAAAGATTTCCGGGCCAGCTTGACCCGCGAACGCGAGGCGCGCAGAATCTACTTGTGCGGCACTCCGCCAACGAAAGGCTTTCTATGCGAAACAAGTTTCTGGGCACGGGCGAAAATGGCTACAGCCCTATTCGAAAATTCCGGGTCTGTATCTCCGGCCTGCGCTACGCCGTGTTCTACGATTTCAGCGTGGCCTGGAAGCTCGGCCTCTCCATTGCCGTGCTCTGCCTGTTCGGGTACCTACATCAGTGGGTCGATTTTCTGATCGTTCTTGTCGCCACCGCCCTGATGCTTATCGCCGAGATGTTTAACACGACTACCGAGGCACTCTGCGACTTCATCGAACCCCGCGAAGACAAGCGCATCGGCGCGATCAAGGACATCGCCGCAGCCGCAGCCGGGATCAGCATCGCCGTGTGGGTGATCGTCCTGGTCGCCGAACTGATCCAATTCTTTCAAAGTGCCGGATAACCCCGGCTTCGAGCCCTACCCGCGAACGACAACTATCGCTACTGGAAAGGCAGGCTGCCATGGTCATCGGCGTTCCCCGTGAAATAAAGTCCAATGAAAACCGCGTGGCCCTCGTGCCCTCCGGCGTGGCCGCCTTCGTACAACATGGACACCTTGTTCTGGTGGAACAGGGGGCTGGACGGGGCAGCGGAATCGACGACGCGACCTATCGAAAGGCGGGGGCGCGCCTTGTGAAGAGCGCGGCAGCCATCTGGGCGCGCGCGGATATGATCGTCAAAGTCAAAGAGCCCCTCGGGCCAGAGCTGGACT
>JBIJDL010000692.1:0-3002 GCA_044344195.1 Candidatus Hydrogenedentales bacterium
CTGTGGTCTCTATTTGTTCGACGGGAGGATTTTCGACGCCATAGACCGCACACCCCGCTCGGCGCTGCGCAACGAGTTCGAACTTACCGACGCTATTCAGGTGCTCATCGACGATGAGGCACCGGTTTATGGTGTCGAAATGACGTCGTGGGATGTGAACATAACCGAGCCCGCAGACCTGATAGCGTGTAATGTCCGGGCGTTGGAAGCGCTGGGTCAGCGGCATCTCATCGGCCACGGCTGCGACATCGCCGCCGGGGCGGTATTGGAGCACACCACCGTGGGGGACGGGGCGCGTATTGCGCACCCCATCCGCCTGGAGCGGTGTGTGGTGTTGCCGGGAGCCGTGGTGGATTCTGAGGCTGATCTGCGCTATGCCGTGATCTCCCCCGGGCTCGTCACCCGCTGAAGAAAGATCGGACCGATCAGACCGATCAGACCGATCCGGACGATAGAAAAGGCACCACGCCTTCGTTGTAAACTGTCAACTGTCAACTGTCAACCGACCACCCCACCCCTTCCTGTGTCGCGGCGTCCCGCAGGCGCGCGATACCCCGGTGTACCGACCGGCACGCGGCGGAAGGGCTGCAACCCATCACAACGCCGATTTCCACGAAGGTCAGGTCCTTGAAGTAATAGAGCGCAATGGTCCGCCGCTGCTTACGGGTGAGCAGCAGCCGCATCCGCCGGCGCACCCATTGAAGGAGCCGCTTCTTTTCTTCGCCCCAGGCCAGCCCGATCGCGATGGTTTGTTCATCCTCGCTCCACGGCCCCTCCTCGTTGGTGAATTCCGCCATGACAGACGGGCAGCAGTTGACCTTGTAGCGATCCCCAAACGTACGATTTTCCATGATGTGCCTTCCTTTGGTTGGGCATCCGCCGCCGGACGCCTCTTGCGCGTGTTTGTTGAAGGCAGGGTACGGGGGAAGGGCATGGAAAGTACTTCGGGAAAAGGGTGGATTTACTTGTTATTTCCGGGGACGGGCGGCTCCCATGCGCATGGCGCGGCGTGTTATTATAGGCGGCTGAACCACCTACGAAATCGCGATGGAGGCGAATTTACCCATGAGTATCAAAGACGACGTGCAGCAGGGCATTAAAGAGGCCATGAAAAGCAAAGACCAGTTGCGCCTGGAGTGCCTGCGCATGGCCAAGGGCGCGCTGCTGCTGAAGGAAAAAGAAAGCGCGAAGGATTCGGCCCTGTCCGATGACGACGCGATCGCGACCCTGCGCGCCGAGGCGAAGAAGCGCCAGCAGAGCATCGAGACCTATGCCGCCCACGGTAAGGACGAAGAAGTGGCGAACCTGAAGAAGGAAATCGCCATCCTCGAAGAGTTCCTGCCGAAACAGCTTTCCGAGGCGCAGCTCCGGGAGAAGATTCAGGCCTTCCTGGCGGCCAATCCCGATGTGACCCACGCGGGCAAACTCACGGGCGCGATCAAGAAGGAACTGGGCGACCTCGCCGACGGCCAGATGCTGAATGCGCTCTGCAAAGAGGCCCTGGGCTGAACCGAAGCTGGCGAATAAGTTACGAAGAAATCACAAAGGCACAGAGACGCGTTGAGCGCCTCTGTGCCGTTGGCTTTTGGGTAGGGGGGAAAGGGGATTTGACCACAAAGAACTCAAAGAGCACATGGGCTGGCGTAACGGATTCGGGTGCGATTTAATTTCGGAACATTGTGCTCTTTGCGTTCTCTGTGGTTACAACGTTGCAGTGTTCATGGCACGTGGTTCCCGATTCTCAACCGCGAATAGTGCTCACGGTAGGCTCCACAGCCCCTACTAATTGTAAAAACGCATAAAGGTCTGGTTCCGGTCCCAGTTGTTGATGTCGTCGCCACCGCCACACAATTCCGGTTCCTGCCCGGCCTCATAGTACTGTTGCGCCGGGGGCGCATAGGCATGGCTCGGGTCATAAATCGGCTGGCCAGAGACAAGGTTGGCGCCGAAGGACCAGATGTATGCTTCTAAATTCGATGGCGCAGGCACGCCAAAGGTGAGCGACTCACCAGTTTCGATATCGATGCCGGACATGAGGAGGTTATTGGACTCTGGCACCTCCCCATATGGCGGCAGGTAGTTGCGAAAGATCACGGGCCCCATATCGTCGGGCCACGGGCCGGGAAAAATGCGGTAAAGCTCTCCCCACGGGTCGAACGCCAGTTCTGGAATATAGCTTCTCCCCAAAAGCTTAACCAACTCGGGCCGTAGTACCTCCGCGTGCTCGTTGATTTCTGGATCTATTGCCGCACGACCTTTGCGTAGGAGTACGTAGGTACACTCGGTGTAGATCTCCACGCTGGCCTCGAATGGCGCAATGGCCTGTTCGCGCCCGAGGCGGGCTACCGCATCGCTGAAGGCAGCGTCATCAAAGAAATCGCGAAGATTCATACTGCCCGCATCGGAGAGCATCTTCGTTATCCCGAGTTCGATGTTGGTTATCTCATGGAGCGCACGAGTTGCGGGCCCCTTCTTGATTCTGCGTCCTCCCGGAAGAAGGGCAGTGAAAACGACAAACCCGATGAGTCCAAATACGACGATCGAAGTGATCGGCGGCAAATACCACCTCGGTTTCCCAGCTCCCATTTCCAGTGCCCTCCTTGCTATTTCCGTTGCCTGAACCCATCATACAACAGAAACGGCGCGCTTTGGGGAAGAAATCCCTCAAAGCGCGCCGTGGGGCGTCGAATTAAATCGAAGTGATTAGACGGCAGCCGTGGTCTTATTGCCTGTGATGGGGCAAACCTTGGTTTCGCCTTCGGAAGAAGCGGCATCAGCCTTGCTCGGGCAGGTCTTGGCTTCGCCTTCGGAAGAGGCGGCCTTGGCCTTGTCGCAGGTCTTGGCTTCGCCTTCAGAGGAAGCAGCCTTCGCCTTATCGGCGCAGCAACCTTCCTTCTTCTCGCCTTCGGAGGAAGCGGCCTTGGCCTTGTCACAGGTCTTGGCTTCGCCTTCGGAGGAAGCGGCCTTGGCCTTGTCACAGGTCTTGGCTTCGCCTTCGGAGG
>JBIJDL010000694.1:0-2997 GCA_044344195.1 Candidatus Hydrogenedentales bacterium
CTGCTTCGACGTGAGCGGTAGCGATGAAGACCTTCTGCTTGACCCGAACAACGGCGGTATCGGCATCCACTGGACGATGCAGTGCGGCAACGACGTGATTGACGTCCGCGACGACACCCCCTTCGTCCCGGTTCCGGAACCCTCCACCTTCGCCCTCCTGGGCATGGGCATGCTGGGCGTGGCGCTTCGCCGCAAGTTCAGCGCCTGATTTCTGGCTGAAAAGAACCAATCTCTTCCGATTTGATAGAAGGCAGCCTGACCCTCGGGTCAGGCTGCCTCGTTTTTTCAGTTGACATTGGATTCAGTGGGCCGGGCAATGGTGTAATTGAGGCCACCACCCAACATCACATCGTAATTTCTCAACCATCAACTATCGACACCCTTCCCCTTTTGAACACTTTCCGGCACCTTTGTTAGACTATCGGGCTTAGCGGGGCGCTCCACAATCATAGAAAGAAGGTGTTATGGCTGGCTCCAAGGTCCTTGTCAAGGCGCAGACGCTGAAGGGATTCCAGGACTTTCTCCCGGGAGAGGTGATGCTGCGCAACGAAGTCATGCGCCGTATCGAAGCCATCTTCCAGACCTATGGGTTTGCCCCCGTGGAAACACCCGCCCTGGAGTATCTGGACGTGCTTCTCGGCGCGGGCGGGGAGGAGACCAACAAGGAGCTGTTTCGCCTGGAGAGCCCCGAAGGCGAGGCTATCGCCCTCCGCTTCGACTTGACCGTGCCCTTTGCGCGCCTACTCTCCCAGTATCCCGAGCAGATCAAGGCGCCCTTCCGGCGCTATGCCATGGGACCGGTCTGGCGCGCCGACAAGCCCGGCCCGGGACGCTTTCGCCAGTTTACCCAAGTCGATATTGATGCGGCGGGTGCGACGGCGATGGCAGTCGACGGCGAAATCATCGCGGTGATGTGCGCGGTGATGGCGGCGCTGGAGGTTCCCGACTATCTGGTCCTGATCAACAACCGAAAGCTCATTGATGCCCTGCTCGAAGATTGCGGCATCGTGGAGCCCGGCCGGCAGAAGCATGTCCTCCGCGTCATCGACAAGCTGGGGAAAGCCGGTGCCGCCAATGTGCGGCTGGAGCTGGGCGGCGGTCGGGTGGATGACTCCGGTGACCCCATCCCCGGCGTGGGGCTCGAGGAAGCCACCATTGACCGAATCATGGGCTTCGTCGCCATCGCCGGGGAAAGTCGTTCGGACATCCTGACGGCGATGGAGGGGGCCCTGTCGGGCAGTCCGCTGGCGGTGGAGGCCCTGGCGGAGATGCGGGAGTTGGCGGAGGCCCTGGAAGCGCTCGGTGTGGACGAGACCCGTACCCGCTTCGACCCGAGCCTGGCCCGCGGCCTTGACTACTACACGGGCCCTGTCTTCGAGATGATTCTGCCCCAGGCGCCCGCCTTTGGCACCGTCATGGGTGGGGGGCGCTACAACCAGCTCGTGGAGCGGTTCGCCCACCAGGCGATTCCCTGTACGGGCATGTCGGTAGGACTGGATCGGCTGCTGGCGGCGCTGCTGCACCTGGGAAGCCTGCGCCCCGTCTCCACGCCGGTGCAGGCGTTGGTGGTGACCATGGGCAACGTCCCCAAGGCCGAAACCCTTAAGGTGGCCAGGGAGCTTCGTGAAGCGGGGATCCGCACAGAGACCTACTTCGCCAGCAAGAAAAAAATGCAGATGGGCAATCAACTGAGCCACGCCGACCACTACGGGATCCCCGTCGCCGTCATTATCGGCGAGGACGAGATCGCCCAGGGGGTGGTGTCCGTGAAAGATCTGAACGCGGGCAAGGCGGGCCGGGAGGAGATTGCCGACCGGGATACCTATCGCGAGGCAGGCAAGACCGGCCAGGTGACGGTGGCCCGGGGCGAGATGGTGTCGGTCGTGCGTTCGGTGCTGGGGATATCGTTGTGATCGCGGGTCCGGCGCAAAGTTGAACTGTCCAACCGTAGAAGCAGACAATACAACGTAACCTGCCCGCGGGAATCCGGCATGTCCGTGTAAGTGTATCGGGCGAAGGTCCGGGTGCTCCGGCGCAGTAGAATATTCCCAAGAGCAGTTGCCGTAACATTTTTCGCATTTTTGCATCGCACTTGTTAAGAAAAGGCTTGCGGTTCAGCGTCTTACGGTATATGCTAGTTACACTTATGAAGAAATGATTTCGTCCTGGACGAGTGCCGGGGCGCGTTCGTCGCACGGTTGACCGGTTTAGTCGTGCGTTCGGGTGGGCTACGGGGTGGCTTGTGTTTGGGAACACATCAACCTGGCAACGAAGTAAGGTATGACAATGCGCAACAAGCTTTGTGTGAAAAGACTCGCTAATTGGGGAGGCCGGGCCACCGGACTCGGAATGGTGCTGCTGCTGGCCTTCGGGTTTGCCGGTCCGGTTCAGGCGGAAAATTACTCGGTCAACCAGCTAAACGCGGTTACCGTGAACAATTTCGATCTGGGCGAGGAAAGCGACGCGGTGCCGGGTGACGGTATTGCGGAGGGCGGTCTGGGTACGGGGCGCACTTCGTTGCGCGCGGCAATTGAAGAAGCCAATCAGCTTCCGGGCCACGATATCATCACGGTTCAGGGGGGGGCGACCTTGCAGACGCGTATGCTCCTCCCGCCGCTTACCGACCCGGCAGGCGTGACGATCATGGCGCGGGGCGTGGGCAAGTTCACGCTGGATGGTTCCGTCGCGGCGGAGCGCCTCTCGGCGATGGTGGGGGTTCTGACCTCGAACTTTGATGCGTTTGACTCGAACGACAACGACCTGCTCAGCCGCAACGAGGCAAATAATTTCACCTTCGAGCAGATCGGCGGGATCATTCACAGTCTCGGTGGGCTCCGCGACGTGGACTTTGACTACATCGACAACAACAATGACGGTTCCATCTCTCTGACCGAGCTGGAGGACTATGTTCCCAACGAGTCAGGCCTGGTCATCGCATCACCCAACAATGTCCTCATGAATCTGATTGTTATCAGCTACCCGGTAAACGGCCTTCTG
>JBIJDL010000728.1:0-2684 GCA_044344195.1 Candidatus Hydrogenedentales bacterium
TCCGCCGCAAGATTCAACTCGCAGTGGGGGACATCGTCACCCATCAGGTCGCGCCCGGTATCGTTGAAATACATCGCCTTGCTCGCGGGATGCCAGTCGAAGCCCAGCGAATTCCGCACGCCCAGCGCAAAGTTTTCAAGACCCATACCGTCGGTGTTGACCCGTTGCAGCGTGCCGAAAAGGGGATTGTTTTGTTCTTTGGCCGCATCGCAGTCGTTGCACGGCATTCCTATATTGAAATAGAGCTTGCCGTCCGGGCCGAAGTTCATATATTTCCAGCCATGCATTTGCTCCTGCGGCAACGTATCGATCACCACCACCGGCTCCGGCGGCGCGTCCAGCTTGTTCTCGATATCCTCAAACTTCACGATGCGGTTGATCTCCGCCACATACAGCGTGCCATCCTTGAAGGCCACGCCATTGGGCCACCAGAGTTCCTCCGCCACCACCACAGTCTTGTCCGCCTTGTGGTCGCCGTCCGTATCCGATACCGCGTAGACATTCCCCGCGCGCTGGGAACCCACAAAGAGCGTGCCCTTGTCCCCCAGCGCCATGGAACGGGCACCCGGCACGTCATCGGCATACACGCTGATGGAAAAGCCGGCAGGCAGAGTGATTTTCTCCAGCGGAAGTTCTGCCGCAAAAGCCGGGACAGCCGCCAGCGCCAGTAAGGTAGCCGCAACAATCTTCTTCATAACACACTCCCGTGATAGTCCATTGGTTTCAACAGCCCACCATGCTAAGCCATACCCCGCACACGGGACAACATAAGACCAGAGGACGGACCCGCGCCTGGTAACCCGATCCGGCACGAAGTCCCGGATTCACAAACATACACCCAACCGAGGAGAGCCCACGCCAACGCGCGGGCCTGTCCCGGTGGATGAACGCGAAAAACCAGAACCGTCAACGATGATGCCGGGTGCCACTGGCTGGAAGTTTTGGCCACGGAATTCCGAGGGCAGCCGATTGCCCCTCGTAGTGAAACTCTCGGGTTGCGGCCAGAGGCTGCTCCGTAAACTCCGTGGTCAACGTCCCATTTGTCCACCGTCGAATTGCCGTATCGTCTCCGCAACCACCGCGATCGCCGCCGCGATACACCCCGAATCCATCGCCTCCACATCGTCCCGGCGCGTGTGATAGAAATCCGCCGGGGCCGGATCCATCGCGCAGAGCGCCGTCGCCCGAAGGCCCGCCTGCGTGAAGGCCGCCGCATCCGTGGAGCCGAGGGGAATGGACGCCAGCGGAATGTCGTAGCCGCAGGCCTTTGCCGCGGTCTGCACCAGCACGCTGAAGGCCGGGTCGTTGCGCACCGTGCCGTTGAGATCGCGGTCATACACCACCAGGTGCTCCAGATCGCGCAGCGTGTCCAGCGTCAGGATTACCGTCTCGCAGTCCGCCAGTTCGCCGGCGTGGCGCGCGGCCCATGCCTTCGCACCCCGCAATCCCGCCTCCTCCGATCCCGTTATCAGACAGGCGATCTCGGTATGCGCCAGGCGCTGCCCCGGCGCGCACAGGGCCTTCGCCACGCCCAGCGCGATAAATACACCCGAGAGATTGTCGTTGGCCCCCGGAACCGTCGTATTAAAATCCGTGAAGAAAAGCGACAATACAAAGCCCGGCAACAGCAGCACCTGCACCAGTCCGAGTCCGATCAGGAGGCCGGAGTGGGGGGCCACGAACACCAGTACGACGGCCACAAAATCTATCAGCACCATCAGGGGCAATCCGAGCAACCCATAGCGCACAAGCCACGGAAAAGCACGGGGCCAGCGATAGTGGAAGCGCCATTCATAGGCCGCGTCCATGTGGGCATTGAGGACGATACGGCGCCGGGTCTCCTGCGTCGATTCCCAACGCGCCAACACATTCATCGAGGCCGTGGTGCAGCAGAGGGGATCGAGCAGCAGCCGGTAGCGAACAAACTGGAACCAGGTCACGACGAGGCCCATCAGGCTGAAGAGCAGCGCGGGCAACGGCGAAACCCAGTACGCTGCGAAGGCGGCGATCAACAGCCAGCCCGTGACCGTCTGAAAGCGCATGAAGGCCCGCGACGCGACACCGAAGCCTTCGCAGCACACTTCATCGGCGTCCGCTACGGCCAGGCATTCCGCCATGTACTCCTGGGCCTTCCGCTCCCCCGGACTCCCCGGCGCACGGGACCCAAACCGCGCGATGACGTGGCGCGCCTGGGTGATGACTTCTTCCGCGATGGCGGCTATGGTGCGATCGGTCAACATTTCGCATCACCAACTGCCAGTGTTGGATTTGTTTCTTGCGCCTGAAAAAGGCGACCACGGGTGCCACCCGTACACGCGGGAGCCGTGGCGACCAAGTTTACGGGTGTGTGTTCGCGGCGGAAGACGCCGCACACTAGATTGACTGGAGCGCGGCGCAAAATACGTTGGGCCTCGATCAAAAGCAGAGTCCCATCACCCGTAAGCTCCCCCGCTGCGCTCCTCCGCGTACGGGTGGCACCCATGGTTTTGCGTTGTTGCGCTAGGGTTTTTCCTGGCAGGGATGGGAACAGATCACTCATACAGCCACGCAATCGGAATGGATCTAAACCGCGACGAAATCTTGTCCGAGCCTTCTTCGGCCACGTAGTAGGTCAACAGCACGCGGCCGCCGTCGAAGGTTGCGCTGATGTACGAGAAGCCGCTCATGAAGGGCGCACCGGGTGC
>JBIJDL010000695.1:0-2988 GCA_044344195.1 Candidatus Hydrogenedentales bacterium
GCGCGGAGGCCGCCGCTTCATTGATCACCGCGATGAGTTTTTCTTCCAGCGTCTTCATATAGGCCACGGCGTCGTCGAACTTGCCCTTGCCCATACCCTCCTTGTCCTGCATTTCCAGCACCGGGCCGTGGTGGGTGTGAGAGCCCGAAAGCATGACGAAGGTCACGCCCGAGGCCGTCTTCACGGCGGCGCGGATGCGATCCATCATGGCGGCGTCGGGCGAACGGCCCAGATCCAGCCCCACGAGGGCCACTTTCTGGTCCCCGGCCTCCACGACCACGGCTTTGGCAAAAAGCGGGTCGCGCACGCCTTGAGAAAGGACATCGTGCCGCGCGCCGTAGCCCCACATGGGCATGGGGGCCGTCGGCGTGATATCGGCCTTGGCAAAGCCTGCCTTGAAGGTTTCGGCAGCGGCGGACAGGGACAGAAGGGACGTCAGGGACAGCAGGAGGATGAGGGTTCGATTGGCAGGCATGATCGTGTCCTTTGGGTTGCGTTGAGGGGTTAGACGCTGCAATCGGATACTAGGATTCACCCCAAGGGGACCGTCCTGCACGACAGGCCACTTGGACTTGGGCCAATCACCCGATCAATTATGAGTCATGATGTCGAGGGAGAGCCGCCAAGCGTGCGGGACCGTTCCCCATTTTTTTATAGTCGCCGTGAATATTGTTCGGCTTCGCGAGTAATCTTTACAAGAAGGAGAAGTCATGACGGCCCCACCGTTGCCAAATTCGGCCAAGCAGAAACCTCGGTCTCGCATATGGATCTATTTCCTCGTCTTCTGTGTCACGAGCGTCCTCCTCGGACTCGTGGGAGGAGGATACTGGGTCTATCGCGAGCTCAATTCGGACGCTGCAGCCGCCCTGAAGGCGGAACGCCAAGCTATCGAGGCGACGCTGGTCGCGGCGGGCTACCCCGTCACGGAGGAAGCCTGGGCGGCGAAATTTCCACCTCCGCCAGATTCGGAGAACGGCGCCCTCATCTACGAACGGGCCTTCGCCGCGATGCGCGCCCTGCCGCCGGAACACGATCTCATCGTCCCTTATGTCGGCAAGCTGGAGCCGCCCGAAGCCGGTGTGCCGTACTCTCCGGAGTCCATCGCGGCCATGCGCGCCCACCTGGAGGCCAACCGGGATGCGCTGAATCTGGCCGTGGAAGCGACTACCCTGCCGCGCGTGGTGTTTTCGTCGCATGGATATGTCGACGACGGATTGAGCACGTTCGTACGCACTGCAGGTTTAGTTGACTTGATCCTGCTGGAGCTTGAAAGCGCGGCCATTGACGTAGACTCCGTGCGGATCGAACTCGCCTTGCGAGCATTGCACGGCTGCGCCCAGGCGCTTGACGAGAGTCCAAACCAGATTGACGCCTATATCGGAGTGTCGTTCCGACGACATTACTACAAAGCCCCGACGACGGTGTTTTCCCACACCGAGACGACAGCGGAAATGCTCGCGCTCATGACGCAACTCCAGTGGCGGATTTCGGATCGGAACGTCGAAACTTACGTCCTCTCCCGTGTGCCGGATTATTCACTGTTTCCCGACGATGTGATCTCCATGTTCTTCCTGGTGGACGACAAACGGCTGTTTCTTCCTGTTTCAGACGCCGTCAAGTCGCGCTGGGTTGAAGATATAATTGAGCGACATAAGCTGGTCGATTTGAAACTTCGATCGGCATTGCTGGAGCTACTGGATGGGTCGGCCGAAGAGACGAAGCCGCAGATGGTGAGCGCGACTGCAGAGTTCGAGCTAATGGCGTCCAAGGCACTATCCCTCTCCAGCCGCCCATTAGAACTGGAAGGGTTTTGGCGAGTCCGCGCTCACGAAGCTTTATTTCAGGCGACGCTGGCGGTGGAGAGATTCAGGCTGGACCTCGGAACGCTTCCGGAGTCGCTTAAGCAACTGGTTCCGTCGTACCTGGAGTCCATTCCGGCAGACCCCTACGACGGCCAGCCGATTCGCTATACGCCCGAAGGCGGCGGGTACCTGCTCTATTGCGTGGGAGAGAACTTAGCCGACGATGGGGGCGTGGAATATTTCAAACGCTCGGAGCAGCAGGCCAAGGGGGATGTAGTGTTTCGAGTGCGACGATGAATTACGCGAACGTGCGGGACCGTCCTGCACGAAAGGCTACCTGGCGCGCGGGGACTCAATCGACCAGTCAAAGATCCCTCTGTTGAGGGCGGGCTTCCAGGCGTGCGGGACCGTCCCCCGTTTTTAAAGCGCGGGACGGTCCCGAACGCGAAGTGGGTTTTACCCGGTCTGGGTGGCGGGGTTTGGCAGTTGATCACGTCGCTTTGTCGAGAGCCTTTGCGTTCAGGACGGTCCCGACCGAGGGGACGCTTCTTTGTGGGTACAGCCACCCGCCGATCGGGGTTGCTGAAGCGCTTGCGCGGCCGAGATTTTGGTGCGGCGGGAGGCAGTCCCCGACGCTATTCCTTGGGGCGTTTGAAAATAACGACCACGTCTAGCGTAGATCCCGCGCCTTGATTGGTGTCCAACGCCGCCGCCAATTCCCATCCCTGCTCGCCAAGGGAGTTCATTATAGATTCGAGCTTTATCTCGTCCAGCTTTCCGCCGCTAAAGCCCGTCGTTGCCAGCTTGATGGTTTTGTATTCCCAGTTCATTTATCAATCCCCTTCTTGCGCCGCAGTTCCGCAAAGACTTCGTTAGCAGGCAGATATTCAGCGTTTCTAACCTCTTCAGTACTCAATGCGAGAATCTTGAGCAGCGCGAGCGTCTCCTGTTCGCGTTCATACTCTTCGAGACTCCGCAAAACCATTTGTGGCTTCCCGTAGCGCGTGATGACATAGGGCGCGCCGCCTTCGCCCACTTCTCGGACCATTTCATCCGCATGGTTCCGCAGATACGTCACTGACCGGTGCTTCTTCTCTTTTTCCATGGGCCGCCTCCTTATTTCACTATTGTGTCAGACACTCTGTAGGGCGTCAACTCCCTCGTCCAACGCCGCGAAAAACCTTAC
>JBIJDL010000182.1:0-10759 GCA_044344195.1 Candidatus Hydrogenedentales bacterium
TCGCGGCACGTAAGGGTGGACGACTTCCTTCCCGGTCGCGTCGAGTTCGAGGTTTTCCTCGGCGACGTAGGTCTCCGCCCCGCCGTGGACGAGGACGTGATACCAGGGCTGGCTGCGGTTGGGCTGGGTGGGGTTGCCGCGATACCATTCGTCGGGCGCGCCGCAGCGGGAATCCGCCTTTGCGATAACGCCGCGATAGTTGTAGCGCTTGTGATGAACGATCTGTCCAACTTCAAACTGAGCCATGACGCGACTCCTCCGTCTGAATGCTGCCCGATCATGCGACCGCGGGAACCGGCTGTTACCAAGAGAGGCCGCGCGCCCGCTCTCTTGTCGTACTGCGGATGCAGGGCGATGCACCGCTACGACTATTATACCAGCAGATTGTAAAATAGTTTCAGGGAGAACAGGAACCAAAAGAAGTTAACCACGAAGTTCGTAGAGCAGCCGCTGGCCGCAACCAAATTGTTTGGACCACGGAGGCGCGGAGAAGAAGAGGAGTACAAAGGCACCAGTGCCGAGTGACGGTACGCATACGTTCGAAAAGGCATCTCCAGTATCCCTCACTCATTTGTCTTCTCCGTGCCTTCGTGCACTCCGTGGTCAGCATTTCTTTGTGGTGAATCTCTCATCCTCGCTGAAGCACCTGCCCGAAGTACCGTGGATCCGGCAGCGCCGTGGGGCCGCCGATCGCCACCTGGCTGTACTCCGAAATATCCACGAACACTGAATTCCGTTCGGCGGATTCATAACCCGCCATGAGCACGGCCATCGTGTCCCACGCGAGGAGCGGGCCCGATTGCGGGTAGCGCATGGGCTCCAGGGCACAGGCGACGGCGTCGTCCATTTCATTGACGTAGCCGTGGGTATGGAGCTGGCGCGGGCGCGGAAATGACGTGCCCTGGGGCGTGGGCAGCTTCTCGCGCAGGAGCAGATCGCCCGCATAGCGCCCGTCGGGCAGGAAGAGTTCGTTTTCGTTGTTCGGATTCATCCGCAGGTCATACTGCCCGAAGTCAGCAATCACCGAAAACTCATTGCGTATGCCGCTGATGCTCAGGTCATAACCGAAAAGCTCGGCGACGGTCCCATCTTCAAAGACCACGGTCGCCCGGGCGAAGTCGTCCACGTTCTGCATCACGCGAAAATGCTCGCCCGCGCTCTCGGGCTGCTGCCGGAGTATCCCCAGCGCAACGGCTGAAACCGTGGCGGGCCGGATGGGACGACCCTCGCGAAGCATGCCCTCGATCTGCTTGAGGTACAAAGCCGAACCCAGCGGATGGCAGGCCTTGTTGAACAAACTGCCGCCCCCCGATTTCGCGGGGGTATCGTAGTCCAGCGCATGGGACCCCGTGTGCGCGCAGACGCCCTGCTGGAGGAGGACCTTACCCTTGCCGCAGGTTTGGGCCTCGCGAATCAGCTCCACGAGGGCCATCATGCCATCGGTATAGACGAAGTTCTCCGCGTAGAGCAATTTTGAGCCGCTTCGCTCGACCGCCTGCAACACTTCTTCCAGCGCCACCATCGACTCCGCCTTGCGAATCGCGGCGGAGGCCTCCCGCCCCTCGGGATAACCCGGCCAGATGAGCGGCGGCTTCTCCAGCACGATAACCTTCACCCCCGCCTCCGCCGCCTCTTTCACATACCGGGCGTGGGCATGGTTCGCGCAGGCGATACAATCGATATCCGGTTTCACGGCGTCCAGCATCTCCTGATGCGACGCAAAAGCCCGGCCAACCCCGTGCTTCTCCGCGAAGCGCTCGGCATTGCCCAGGTGGCCGGAGTTCACCCCCGCAAGTTGAAATTCCACGCCGTTGCGGTGGGGGAGCATGGCAAAAACTCGTGCGACGAAGTCGCCGGCGAATCCGGTGCCGCTGATGGTAACGTTGAGGGTGCGCAGGGCCATTGGAGCTTTCTTTCACGAAAAGTTGACTGATCGTGTTGAACGTACTACGCCGTCGCGCCGAATGTCCAGTGCGCCGCTTTTGTTTGGGCAGGCCGATCCTGTATAACGCTGGGGGATGCGGCCGAGCCCGCTACCAGGACCAACGCAGGAGAAAGAGCACCGATGGATCTATCAAACCAACACCAGCCCGTGGGACACCTTTTCGACGAGCAACTTGCCGCGAAGGACTCGGGAATTTTTCACCTGTCCGCCGAGCAGGTACAGCAGTATCAAGATCTTGGCTATGTGGCCGGCACACGCATTCTGACCGATGCTCAATGCGACGCGCTGTGCGAGGAGCTGGCCGGACTGACCGATCCGAATCACCCCGACAATCACCTCTTCTACGAGTTCAACTCCAACGAGTCGGCCGACCCGAATACGGTGCTCTTCCACGCCTTGGGCGCGTGGCGTGTGAGTCCGGGATTCCACGACATCCTGTGGAACCCCGCCTTCACCCGCGCCGCGAGCGATCTGCTGGGCGGCCCCGTCCGCTTCTGGCACGACCAGCTCTTCTGCAAGCCCGCGAAACATGGCGGTGTGGTCGCCTGGCACCAGGACTATTCCTACTGGACCCGCACCCAACCCATGCAGCACCTGACCTGCTGGATCGGCCTGGACGATGCGGACGAGGAGAACGGCTGCCTCTACTACGTGCCCGGCAGCCACACCTGGCCCCTCCTCCCCATTACCGGATTGGCCGGAGACATGGAGGCGATTCAGACGGTCCTATCCGACGAACAGAAGGAAGCCTTCAAGCCAATCCCCATCCGCCTCAAGCGCGGCCAGTGTGCCTTCCACCATCCGCTGCTGGTCCACGGTTCCTACGACAACAAGTCGCCCCGCTCGCGCCGCGCCGTGGTGCTCAATGTGGTCCGCGATGGCGTGCGCTCCGAGTCCGATGAATCGCTCCTTGAAGGTGTGCCCCCTCTTGGAAAAGGTACGCCGCTCTCAGGGCAGTTTTTTCCGATGCTCTACGGCGCGGAAACCTGAGCGCCAGCCAATACCCCTGAGCCATGCTCGCAGCGACGGCTCATTGTCACCTTCCACCTATCGAGGCCCCCGTCCACTTGGCGACGGGGGCTTTGTTTATTTCGCGCTGCATACCCCTTAGCATCCATGAGCAGCGACGTGCCACGTGCCGAAATTCAGACTGACGGTCTACTGTGTGCCTGTGCAGATTTCGCTATTGCGTATGGATCCATGCTGAATTCTGGGCGTAAGCGTCCGAGAATCGGACGAACCTTTTGTCACTCTGACAAACCCGAGTCGCGCGCACCCTGATGTGGGCGATGCAACCCATTTTCAAGCCAATTTTGTTGTTTTACCGCTTGCAAAGATACATAAATTCGATTACTATCCTAGCACCATGCAACGGTGAACGGCGGGTCCATTCTCATGCGCGAATATGATCTATTGGTTGGAATTCTGGCGTGCCAGCTCCGCCTCGTATCAAGGGGGACGTTGGTGCGCTATACCGCCCTGCTCGCCGAACGCCCCGCGAGTTCACTGCTGGACTACCTCCTTGATTCCAAGGCACTGTCGGAGAACGACCAACAGTTTCTCTGCCGGATTGTGGATACGATCATTCACGCGCACCACGGCGATGAGCGGGCCGCGTTCAAAGCCTTCGGGGGCGAGGAAGCCGCCTCGGATGCCTTCGCGGGCTCCATCGTACATTCCGACAGTGGCTGGGGCCCGAGCGAGGATCAGACCATCCTCGCGGATCAGCTTCCCCACGGACTCCCCGCGCAGATCTTGCCCGAGACCATCGGCCGATACACCCGGGGCTCGGAGTATGCCCGGGGCGGCATCGGTCGGATTCTGCTGGTGCACGACGAACAGATCGGCCGCGACGTCATCCTGAAGGAATTGTTACCCGAGCATATTTCGAGCCCGACAGACAGCACGTTATCGCAGATGCCCAAGGGCGCGAGCCCGAAGAGCCCCATGCGAAAGTCCGCTTCCATGATGGCGCGCTTCCTTCAGGAGGCTAAAATCACTGGGCAGTTGGAGCACCCGTCGATCGTGCCGGTGTACGAACTGGGCACCCGCAAAGACGGCCAGCTCTACTACACCATGAAGCTCGTTCGCGGCGACACCCTCTCCGTCGCTATCAAGGACTGCAAAAGCCTGCAGGACCGCCTCGCGCTCCTGCGCTCCTTTCTCGATGTGTGCCAGGCCATGGCCTATGCGCACTCCAAGGGCGTCATTCACCGCGACCTCAAGCCGTCCAACATCATGGTGGGCGAATTCGGCGAATGCGTCGTCCTCGACTGGGGCCTGGCCAAAATGCAGCGGGACGTGGACGCCCATCGGGAGGCCCTCGAAAAGACCATCAGCCAGCTCAAGCTCGGAGAAGACAAAGTTGCGGGAATGCAGACACGCTCCAAGGACGTGCTGGGAACCCCCCTCTACATGGCCCCCGAACAAGCCCGAGGGGAAGTGGACGGCGTTGGCCTCCACTCCGATGTATACAGCCTGGGCGTGATTCTCTACGAAATACTCTCCGGCGAACTCCCCCACCCCTGGAGCAACTCGCTGGACACCATCCGCCGCGTCGGCACATTGCCGGCTCCCGGGATCAGGAAGATAGCCCCACACACCCCGCCCGAGCTCGCCGCCATCTGCGACAAGGCCCTCTCCTTCGATGCCAGAAAGCGCTACGCCAGCGCCAAAGAACTGGCCACAGACATGCAGCACTTTCTGGAAGGCGCCGTCGTGGGTGCCTACGCCTACAAATTCACCGACCTGCTCGGACGGCTATACAAGAAGCACCGTCCCATCATCCTCACTTCATGCGGCGCCGCGCTGTTGCTGCTGCTCCTGGGGGGCCTTTCCTATGTGAGCATTTACAAGGCGCGCGGAGACGCGATCGTGGCAAGAGGCCTCGCGGAAACCGCGCGGGACGTGGCCAAAAACGAGCGCGCCAAGGCTGACGCCGAACGGAATCGCGCGACCGCAGCGGAAGCCAGAACCGCACAGGAGAAATATGTTTCCGACATACGCCTGGCGGATGCCTATGTCCGGAATTTCAAGTTCCAGGCGGCGGAAGACACGTTGCTCGCAACAGAGCCCCGATTTCGAAACCTGGAATGGGGATACCTAGCAGCACAGTGCAATCAAGACCTCGCAACGCTGCGCGGCCACACGAATGTGGTGTTTGAATCATTCTTTTCACCGGATGGCAACAGCATCGTCACCGTGGGCGGCGACTTCACCGCCCGTCTGTGGAATGCGCAAACTTACGCCCAGGTTCACGAATGGCGCTTCCCGGACATCTACCTGCGCCACGCGGTCTACGCACCCAATGGCGCCACTCTGGCCCTCTGCCTGAGTGACGGCTCGGTGCGAATGGTGGATCCCGTCAGCGGAGCCGAGCTTTTCTCCCTTGCCGGTCATACAGCCCCGGTGAACTACTGCACCTTCAACGCCGCCGGTGATCGTCTCGTGACCGCAAGCAGCGACCGTACCGTGAAGATCTGGGATCTCGCGACGCGTGCTGTAGTCCTGACCTTGGAGGATCAGGGCGGCGAGGTGAAGGCGGTGGGCTACTGCAACGCGGAACAGTCCCTCTACACCGTGCCCGATGGTAAGCCCATGCGGTTGTACTCGCTGGATGGCCGCTTTCTGGCGGAGGGGCCCGGCATGGGGGTACACGCGCCCGCGGATGGCGCACTGCTCGTGGCCCGCAATGAAAACGAAGTCGTTGTTTACAAAGGCAATGACCTTTCGGTCGCGGTACGTCTTCCCCATGAAGACAGCGTCGAGCGGGTGACCTACTACCCGGAACTCCAGCGGGTCGTCACCGCCTGCGCCGACGGCATTGCGCGGGTCTGGCGCATCCCCGAAGGAACAATTGAGCAGGTATTCAATGTGCGCCATCCCCTCAGGGACTGCAAGCTCTCGCCCGACGGCCGGCTGCTCGCGGCGGTGGCCGCTAACGGCCTCACGGTGGTCTGGGAACGGGCATCGGCCCGGGAGGTCACCCGCTTCAGCGGACACCGGGAAGCGACGGCAGGCCTCGAGTTCGACCAGAAGGGCGGACGCATCCTGACCTGGTCAATGGACCAGACCGCCCGACTCTGGCTTGCGGAACAAGACCCTTCCACGATCAAAACTGCCGAAGCGGGCCCGAAGGCCTATCGCATCTCGACAGCGCCGAAGGCCGACATGGCCTCCCTCATCACCCGCTCGGGTCACATGCTCGTTCAGGATTTGAAATCAGAAACTCCCGTTTACACCGCCTCCTTTCAGCCCCAGATCGGCGCGCTGGAAGCCGCACTCGCCCCCGATGGACGGGCACTGGTGGTGGTGCCCGACAATTTCCTTCCCATATTGGTCTCCTTGCCCGATGGAAAAGTTATCCGACGCCTCGAAGGCCACGAGGGCTATATCACCGGCGTCGCGTACAGCGGCGATGGAGCCACCATCGCCACCTCCTCCTGGGATGATACCGTGCGCCTCTGGGATGGCAAGACCGGAGAAGGAACGGGCGTGCTAAGGGGACATAAGGATACGGTCCAATGTGTCGCCCTGTCACAAGACGGGAAGTACGTGGCGTCCGGCTCCATCGACAAGACTGCCATTGTGTGGGAACGCTCGGGCGGCACGAAGCTCTTTGAAATCCAACACAAGCGCTACGTAACCAACGTCGCGTTTTCCCATGACGGCACCCTGGTCGCCACGGCGTCCGATGACGGCACCATGCAGGTGTGGCAAATCGACACAGCCGCGAGCCTTTTCGAGCTCAGCGCCCAGATGTATGACGTCGAGCGCGTTGCCTTCAGCCCCGATGACAAGCGACTCCTCTCAATTTCCTCGGGCAATACCCTGCGGTTGTGGGAGCTGGAAGGCGGCCAGACGCTCGTGGATATTGACGCTGCTGAATCCAGTCTGGCGGATGCGACCTTCGGTCCAGAGCCGGGCACCCTGCTTTTGGCCAGTGATTCAGGCGATCTGCTCGAATTGAACGTTCCGCTCGACGATCCCGCGTCTCCTTCGGTCGACGCGGCATCTCTGAAATATTTCGTAGACGCGTTCCGGAGCCGTCGCAACGCACGACGGCTCGCCACCCCGCCCCCGCCCGCTACGGAACGACTCGACCGAATCCTTCCCCAGCCCCAGGCCCTCGAAAGTCTGCGAGCACTGATCGCGGGCACGGACCCCGCTCAGAGTGAACCCCTCGCAATCACCGAAGCGCTGGAGGCGCTATGCTGGCCGCTGGGCGTGGCTGTCGGCGATACACTCCTCAACATCAACGGAAAAGCCCAACCGGACTACGCGGCGTATACCGAAAGCATCGCGAACGCAACATTGCCACCCGAAGGCGCATCCTTCTACCTGGATGTCGTACGAAACCTCGTCCCCCTGCGGATCAACGTTTCCTATCTGCCTGTGGATACCGAATCCCGCGAACTCGCCCTGCCGGACAACCAGGCCAGAGCCCTGCTGGAGCAAGGCGCCGCCGTCCTCGCCGCGAACACGGAATTCATCCTTCAAGTAAACCGCCACTGGGCCGAGTACGCGCGGTTGCCCCTCGAAAAGCCCGACAGTATCGCAGGATTGTGGATAACCGACCCCACCGATCTGCTCCACAAGAAAATGCTACAGGCCGCAGGGCTCCAGGCCGGCGCGCGCTTGCTTTCATACAACGGCAATACGATCACGAATTCGACTGCTTTGCTTTCGACCATGTCCGCAGCGCGACAAGTGCCTTCCGTTGATCTCAGACTCAGAATCACTCACGGAGAATTCTGTACCGTGGATTCACATATTACAATCGAGGGGCCTATGGTGGCGCCGCGATCAAATGAGCCAACCCAAGCCGTAGAGAATTAAGGAGAATTTCAGTATGAAGTGGGAATGGGACTTCAAAGATGCCATGCCTTACACAATGAAGATGAAGACCATTAATTTTATGGCCTACATGTTCCACAACAGCCCTTATGGCACAACGCTTAATGGCCCAATCGAGAATCTCATTCGCCGGATGCTCATGAACACCCACAAACTTCCTGACCGCCTGGACAAGGGAGCTTATACGAAGACTACACCGATCAAAGGTCGAATGAAGCGACATTTCGAAACAATCGAATCGTATGCTAATGACCTATCTAATCCGACGGGAGTTAAGCTCCGCGACTTCTACGTAACAAAATATTCCGCACTCGACACGCGACGCAAGAACATCCTTGAGGGCTTCCGGGACTTCCACGAGCTGGACACAGGTTCGGGAAAAAATGAGTTCGCCCATTTCTGTATGCCATTTCTCGCAATTCAAGCCGCCAGCCAAGCCGACAACAATTACGACGTGGTTACTAATGCAAATATGAATAGCTTCATATCGCGTGTTGGACACCTCACGCTAATCGACCTCTACACCTATCCCGCCAATAAACTGACGGGACACGAGGCGACTGGCATTGAAGATGGATATAGTTGGAACATACTGCAATTTACAGAAACTTCATTCGTTGCCGGTGAAATTCGGGCGATGGTCACGATTACGACGCCCCCCACAGGGAATGGAATGAAGTGCGACCTCGTAAATGGTGGCTGCACGGATGGCACGCCCCAGAATTGGTGCGTGGAAGACTCGGAAGGAAACTGTACCGCAGGTCACTAACCCCGCCCCCCTACCCCAGCGCCTCATCCAGATTCTTCGCGCTGGCCTCAGTCGTCCCCATAATCGCACCGAAATCACTGCCGTGGGCGAGCAACTGTGCGCCCATGGCAGTGTATTTTTTCAGGGCCTCGGGCGTGTCTGCGGGCATGCCCCAAGCCTTGGCGCGGCACCGCCGCCCACTTGAGCACAAGGTTGCGGGGACAAGAATCGAATCTGATACAACAGTCGGAAGTACGCCGCGAAAGACCTTTCTGCGTCGCACCCTCCAACTAAACGTTTATGGACCGTCTAATTGAAAAATCGTAGCACGTGCTCATCGCAATTACATAGACGAAGCGCCCCGTCAGAATCCACGGCAGCAATCGCATGAAGCCACTGTCCAAGATTGCGGGGCACCTTGCCGTCTCCTCACACCCAAGCGCGACAATCGGGCTCGTAGCCAAGGCCTTGATCACGGCCCACTCGCGTTCGTGCGCGTGGAGACTCGTGGCTGCTTGAGGATGACTTAGCTGTCTCTCATGAGTTGACCCTGCATCTACTCACGACGACGCAATACACCATCCGAGACCACTGTTAACAAGGCGATTCCGATAAGGAACAACGCGTCCCCCGCTTTCTGCACGCCTTCAAAAAAGTCCCCTTGGCCGAGTCTACAACCCGATATCGGCGAAACTGGCAGACTATCATTGGGCGTTTCTAGAGCCGCGAGCTCAATCCTGCTCAGTTGTCCGTCCTTATCCGTATCTATGAAATCGAACGGGGCCTCGCGAAGCGACGGTATTCCGAACTGCGCCTCTGCAAACGACAACACGCCGTTTCTGTCTCGGTCCATGACGCCGAAATTATCCATCAGGCGTTCCGCAATATCCGTAAGTTCCCCGTTCGCTTCCTCAGCAGCTACCAGTGTCGCGGTGGCACCTGAGAGTATGGCAATACTGGTTCCATCGGGAGAAAAGGCAACGGCACCAATATCATCGAAGTACTCGGCTATAACCCTAATCCGCTTGCCGGTGTTGGCGTCCCACAGGATCACTGTACGATCACCGGCCCCTGTGAGAACTTGTGAGCCATCTGGCGAGAAGCCGACTGAGCCAACATACTCGGTATGTCCGGTGAACGCGCGTAACTTTACTTTCTTTTCTACATTCCAAAGCACCGCATCCCCTGCCCCCGAACCCACCAGTATGTGGGTGCCATCGGGCGAGAAGGCCACCGAGGTAACGCCCACATGGGAGAAAACAGTCAACTCAACGCCATCGGGAGAGGTCGAGGTTAGCGAACCTTCATTGTCCGCCGCCGCGTAGGTATATACTTCTTCCCCGGTTGTAGCGTCCCAAAGCTTTGCCGTGTTGTCACCCGAGCCAGTTAGAACGTGCCGCCCGTCGGGTGAAAAGGCAACTGACGATACACTCCGAATATGACCAGTCAGAGTATGTACCTCCATACGTGTTGCGGAATCCCACAATATCGCCCGCCCGTCGAACCCGCCTGTGACGTATCGCGAGCCATCGGCGGAAATAGACACGGACGTAACCCCGGATAGTTTCTCGGCGAAAGTGCAAATCGGCTTGCCGCTGGAGGCATCCCAGAGTTTCGCGCCTTCGCGCGTTCCAGTGATTATTTGGGTGCCGTCTGGAGAGCAGGCAACAGATGAAACAAACTGATCGGAGAGCACATGGGTAAGCGCCCCCGAACCCGAGTCCACGAGAGCACACCCGTGCCCTCCACTAACCAACACACTTCCACCGTTCATCGTAAAGGCTACAGCACTTCCAACTGTCCCCATTTCGAATCGCCACAAGGGCGCTGCCAATGTTTCCGCATGCAGATTCGGTGCCGATAGGATCATCGGAGTAGCAATTGCCGCTGCTGTACCCGCCAAAAATTGGCGGCGGCTAATCTTTGTTTTCTGGGTCATAGTTCTGCCTCTCCAGTTTTCGCTTGCTTCCTCGAAATCTAAAAGGGGAGTATAACACAGCTAGTCTCCGATGCAAGGTTACTGATTACTACAATAACCGGTTGACATCCTAACATGCTAGAGATATACTCATCTTCCCAAAGTCAGTTTTGCTCTTGTAAGACATGCTCTTGCAGATGCACAAGAACTCCGAGATGATATTCAAGTAGAATTTTCGCATAAAACCAAGGAGCGCGGACATGAACAATAGCGAATTGGATATTAATGACTA
>JBIJDL010000183.1:0-10696 GCA_044344195.1 Candidatus Hydrogenedentales bacterium
ATCCCTCACGCTCTACGCTGATCTCCACCGGCTCATCCCCATCATGGCGGCCCAGTCGGGCTACAAAGTGGGGGAGATTCCGGTGAAGCATCATCCCCGTCGCTTCGGCCACTCGAAGTATGGCGTGTCCCGCTTTTACCAGGGGCTGCGCGATGCCGCCCGACTCTGGCTGCGCGGGCGCGGTGCGCGCATGGCCGATGCCCAGGCCGCCCTGGAAGAAACCCGCGGCTGCATCGAAGTGACCCACGTCGGCGCGGCGCGACCGTAACGAAAAAACTTTTGTGGCCAAATCCTTAAGGCTTGGTTTTCGGCCGCCCCACAAAGGCCCGCCCGATCATCACCACCTGCACCAGCAATATCCCCAGTACGGCCCCTATTAGCCCGCGATACGATGCCCGGTCAAAGGTCCAGGCCAGCGAGATCGCCGCGCCATAACAGGCCAGCCGCACCAGCGCCCACTTGAAGGCGTAGAGCTCCAGCTTCTCCGCGCCCGGCGTCGTGAGCACGCTCATGTTCCGCGCCGTGATCCAGAATCCCACCACCCCCGCAAAGCCCCCCAGCAGCACGCCCTTGGACGCATTCGGGTCGAAAGGCCACGCCGCCGCCGCGCAGACAAAGGCCAGCAGCAGGGTATAGCGCGCCACCGCCACGCGAAAAGTGTTCAACGGTTCCAAGTTCGTCTCCCATACTCGATACAAAGGCGAACTCTATCATCCAGCGCGATTTTTCTGCAATAATACCGGACCGATCCGCCATGTGGCGCACCACATCTCGTTCCCAGGCTCCGCCTGGGATCCCCGGAGCTCTGCTCCGAAGCGAGGCGACGGGGATGTTGGTCCGCACAGTGACCCACGTCGGTATAGAGATTGTTGCCCTCGGTCTTTCGAAGCGGAGCTTCGGGACTGTATTCCCAAGCAGCGCTTGGGAACAAACCGCCTTTTTCATTCGTAATTCACAATTCATAATTCTCAATTCCTCACCGGAGCCAGCCGTGTCCAAGATCAACGTCCTCTTCGTCTGCCTCGGCAACATCTGCCGCTCCCCCACGGCCGAAGGCGTCTTCCGCCACCTCGTCGAGCAGGAAGGCCTCGCCGATACCTTCGTCATCGACTCCGCCGGCACCAGCGGCTGGCACCAGGGCGAACTGCCCGACGCCCGCTCCATGAAGGAAGCCCAGCGTCACGGCATCGAACTTAGCAACCAGCGATCCCGCGCCGTGGTGGATACAGACTTCACGCGATTTCACTACATCCTCGCCATGGACTACGCCAACCTGAAAGAGCTGAAAAAGCGCTGCCCGGAGAAGCTCCAGGGCCGGCTCTCGCTCTTTACTTCCTATGCCCCCCAACTCGGTATCGCTGAAGTGCCCGATCCCTACTACGACGGTGCTCAGGGCTTCGCGCGCGTCTTCCACATCGCCGAGGCCAGCGCGAAGGGGCTCCTCCAAGCCATCGTGCGCGACCGCGCCCTCGTCTGAGCCATGGCCGATTTCCTCCACGAGATTGTCGCCCGTGAACTGGGCACGACCATCACCGCCGCGCGGCCCCTCAGCGGCGGCTGCATCGGTGAGGTCTCTCGACTCGATCTGGCCGACGGACGCCGCATCGTGGCCAAGGTGGATCGGGGCGGAAAGCCGAAGCTCGACATCGAGGGCTACATGCTGCGCTACCTGCGCGAGCACAGCGCCCTGCCCGTGCCCGAAGTGCTCTGGAGCGAGCCCAAGGCCCTCCTCATGACCTTCGAGCCCGGCGAGAGCCACTTTAGCGCCAAAGGCCAGGCCCACGCCGCCGAACTGCTCGCCGCCCTCCACAGCGTCGCTGCGCCCGCCTGCGGCCTGGGGCGCGACACGCTCATCGGCGGTCTCCACCAGCCCAACCCGCGTACCCCGTCGTGGATCGAATTCTTCCGCGAGCAGCGACTGCTCCACATGGCGCGCCTGGCCCACCGCGAAGGCCACCTGCCCGCCACGCTCCTTTCCCGCATCGAGCGCTTCGCCGGCGATCTCGAAAAGTTCATCGCCGAGCCGCCCCACCCGTCTCTGCTCCATGGCGACGTGTGGACCACCAACGTCCTCGCGGAAAAGCACCGCATCACCGCCTTCCTCGATCCCGCCGTATACTACGGTCATCCCGAAGTAGAGCTAGCCTTCACCACCCTCTTCGGCACTTTCGGCCCCGCCTTCTTCGAGGCCTACAACGCGATTCGCCCCATTGCACCTGGATTCTTCGAGATGCGCCGCGACCTCTACAATCTCTATCCCCTGTTGGTCCACGTGCGCCTCTTCGGCCCCAGCTACCTGAGCGGCGTCACCACCGCCATCGCCCGCCACGGCTACTGAGCGAGAGCCCGCCCGCCACCCCGAGGCCCGCCCGCTCGCGCCAACGCTTTTGTGTTTGGGTCTGGGCCTTCCGGCTGTGTACAATTACAGCGAGGCGGGTTGCACCCGACGTGTACCCGAGGAAACCGCGACATGGTGAAAAACGAACAACTGTCGTATCTGCTCCGGCTGCTGGAGGATCACTCCCCGGTGGTACAGGAGGCCCTCGCACGGGAGTTCTCGGCCTATGGGCCGGCCCTGATGCACGACCTTGCGCGCCTCCCCGCCCCGCCCGATGAGACCGCTCTGGACCAGATCCGCATGCTAATCGCCAGCCACGGCCGGCAGGCACTGCGCGCCGCGTGGGACGCTTGGCTGGCCAACGCGGAGGGCGATTCCCTCGACCGCCTGGAATCCGCCCTCGCCCTCATCGCCGAGTTTCAAAACGGTATCGGCTACGAACCCGCTTTGGGCCCTCTCCTCGACAGTCTCGCCGACGAATTCCGCCTCCGGGGCGGCACCATGGACGAAGAAACCCTCGCCCGCTTCCTCTTCAAGGAAAAAGGGCTCGAAGGGGACCGCTCCAACTACTACCACCCCCACAACAGCAACCTGATCTACGTCGTCGAGGCGCGCCGGGGCCTGCCCATCAGTCTGGCCTGCGTCTACATGCTCGTGGGGCGACGCCTGGGCTTCCAGATTGGCGGTTGCAACTGGCCCACCCATTTCTACGCCCGCGTCATGCTCCGCCACCGGCTCATGCTCGTCGATTGCTTCAACGGCGGCCGCATGATGGACCGTGAGTCCTTCCTGAAAATGCAAGGCCCTTCCAAAGACGCCGCCGAGTCCATTGTGGACGAAGCCGCCTCCGTCGAGGCCATCGTAATCCGCGTCCTCGGCAATCTCGTCCGCGCCTACCAGCAGATCTCCCACGAGGCCAATTCCCGCCTTATGATGGAGCTTCTCCGGGACATGGAGGGACACTTCGGGGCCCGCCGCTAAAAAGCCCCGTCCCCAAAAAACGGCGCGCAACACCAACTACGAAAAACAATTCATACCAGTCCTGCTGATCCAAGTGGTCGCACCAGTCACCACGACCCATACGACTCATAAGACGCATAAGACGCATAAGACACAACGAAAACCAGGGGACGTGGATCCGACCACTCAGCCCCGGTAAATGCTGGAGTTCGGCGACACTATTCACATATTTAGCGCAATATACCCTATGCGTCGAAGGTTTTCCTTGACTTATCGTATCGTATTGGTGTAGAAGGGTTAAGGTAAAAAATAGCAGGATGGAAAATAATCTGTGTTAACCGGTATCTCTTGTCAGATGGCGAGACGATTCGGTGTGATGCGTGGAGCGCGGGGAGACCACCCTGCCGGCCGGCCGGGAGAGCCGGTGGCTACGGCATGTGGCACGATACAACGACCCGTTGCAGGGTGCAATGATTACAGGACCACCCCTGTATTATGGAATCTTTTAAAGGAGATTGTAGATATGCGAGGACTTAGGGCTGGAGCATTGACGGGATGTGCTGCTCCTGAGCCAAGCGGGCGTCGGCCTGCTTTGCGCGGTGTGGTTGCAGGGTGCTGTTCCCTCCTTTGGGTGGTGATGTCCGGCATGGGAACGGCTCAGGCCGAACCGCTCGCGGTCGAAGAGGGTGCCGTCGGCGGCGTGCTCGAAGTACTCGATGCGCCCCACGCCACCGAAGCGCCGGTGGTCCACGCGACTGAAGAAGGTTTCATCCGTTTTCTCGGTGCCCCCCCCGGAGGTCGATTCATCGCGCGCGATGACGGCAAGGCCGCCGGCGCGAAGGGCCTCGCGGAAACCTTCCTGCAGGATCATGGTAAGGCATTCGGCGTCCTCAGCACTTCGACCACCTTCCAGTCCCGAGCGGAACAAGGCCGGAGCACCTCCAATTTCGTCCGTCTCGACCAGTTTTACGGCGACCTCCCCGTATTCGGCGGTCAGGTCGTCGTCCAGGTCGGCGACGACAAGGGCATCCGCAATGTCATGAGTGACATCATGCGCGATACGCGCGCCCTGGATGACGGCAGCATCAGCCTCACGCCGTCGGTCTCAAGCGGCCAGGCCCTTGCCAACGCGGCCAAATATTTCTCCGAGCAGACCACGGCCTTCAGCGCTGCCGATTTCCAGGGCGCGGGCGAATCCACCTTGCAGATTTTTCGCCCCTCCGTGCTCGGTCTCGACGGACAGACCCGCCTCGTCTGGCATTTGCGTATCGTGGCTGCGGGTCCCGAAGCGGTCGACAACATCGTCCTCGTCGACGCCCACACCGGCCAGGTCGCCTTCTATTATTCCCAGCTTGAGCACGCGTTGAATCGGCAGATTTTTGATGCGGACGGCACCCTGACCAAACCGCAGACACCCGTCCGTACCGAAGGCGCCGCTGCGACCGGCGTTGAAGCCGTTGACGACATGTACGACTTCCTCGGCGACACACACAGTTTCTACATCGGCCAGCACGATTACGACAGCTATGATGGAAACGGTTCGCCCCTCGTGGCAACGGTCAACTGGCCCGAGCTCAATGCCTATTGGAGCTTCGACGATCTTGAAATGACCTTCGGTATCGGCTTCGTCATCGACGATGTCGTGGCCCACGAGTTGACCCACGGCGTGACCCAGTTCACCTCCGACCTGATCTACGCCGGCTACTCCGGCGCCATCAACGAGTCCTTCTCCGACATGTGGGGCGAATGGGTGGACGTGTCCAACAGCAGCGAAAACGACACCGCCGAAAACCGCTGGATCGTTGGTGAAGAACTCGATCCCTTCATCCGAATTCTATTCGGGTTGGATCCCGAGGTTCCCGGAATTCGCAACATGCAGGATCCGCCCCTGTTCGGCCACCCGGACCGTCTCGGCAGCCCCCTGCTGGTCAATCCCAACAGCTTCTTTGACAACGGTGGCGTGCACATCAACAGCGGCATCGGCAACAAGCTCTGCTACCTGCTCACCGATGGCGACACCTTCAATGGCTATACCGTTGAAGGCCTCGGCGTCGCCCTCACCGCCGACCTCGTTTTCGGTACCCAGTTCCTCCTCACCCCGGCGGCCGACTACAACGACCTCTTCCTCGCCCTCGGCGCCTCGGCGGTCGAGCTCGGCCTCAGCTTTGAAGAGCGCCTCAACATCTCCAATGCGGGCCGCGCCGTCGAGATCGTGCCCGCCTTCCTCCAGGAGAGCGGGCTGCGCAATTTCCGCGCCCTGGCCACGGAAGACACCTCGGGCAACCCGGTCATCGCACTGAACTGGACCAACCCCGATGCTACCCTATTCACGGAAGTGGTGCTCCTCCGCAACCCCACCCGCTTCCCCGCCGATCTCAGCGACGGCGAAGAGTTGGCCCGCGGCACCCTGAGCCAGTTCCTGGATCGCAACGTGGTTGCTGGCGAAACATATTACTACAGCGTTATCGCCGACCTTTCGACCGGACTGCCCCAGGTGGTCTCCACGTTGGCCACCGCCGGTGACAGCGCCAATGACGCCCTCACTGAATCCTTCGGCAGCGACTTGGATTTCAGCGGTCGCAACGCCGTTGACCTCTCCTTCAGCCAGCTTGTATTTACCCCTGTCGGCCATCCGACGAACGGACAGGGCAGCTTCAACAATTATGAAGCTACCTATATCCCCAACGCTTTCGCCCTGCCGGTCGCGCGCGAAGACAGCGAAGGCCGCGCCCGCGACATCACCACGCCCCAGGATTCGGGCATCCTGATCGGGCTCGGCGCCCACCGGGTGCCCTTCTTCGGCCAGCCCTATTCGCAAATCTTCGCGGGTGCAAATGGCTACATTGCCTTCCAGGGAATCGGTCTGGACGATGTCCTCAACTACCCCAGCCTTGAATCCCACTTTGCTATTCCGCGCCTCTCCTACTTCTTCGCGGGCTCGGGTATCTTTGGCGACCGGATCGCCTCCTACGCCGGCGGCTCCATGTGGTACCGCCTGCTTGACGACCGCTTCGTACTGACCTACGAAAACGTGCCCCAGTTCAATTTCCTCTCGCCGACCACCATCGGCTCCACGAGCACGGTCCAGGTGGAAATGTACTATAGTGGCCACATCCGCATTACCTATCTCGACGTTGTGGCGACCCGCGCCATCATCGGTCTCTCCGATGGCCGTGGCGTGCCCGTCGACCCGGCGGAGCTTTTCCCGGATGTCATCAGCGTCGGTGGGCTCTCTAATCTGAGCGAGCTTCCCTCCGAGAATGTACTGCTGAGCATCGACCCCGTGCCCGCCGTCGTCGTGGACGCCGGTGAACTGGCCGTCTTCGATGTCGCCACCTCCGGACCGGTCGGCGCCGCAGAGCCCGCAGTTCTTTCCGCGAGTTGGGATGGCCCCGGTGGCGTGCCTTTCGCGGACAACGGTAATGGCACCGGAAAGTTCTACTGGCACACCCAGACCGCCGACGAAGGCACCTACCTCGTCCGCGTGATTGCCACCAGCGGCGCTCAGTCGGCCTATCAGGATGTCGTAGTCCAAGTCGGTTCCGTCGTCCTGCTGCCCGAGGCGGTAAACCTCGAAGTCATCACCGGCGAACCCGGCGAAGATCCGAGTGAAGACCGCGCCGTGGCGGACGAAAGTTCGCTGCTCGCAGCCTACGACTACACCCACGCCCAGCAGACGGGCGTGGTCAGCCTCTTCGACGAAGGCAGCTCCGTCATCTACTGGTATCGAAACGACCAGATCGTGACCAGCCTCGCCAACCGTCTCCAAGTCTCCCCCCAGGCTACCCGCGGCGGTGATGTCTGGTACTTCGGCGTGGTCCCCGTGACCTTGTCCGGAATCTCCGGAAACATCACCTACTCGCCCCGGGTCACCATCTCCGGCATTCCCGAGATCGTCTCCGTCACCCCGCCCGCCGGCGGCGTGTCCGGCGGTGAGCTCGTCCGCATCGTTGGCTCCCGCCTCTCCGCCCCCATCTCCGTAACCTTCGGCGGCGTCCCGGCCACCAGCGTCCGTGCGATCAGCGCGGGCGAGTTGGAAGTAACCACGCCCCTCCATGCGTCGGGCGCGGTGGACGTGGTGGTGAACACCATCGCCGGCCCCGGGATCCTTCACAACGGCTACACCTATCTCGGTGCCGACCAGTTGGTCCAGGTTACCGATGTGAACAATGACGGGAAGATTAACGCTCTCGACGTCCAGATCGTGGTCAATGCCGTGTTGCGCATCCAGGAAAAAGCGGTCTCCGTCAACCCCGATGCCAACCGTGACGGTCAGGTAAATGCCTCCGACATCCAGGTCGTGGTGAACAAGGCGTTGCACCGATAGTCCATATCTGAGTACACTATGAACGCAAACGCCGTGTGGCCTGGGTCACACGGCGCTTGCTTTTCAGGGCCCGGACCGCGCACCCCATAACCCCTACGAGGAACACCATCTTGCCCCAGGTGGCCACATGCAGTTAACGGCACTGATTTGTACCCTGGCGGGCGCCCTGGCGCAGCCGGGCGAAGTCGCATTTATCGATAGCGCCGCGGGTCAGGGTGGGGCGGTGTTCGTGATGGGTGTCGGCGGCGGCGAGGCGCGCCAGGTGGGGCCCGGCCAACAGGATGGCCCACCCCGCTGGTCTCCCGACGGTGAATGGCTTGCCTTTGAAACCGCAACCCCCGGCGGACGCGGACTTCACGTCGTACGGGCGGACGGCTCCGGCGGGCGTCTTGTGGGCACGGGACCCTGGTGCACCACGCCCGCCTGGGCCACCGACAGCGCCCGCCTCATCTATGGCAGCGCGGCGGCCTCCGGCACCCCCGGCCAAATTCGCGTCCTCGATTTGAACAGCGGCGAAGATTCCCCCTGGGGCAACGGCGTGATCGGGATCGTGGAGCCTGTTTGGATGCCCTTCAACGACCTTATGCTCTTCCTCAGCCCCGAGACCCCGATCTTAGTTGAAGGGGTGGACGTGCCGCGCTTCCGCGCCGAAGCGCGCATGGAAGTGGAGCAAATTGATACCGAGACACCGCCGGAAGCCTTTCTGGCTATTCGGCTGCTGCCCGATAGCGCGGGAGACCGGCCCGTGATACGAACGGACCTCGTGCTCGTCTCCAAGAGCGAGGTCCTGCCCTGGCTCGGCGTGGCGGACAAGGATCGCGCCGCCCGTGGTGCCACCGTCTGGGGCGTCACCCCCAACTGGCGCAAACAAGCCCACGGACCGGAAGCGGCGGAGCACCCGGAATTCGGCGCCTATCCTTTGAAGGAAGTCGGCCAGACCACCCGCATCGCCTTCGAATCCAACGAGGGCGGCGACTGCGAAATCATGGTCCTCGTCGGAAAACGTGGCATCGTCAACGTGTCCAACCATCGCGCGGCCGACTGGAATCCCGTCTGGTCCCCCGACGGGGATAATCTGGCCTTCGAATCCTTTCGAGGAGGCACCCGGGGCATCTACAACGTCTACACCGACACCGCCCACGTAACGCCCCTCGCGGCCGATGGCGACGCAAATTGCTGGTCGCCTGCCTGGTCCCCGGACAGCCAATCCCTCGCCTTCGTCTCGGATCGCGGCGGCCAGGCCGAAATCTATCGCGCCGGGGTCACGGGGGATGAATGGAAACGGATTACAACGACAGGCGGGGCCAAAGCCGCGCCCGCATGGCGGCCGGAGCGCAAATGACAGAGAGATTTTCCAGACTCACGGGTCTCGCACTCGCCCTCCTCGGGGCCGCGACAGGCATCGCGGAGGGCGTAGAATGGCCCCGCCTCGGCCGGCCCGCCGTCCTCATGCCCGGAGGGCTGCTGGAGGTCGGTGCACGCGAAGAAGGAGCCCTGAGTCTGGAGCAGGACGGTCGCCTCACGCCCCTCAATACCAACTGGTCCCCGGCCCCCGGTGCCATCCATCAGGGTCGCGCGAAGATACCCGAGGGCATTGCGCCAGGGCGCTATGCCCTTCAGCTCGCAAGCCCCGGCGGCACGAGCACCCGAACCAGCGCGGTGCAGGTCCTCGCCGAAATGCCTGAGGAGTACGCCGTCGCCGTGGTCCGGGGCGCGCTTTCCGCCGAAGGCGCGGCGGAGCAGTCTCCGCTGCCTGTAGAGTTCCCCACGCGCCTGAATGAAGCCGGGGTGCAGGTAGTGTTCATTCTCGGGCCACTGACCCGCCGTGGAACCGACGAGGAATATAAGGCGCTGGAGACACTCGTATCGAGCATCGAGCTGCCGGTTTATCTCTGCCCCGACAAGAGCGATCTCCGAGGCGACGATTTTCGCGCGCGATTCGGCAACCCGATCTACGGCGTTTCATTCGGCCGTGACGGCTTCCTGTTCCTGGGAGCCGGGCTGCCTGCGGAAGATCCACGCGCCCGGGAATCACTGGGGGAGGCCCATCTCCTGCGCCGCGCCCTGCGCGCGAGCCGATGGAGTATTGGCGTCGCGGGTGCATTCGGGCTGGACTGGGATCTTCGCGCGCAAATTGCCCTTTTTGTGGATGATCCTCTCAACGCGCTGATAGCCGGCTCCGTCGCACCGGGGCTGGGGGACACCGTACCCTGGGGCAGGACCGCCTTCGTGCTCCCCGCCGAAGGACCGCGCGAAACGATCACGGTCATCAGTGTTACCCCCACAGGAATACGGCCCCGAAAAAAAGCGGAACCCGAACAGGCCCCCGCCACGCTTCAGGTTGAAGCGCCTGTGGAGTGAAGGTGCTTGTTCAGCCGCTCTTGAAGGCCCGCCTTCGTCACCGGTTTGCAAAGGATATCAGTCGCCCCGGCCTTGATCGCCAGCGCCAAGTGCTTCCGTTCCTGGTCCGCCGTGCATATGATCACCGGGATATGGGCCGTCGCCGGATTGGACCGGATCCACTCGCAGACCTCGGAGCCTGACATATGGGGCATTACGAGATCGAGGATAACGAGGCGGGGTGGATCCTGCTTCATGGTCTTGATCGCATTCGCGCCGTCGGGAGCGTCGAGCACATCGTATCCGAGCGCACGGACAATCCCCGCGATCATCCGGCGCATGAACGCGGCATCGTCAACCACCAGTATGTAGCCGCTGTTTGCTGGCTCCATGGCCCGTAAATCTCCCGACGCGTTGTGGCTTGTTCGGGGCTGCCCCGGAGGGCAGGTTTGGCCGTTCGACCCCGCATCCAAACTCCGGCCGCAGAACCGGAACACCCACAGTATACCAAAGGCGCGAAGCGAATGCAGGGCAACCCCGCCGCGCCGATCTCCAGATCCGGAACTTCTGCCGTAAGTATCTGCCATTCCAGTCTTTCCCATCGTCCCACGTCAACGCCCCATCCTTATTAATGGCGGGCACACGCGACGCCATAACGCGAACGGATGGGAGACAATCGAAAATGGGTCGATGGAATCAATGGTTTCAGAATCACCGGCGGCGGGCCGAGA
>JBIJDL010000210.1:0-10014 GCA_044344195.1 Candidatus Hydrogenedentales bacterium
CCTCACCGGCGGTCGGGTCGCCGGGCACGTCGAGAATCTGGACGCTGGAGATGGTCTTCATCGTCTTGTGGTCCTGGAAGGTCCACACCACTTTCTTGTCCGGGGTGACTTCGATGAGGTGGGGGGCTTTGCTTTCACCGCCGGCTTTTTCCAGATAGTCCTTGTAGAAGCCCACGCACTGCTTGCCGTGATCCATGATGGGTCCATTGGGCAGGGGGCCAGCCACGGTCCACAGGGTTATGGACCCGTCAGCCCGAAGGGGCAGGGCTTCCTGGGCGCTGGCCCCGAGAACAAGCGCCAAAGCAATCACGACGAAGAACAGGTTTCTCATTGCGGAATACCTTGTTGTGATCCGCACCAGCGTCGATGAATCGTTACTGCAGGGTGGGATAGACAATTTCGCCCCGGAGCTGGGCCTCGCCACCTTCCTTCTCATAAACGCCATAGAAGACCGAGCATGAATCCAGCCACACCGTCAGACGGTGCAATTCCTCTTCCGAAAGCTCCACGTCGTAGTGGCCTTCGGTCAACAGCGCGTAGAGTCGAGAGGCCCTCGCGCCGAATTTTCCGGGCGTGGTGCGATGGGGATTTCCGTATTGCCAGAACCCGAACTCGGGCGCGAGACTGTGGTAGGAGGCGGTCCAGATTTTGGCTCCGTCCGCCACCACTTCGCCGTCGAGGCGCGGGGCCTTTTCATTCTCCTGATGACACTTCACGCACTTGCTGTCGAGCACCGGTTGAACGAGGCGCGGGTAGCTGAAGGGATTCGTTCCGTCCACATCCGGCGTGAGGGGCAGGGCCGCGCGCTGGAGGGCAATGGGCTTGTTGTTGGTGATGGCGGGCGCGGCGGACTTCTGCTCGTGGCAGCCGTTGCATGAGAGCCGCTCGCCTGGTTTCAAATAGGTGGAGGAGCGCATGGACTGGACAGCGAGGCCGTTGTCGTCCAGCGCCTGAAAGAAGAGCTCCACATTGGGGGGGACGATAAAATGGGCGCTTCCGTCGGCTTCCACGGGCGTGGTGCCGAGTACATAGCGCGCGAGGATGACGGAGTCCGCGCCTTCCTCGCCGGGCAGGCGCATGCCGATTTCGTGCGGTGGCTCGCCCGAGGGCACCGACATGGGAATGACCTGGTAGACGCGCAGCGCGGCGATCTTCGCACCTTCGGGCCAGGGGGTCTGGCTTTCATAGACGTTGACGAGCGCCACCGTGGCTTCCGCTGTGGGGTCGTCGGGGAGGGGCGAGGGGATCACGGGTGGTGCAACACGCTCTCGCATCGGGATGGGATTCTGGCAGGAGATTTCCGGGTCGCGGTAGAGCAGTTCTCTGTTTCCAAAGGCATCCACCAGATAGATGCCGTAGTTGCCCACGAGATCCTCATTGCCCTGCCGCCCCTGCTCCGGCTTCATGCTGCCGTCATAGGCGCAGAGGAAGTAGGTCTCGCTCAGGGGCCACGGCGTGCCATAGACCTGGGCGCCGCCCTGCGATTCGGGAAAGTCCACCTCGGGCGTCACCCGTTTTACCGGGGCCATGCCGTCGTCGTCCTTTACCCGGGGGTCCACCACGATGATCGAGCCGAAGGCCTGGCCATGATGGGGTGCCGCCGTGGCCGCGTACTTGTGGGAGCCGGGAATGGCGCGGATGTCCAGTTCCATATCGGCCCGCGATTTGCGCGGACTGAAGTTGCCATGCACGGCCCGGGAATCGCGGCCGTCCGGCGTGGTGATCCAGGGGTGATGGGCTACGCAGCCATGCCGATCGACGTAGTCCCAGCGCGTGTAAATAATCTTGCCGTCGTGGGTGACGCTGGGATTCCACTCGTTCGTCTCGTGGGGGCTGAGACAGCGCATATCCGCGCCGTCCGGGGCCATGTCGTATAGCGTGTAGGTGGGGCATACCCGCCCGCAGCGGAGGTAACCGCCGCGGCGCTCGGAAATGAAGGCCACCCGGCCATCCGGCATCCAGCAGGGGTCGAAATCATTCCAGGTCCCATCGGTCAGTTGGGTGAGACCGGAACCGTCGGCATTGGCCTTGAAGAGATGGAAACTCCGGCCCTGATTCCAATGGCCGCGCGTCGCATCGGTGTGAAACTGGTGGGCGGTATCTTCGGCGCACTCCGTATAGGCGAAAAGGATCTGCTTCCCATCGTAGGAGAGATCGGGGGAGAGGAAGGAGCCGCCTGCGAGCGTCTGGCCCGTCAAGCGTCCGCTTTCTACGACGGAGTCGCTCAGGAGATCGGTCGTAGCGGACTCATTGCCGAAGGGTGTGGCCAGCTTGAAGAGCCCGCCACCGGGTCGGGCATTGACGCCGTAGTACTGGTCGCACATGTGATTGAAGGTCGCGCGATGGCGCTTCAGGAAGAGGAGGTTCTCAAAATCGAGGAGGGGATTCGAGAACGCAATTTTCCGGCGAAGTTGGTAGGCCTCGTGATAAAGGGCGCGCCGCGCCTCCAGGGATTCGACCGGGACGCTGGCAGTGCGGAGCACCAGATCATCAAGCTTTTCCTTGAGTGCGGCCAATTCGGGCGCGGTGTTCGCCAGGAGATCCTTCAGGAGGGCGTCCGTGCGCCGGAGTACGATGTCGAGGGGATCGCGGTCTGTCTCCTGGATGAGTGCCGCCGGATGGAGCACCTGTGGACCCAGCGCCGAAATGACTTCTCTTCGACCAAGGTCCTGAAGGAGCAAATCATACTGAAGGCCCGCCTCGGCCGTTGAGGGATCTTCGGCGGTGGCCAAAGTGCCTGTGAAGGCAAGCATCAGCAACAGAAGGCCAATAGCGGCCGCAGCCGGGAGCAGGGGGGATCGCGAATAGCGTTTCAAGGCTGGAACTCCTTCCTCAACGCTCAACTCGCGTGTGGTGGAATCCACAATGGGAGCCGGCGTAATCGTGTTCAGGCGGTCAATGCAACACCTCACCGGCGGTCGGGTCGCCGGGCACGTCGAGAATCTGGACGCTGGAGATGGTCTTCATCGTCTTGTGGTCCTGGAAGGTCCACACCACTTTTTTGTCCGGGGTGACTTCGATGAGGTGGGGGGCTTTGCCGAACTGGTTGTGTCCGACCCAGTTCGACAGGACGGTGTTGCCATTGGGTAGGCGATGGATACCCGCGATAAACTTGAGGGAAATGCCGGGAAGCTCGTCATGCTCCACCTTCCAGACCACCTTGCCTTCCGGGTCCACTTCCATGACCATGGCGGCCTGGCGCATGTCGCCGCAACTGATCAGGGTGTTGCCGTTGGGCAGGCGGACGACGGAGTGGGGACCGCCGGGCGCGGGAATTTCCCGAAGCACCTTTCCGTCCGGCCCGTACTCCCGCACCACTTCCTCGCCTGAATGGGCGACGAGAAAGTTGCCATTGGCCAGCTTGCGCGCATTGCGCATGTAGACGTGCCCGCCGTCCGTGCCCTCGGGCAGGAGGCGCAGTTCGCTTACCACTTTTCCGGCCGGATCCACTTCCAGCAATCGACCGGTGTTGCATTCGCCGATGAAAGTGTTGCCATTGGCCAGACGCTGGCAGGCGTAGATCTCGCTCTCGGAGCTGTAGCGGAAGATCACTTCCTTGGCCTGATTCACTTCCGTCACGCCGTTGCCGGTGTTGAAGAGCAGGTTGCCGTTGGGAAGCATCCAGATCTCATCGCAGGCCCCGCCCGTATCGTATTCCCATTCCACCGCGCCATCCGCGTTGACGAGGAAGACCTTGCTGCCGCTGTAGTCGGCCGCGGCAAAGCGATGGCCCTTGCCGGTTTGAATGGACTCGGAAGCGGTGCTTTCCTGGGCCGGGGCTTGGCCCGTCAAGAAAACGAACAGGGCCAGGGCCCCAGTCAACGAAGGTAACATACGACGCATTTGATCATTCTCCCGCCCTGAACGTTGAACCGCAAATTTACGCAAATTCGCGCAAATTTTTACGGCATGTGATGAAAAGAGTTTGGAACCGCGAATGGACGCGAATAGTTGGCGATCAAACTCCATGGAAAGCGTTGCCGAAATCTTTGATTTTTGAACTCCTCAGGTCGCCGATACATCGGCGGTCAATGAGGTACATGATCTTGAATTTACTCCAGCGCGGGACCCGCGATGCGCTCGCCCCGTTGCTGGCGGGCCTGGTCTTCCGGCGAAAAGGTGCCGTAGAAGAGGGCGTTGGCGTCCATCCACGTCACCAGACGGTCGAAGTCTTCCTGTTGAAGCTGGACGCCTTCGTGTCCGGCCCGAAGCATCGTCATGAGCGCGCTGGCCCGCGCGCCAAAGCGGTCGGCACCGGCGGCGGGTTCGCTGTTCGCATCAAGGCTGGGGCCCCAGGCGGAGAAGGGCACGCGCCGCGCCAGGACTTCGTAGGATTTTGTGTAGTGGCCTTCGGGTCCGCCGGTCAGCACGATGGGGGTCTTGCCGGGTATGGCCTCTTGGTTCTCCCCATGGCACGATACGCAATGGCGGTCAAGCACCGGTTGGACGAGGAGGGGATAACTCAGCGGCTTGGAACCGTCGGGGCCTGGCGCGATCGTGGAGGGCGGGCGGTTCAGGGCGATGCCCGCAGGCACATGGGGCGGTGCGGTCATACGGTTCTCGTGGCAGCCGACGCACGACGCTTTTTCTCCGGGCTGGAGATAGGTGATGCTGCGCATGGTGTGAATGGACTGTCCGTTTTCGTCCAGCACCTGGAAACTGAGGGGGATCCCTGCGGGCGCTCGGAAATAGGCGGAGCCATCGGGTTCGACGGGGACAGTGCCGAGCACTTGCTTGCCGGGCGATGCATTGGCGAGGCCCACGGAGGGGTTGTTCGCATTGGGGGTGGTCTTGGGCAGCACCTGGAGGATGCGCATGGCCTTGACGGCACCCTGGGTCAGTTCCACGTTGCTTTCATAAACATTCTGTACGTAGAAGGTGCCTTCCTTGCCCAAGCCGGGGTCCAGCATGCCCGGAAGCACGTGGGGCCGGGGGCGCGGACGAATCGGTACGGGCCACTGGCTCGCGATGTTCAGATCCCGGTAGAGGAGTTCCTTGTTGCCGAAGGCGTCTACCAGGTAGAGACCAAACATGTTGGCGCGGTTTCCGTCGGGCTCGCCGATGAGCGCGTCAAAGCTGTACGCCGCGAGAAAGTAGTCATTTGAAAGGGGCCAGGGACTCCGATAGCAGTGGCCCGGCCAGCGCTTTTCCTCCTCCGGCGTGGCGTATTCCGAGGGGCTTCCCGGCGCATGCCAATTGTTGGGGCGCACGTGGGTCTCGCTTTCGGGGAAGGGCGCATCCGGGGTGAGGCGCGTGATGGGCTCCGCGCCATCGACGCCCTTGGTCGTATCGAGGAGAATGATCGAGCCGGCGGTCATGGCGTGGTGCGCGGCGGCCGTCGCCATGACGTGGGGCGAGCCGGGGACCGAGCGGGCCTCCCACACGCCCACGGGGCTGAGGGTGTTGTTGCCATAGTAGGCCAGGGGCGAACTGCCGTCGGGGCGGGTGGTCCAGAGCTGCTGGTAGTGAACCGCGTTGCGATCCACGTAGTCCCAGCGGGTGTAGATGACCCGGCCATCCTCCAGCACGGCAGGATCCCATTCCTGGGTCTCGTGGTAGGAGATGGTGCGCGGTTCACTGCCATCGGCTTCGGCGGTGGCCAGGGTGTACACTTCGCAGGGACCCGCGCCGCAGCGATGGAAGCCGCCGCGCCGCGTGGAGATGAAGATGAGCTTGCCACTGGGAAGCTCTTTTGGGGAAAAGTCGTTGTAGGGACCTTCGGTCAACTGACGGAGACCCGTGCCATCGGGCTGGATCTCGTAGAGGTGATAGAAGCGTTCAAGCCGCCCTGGATCGTCCTTCGGGATCATGCTCGTCACGGCGCAGAAGGCAAAGAGGATGCGGTCGCCCGCATAGCTGACCTCGGGCTGCATGTAGCTGCCTTCCGGAAGCTGTCCCGCCGTGAGTCCGCGGGCGGCCATGCTTTGCCCGGGGGCGTCCAGCACGAAGAGTCCGCCGCCCGGCCGGGCGCAACGGCCATAGTACTGGGTGAGCTGGTGGCTCATGTCCGAGGAGACGTGCTTGGTGAAAAGGAGGGGGCCCACATCGGCCAGGGGATTGGCCAGGGCGATCTGACGGCGGAGCTGGTGGGCTTCCCGCCACAGTTGCTCCCAGGCCGGATCTTGCGCATCGGTCGCGGTGCTGGCGAGGGTGGAATGGCGGTCGCGCAGGGCTTGCCAGGCTGTCAGCGTCTCCACGGGGAGTGCGCCGCCGCCCTGGAGATCCGCCACGAGGCGATCACCCCGCGCCAGGATTCGCTCGATGGCCGTCCCATAGGTCACAGGCTCCCGTTCCGTGCCGATGCCGTCCTGCATGCGCCAATCCCATTCGATGAGCATGGATTCCATGGCGGGCCGCAGGGCGGGCAAGAGGGGGGGCGGATAAACGTCACCACTGGATGCTTCAGGCAGGGCGCGAAGCGGATAGCCGCCCTGCGGGCCAACCCACTGGATATCGCGCCAGCGCACGAGGGACTCGGTGCCGCTGCCACGGGTATGGAGGCGAATCGCGAGGTCCTTGCTGGCTCCATCCACCGCGAGGGAAATTTCATTGGTGCCGGGCTTCAGCAGCATGGATTGAATCGTGCCGCCGTCGATGGCGAGACTGGCGTCCACGCCGTCGCCCTGGAGCAAATCAACGATGGCCTTCAGCGTGAAGGATTCCGGTGCATTTGCAACCGGAATCAATGATTCGACGGTTTCGCCATCGCGCAGGCAGAGGGCGAAGGCGTCGCTCCCCAGTCGCGCGGCCTGGGGGCCCTGGTCGTTGGCGATAAGGGAGAAGCCCGCCACGGCGGCGCTGGGGGTCGGTGCCGCCATTCCATTGATCTGAAGGGAGGGCGGGTCAAAGCGCAGGGCATCGGGATCGCGGTGGAGCCGCGCCAGGGCCCAGTTGGCCATGTCACTACTGATGCCGTCGCCCCCGTCACCCGAGACGAGGCGTAACTCGCGGGCACCCGCCAGGGACACCTCCACAACCTTCGGTGCATCGCTATCGGTCATGAGGCCGCTGTCGAAGCGAAGTTCGCCATCGACATAGGCTTGAAACACGACAGTGCCCTTGCTTCCGCCTTGCCATTGGACGCCCACCTCGGCACTGAAGGCCGTATAGGTACCGGCGGGCAGGGTGTAGACGAGTTCGCCCGGCGCGTGGTGGCCAATGCCGTGATCGTAGACCGTCTCGCCGATTCGGAGGTTGGCGGGCGGCTTGCCGGGCGCGGCGGTGGCGCTGTCCATTCCCAGTGTGCCCCATCCCTGAACCGTTTTTGTCAGGATGAGTTGGTGGACCTCGCCCAGGCAATCATGGGCTTGAGTAAGGGCGGGCTGTGCGATGAGGGCCGCCAGCATGGGTACCCAGTGTACGTAGAAGCGCGTTGCGTTCATGTACATACATCCTCCCCCGTAAAAGGCCGTGGAAGGGGGGCAGCGTGTGAATCACCTTTCGCATGGGCGATTCGTCGGGCGGGCGTTGGATACCTGGCGCCGGGGTTGCGTCGGGGGCCGTGGTGCTCGAGAGTCAGATGATTCTGTCCCCTGTCATCCTCCACCATGATACGCCTTTCCACCGGCGGGCGCAACGGTAAAAGTGGAGGCTCCCGCAGTGTCTGCATATATAGGATTGGCAGGTTCCCCATTCGCACCACAACGGGCCACTTTCGAAGCCTGTTGACGGAAGCCGCATTCGTGTGCGACCATGAAGTCAGGGGACGGGGGAACCCAAGCGTCCCAGTTACGCCGTGCGCGGGTCATTTTCAGAGAGCGCCCCGCACATGAAATGAAGTAGCTATGTCTGCCCGGCTGATTCAGACGGTACTTTTCACGATTCTCGTGAACGCCGGCGGGATAACTCCCGCTACCGGTGCGGCCCCTTCCATTGATGACGGTTGCCGCATCGAGTTTGAGGCCATCTCCCAACAAATGGCGGAGTTTCGGGCCCACCCCGAAGGCGAGGAACGGCTCCGAAAAGAAAGTCTTCACCCGGCGGCCCTGATCGAGCCCACTGATGTTCACCCCGTGGATGTGGTGTTGCGCCGGATGCAGGCGCTGATTGATGACCTGGAAAATATGCAGCCCGCGCCGGACCTGGGGCAGGAGAAAGAAGCGCTTGCCCTGCTTGCCGTGCGGCGTCAGGAATCCTTGACCAGCGGGGTCGCGGGCGATGCGGGCGATCAGTTCATAGAGGCCTGCGCACTCCGGCGACGCATCGCCTTCAAGAATCCATTGTTAAATTTTGACCGGATAGCCTTTCTCACGCACCAGCGCGCGCGCTATGAGCACATGGTGGACCAGTACTATGGCTTTCACGCGGAGCCGGTCGGCGGGCTGTTCATTCTGGAGCAACCTTTTTCGGGAAATCCCGTGCTGCGCGAGCCCCTGAGGGATCTTCCCGTCGCGAATGGCCGACTGCAGGGCAAGACCCTGGCCGACGGCTCCTTTATTTCGCTCGATCTGGACTTCGACGGGCAGACCTTTCTTTTTGCCTGGTCGGAGGCCCGCGTTCCGGTGCCGCCCGAGGATCTCACGCCGCGCGAGAAGCTCTTCACGCCGGAGAGCACCTACCATATCTTCAAGGCCGACGTGGCCGGGACGACCCTGACGCAGTTGACGGACGGACCGGTGAATGATTTTGATCCGTGCTGGCTCCCCAGTGGCCGCATTGCCTTTGTGTCGGAGCGTCGGGGCGGCTATCTGCGCTGCGGGCTTCGACCCAACCCCACCTTCACGATCCACGGCATGCGCGCGGACGGATCCGATCTTATTCCGCTGAGTTTTCACGAGACCCACGAGTGGCACCCCAGCGTGAACAACGACGGCATGATCGTGTATTCGCGATGGGACTATGTGGATCGGGATTCCGACATTGCCCACCATCTCTGGCTGACCTATCCGGATGGCCGCGATCCGCGCACGTCCCACGGCAACTATCCGGCTTTCCGCGAGTCCCGCCCCTGGATGGAGCTTTCGATTCGCGCCATCCCCGATTCGAGGAAATATGTGGCCGTTTCCACGCCGCACCACGGGCAGAACTACGGGTCGATGGTCCTCATCGATCCGGCGATCCCCGACGACGGCGCGATGGCGCAGTTGAAGCGCATCACGCCCGACGCGGCCTTTCCCGAGTCTGAAGTGTGGCCGGGGGTATCGTGCGAGCCCCATAAAGGCAAGAACCTGCGTCGTGCGGAGCGCTACGGAACGCCCTGGCCCTTGAGCGAGACCTATTATCTCTGCGTGTACGATCCGGGCCAGCGACACTATGGGCTCTATCTGGTCGATGCTTTCGGCAATCGAGAATTGCTCTATCGGGATCCGGCGGTGGCCTGCCTTGACCCTATGCCCCTTCAGCCGCGCAAGAAGCCCCCGGTGATTCCATCGCGCACACAGCAGGCTGCGGAGGATCGCCAGGGCGACGCGCCGGAAACAGGTTATCTTGCGGTGATGAATATCTACGAGAGCGGATTCGCCTGGCCGGAAGGCACGAAGATCACGGGGATGCGCGTGATCCAGTTGTTCCCCAAGACGACCCCGGCGGCGGACGATCCCCAGATTGGCATCGGGGCCCAGTCGCTTGTGCGGGGTGTACTGGGCACCGCGCCGGTGGAAGCCGACGGCAGCGTGTACTGCGAAGTGCCGGCCGGGATCCCCCTCTATTTTCAGGCCCTCGACGAACGTGGGCGCGCGGTGCAGACCATGCGTTCAGATACGTATGTGCACCCTGGCGAGCTGCTCTCGTGCGTGGGGTGTCACGAGGAGAAGCAGAAGGCATTGCCGGTGGCCACTTCATCCACGCCACTGGCCATGCGGCGTCCGCCCTCCATCCTTCAGCCCGAGGCGGAGGGGGCCTACCCCGTTTTCTTTCCGAAGCTGGTGCAGCCGGTGCTGGATGCGCACTGCGTTGATTGCCATGCGAAAGAAGAGACTGCGCCCGGTCTGGCGGGAAACATTTTCGGGAAATGGGGATGGCCCGAGTCCTACCACAGCCTCGCGCCCTTTGCGTGGGCGAAGCATGGCGGCAATG
>JBIJDL010000696.1:0-2968 GCA_044344195.1 Candidatus Hydrogenedentales bacterium
GATGGCCGGGGGGGCGAGCTTTGGAAGCTGGATGAGTCCACGAATCAACTCCAGCTCGTGCGCGACATTGTTGGCCCCGATGCGTATGATGTAGTGAATCGTATCGTGGATAAACCTGTGGTGGAGAGGTAGCTCCCAGGGTTTCTCCAACCAGAAGTACCTGATAGGGAAGGAAATCCAGCATGACCCGAGCAAATGTTTCCGGCTTCAACCGCCGCGAGATGCTCCTGACCACCGCCACACTGATGGCCATGCCCGTCCTCGGCCAGGCCGCCCCCATGCCCGAAGTGCGCGCGCCCCGCGCCACCTCTGGCGATGCCATGTCCGAGCCGAACTGGGACGAACGCCTTACCGTTACCGTGGGGCCGAATAAGGCCGACATCGCGGGAACGACGGACCGGGCCATTCAGGCGGCGGTGGACTATGTGGTGCGCCTCGGCGGTGGCACGGTGCAGGTGCTGCCGGGCACCTACACCCTGCGCAATTCCATCTTCCTACGTAAAGGCGTCCGTCTACTCGGCAGCGGCCCGGATTCCCTCCTCTTCAAAAAGGAGAGCCAGGAGACGACCCTGGCTGATGATTCGGACTGGTATGACCAGGAAATCACGCTGGCCAATCCCGATGGTTTTCAGATCGGCGACGGCATCATCCTGGAAACGAAAAACGCCGACACGGGCGGTGTGGATGTGCTTCGGCGCACCCTCGTCGCCCGCAGCGGCAACCGCTTCAAGCTCGACAAGGCCCTGCGGGCCAATTTCTGGACCGCCTCGGCCCCCACAGTGACCGCGCGCTTTCCCATGATCACGGCGGAAGAGCAGACCCATTTTGCCGTCGAAAACATCGCGCTGGACGGCAATCGGGCCAACAACGCGAACATCAACGGCAACTACGCGGGGGCGCTCTGGTTTCAGGATTGCAGCAACATCACCCTGACCGGCCTGCACGTGCGGGACTACAACGGCGACGCCATCAGCTTTCAGATCTGCCACGATGTGGTGGTGGAGAACTGCGATCTGGTTAACAACGCCGACCTGGGGATCCACCCGGGGTCCGGTTCGCAGCGTCCGCGCATGGTTAACAATCGCGTGAGCGATTCGACCTACGGCATATTCTTCTGCTGGGGCGTGAAGTATGGCCTCGCCGAAGCCAACACCATCACGTGCTGCAACTATGGCGTCTCCATCGGTCATCACGACGATGAAAACCTCATCATCAACAACGACATCGTTGCCAGTCCGATTAATGGCCTCAATTTCCGTCCCGAGCGCGGCGAGGGCTTCACCGCAAAGGGCAACCGCTTCGAGAACAATCGCATTACCGATAGCGGGGGAGATGCGGGTATCGCCGTGGACGTTCAAGGCGTCACGGCGAACAACAGCCTCATCCGAAACACCATCAAAGAGACCCGCGGGCCCGCGCAACGTGTTGGCGTTCAGCTCGGCCCTGAATCCGGTGCGATGGAACTGGTGGACAATGTGATCGAGGGCTTCGCGACGCCCGTGAACGACTTGCGAAAGACCTGAGTCTCTGCAATCGGCCCTATTCGTCCTATCGGTCCAATGTCCCTTTTACTCTGGAGAGAGACCCCCATGCGATTTGCCGTTTTTCTTTCTGTTGCCCTCGTGGCCACCGCCAGCGTCGCCGACCCCGCCGCGGCCCGCGCCGAACTCCGTACAGCCCTGGGTGATACCGTGCTGACCGCGCCGCAATACTACCCCGCACCCGAAATGGACCAGGGCGCCGTGCGGGCCATCTTCTATGACGCCTTGCCCTATGAAGGATCGCCCACCCGTGTCTTCGCCTACCTCGCCGTGCCCGAAGTGCCCGCGGGCGAAAAGATTTCCGCGATGGTGCTCGTCCACGGCGGTGGCGGCACCGCCTTCCACGAATGGGCGAAGATCTGGTACGACAAGGGCTACGCCGCCATCGCCATGGACCTCGAAGGACAAATCCCCCAGAACAACTTCCCCGACCGACCGCGCCATGCCTTCAGCGGCCCGGTGCGTACGGGCATGTTTGACGACGAGGCCAAACCGCGCACGGAGCAGTGGATGTATCATGCCGTGGCTGACATCATGCTCGCCAATTCCCTTTTACGTGCGCTGCCCCAGGTGAATCCAGAGCGCATTGGCCTCACGGGCATCAGTTGGGGCGGGGTACTATCCAGTCTCACGGCGGGCGTGGATGATCGCTTTGTTTTCGCTGCGCCCGTGTATGGTTGTGGCTATCTCTACGATTCTAAAGGCTACTTCAATCGCATGGGCGCGAAGGACGATGCGACCTTGGAGTTGCGCAAATATTGGGATCCCGCGCGTTATTTCACCGATGCCCCCATGCCCATGCTCTGGGTCAACGGCGACAATGATCCTCACTTTTCCGTCGACACCATGAGCCGTTCCCACGTCAGTGCGGGCACCGAGTCCATCCTCTCCATTCACCCGCAAATGCCCCATGGCCATGGACCCGGATGGGAGGAGAAATACGTCCCGGAGATTTACGCCCTTGCGGATCACCTGCTGAATGGTACGGGCGCACCCCTGGCCCGTATCACGAAACAGCCCATCACGTCCAAGGACGGATCGGTCGTATTGCAGTTCGAGAGCGAACAACCCATTGCCTCGGCGACGCTCAATGTGCTCACCGTGCCACTGGAATACACGGAAAGCGAGGGAAAAAAGCACCTTGATCTCGTCCAGCAATTTGCGCCGATCGCCGCAACCATCGACCCAGTGGCTGGGACGGTCTCAGCGGTTCTTCCCGCCGCTTGTACGTGGTACTACTTCAACCTCACCGATGATCGCGGGTGCATCGTGTCTTCGGAACTGCGGGAAACGCATCCGGCTGGCGCATGACACGGGGACTGCATTCGGCTGACGCGTGACTTCATAAATGGAATAACGTCGGCAATCCAGTCGGTGGCTGTACCCCGAAAACCCAAGGTTTTCCATGACGATTCTGATGGGTACAG
>JBIJDL010000697.1:0-2961 GCA_044344195.1 Candidatus Hydrogenedentales bacterium
AAAGTCACCGGCACCCACAGCCACACCGTCGAAGGTGATGTCACACAGGTGTACAAGGCGAACCAGTCCATCGAAGTTACGGCGGACTACTACCTGAAGGGTGACAACATCGTCATCGAAGCCGCGACCAATATCACCGTCAAGGTGGGGGACTCCTATATCGCCATTGAATCCAGCGGTATCACCATCGGCACCACCGGCAAGATCGAACTGAAGGCCGATGGCGACATCACCATTGAATCCGGCGGAAACACCGAAGTCACGGCCACGGGCAAAGGATCTTTCAAGGGCACCGGCGGCCTCGCGCTGGAGAGTCCCGCAACCTCCGAGCTCAAGGGCGCGTCCACGACCGTCAGCGGCGATGGCAGCCTGACCCTCAAGGGCGGTGCGGTGGCGATAAACTAGCGGAAGCGTGTCGTTTGAGAGAAAAATGAAGCGTGCAGGGAAGTGGTAAGCCCGGTCACCCATACGTCCCATAAGACCCATACGACCCATAAGACCCATCGATCAGGGCTAGCACCCTGGTCGCGCCAAAGGGAGTTAAGACACCATGCCCACACCCAAAGATGGTACCGCCGGCAGCGCGGTAGCCCCGGCCGACGCCGTGGCCCCCGAACCCGCGGACGAGGCCGATCCGGGAAAAATACAGGAGATCAAGGCGGAGCAGATTCAGGCCCAGACTGGGAAGTACGGAACCCAGAAGGTCACGCCCTACAAGCCGCCCACCGCCGAAGAGCAGGAGGCAGCCGCCAGTCAGGCGGCCCAGCAGGAGCAGCGTCAGGAGCAGGCCCGCCAGCAGGCGGACCAGGAGATCTCCGAGGAGGCCGCCGAAGAAGAGGCCCAACTGGAACAAGCCGCCATCGTGCAGGAGAAGGCGGTGCAGAAAAAGACCGATTGGTTCGAGATCGAGCTGGTCGGCATGGATGACAGTCCCATCGCGGGCATGCCCTATGAGATCGTGCTGCCCGACGGGAAGACTGTCGACAAGGGCACCACGGATTCCAAGGGAAAAGCCCGCCTTACGGGACTCATGGCGGGGAATTGTCAGATTACCTTTCCCTCCCTGGATCAGTCCGCCTGGGAAGAGGTTCAGCCGGGCTGAGAATGGTGCGAAAGTTGGAGAATTGCCTTGACATGGCCTATCGCCGGATGTGTACCATGGGGGCGGTTCAAGGTCTTGGGAAATGGGCTGGGACGGGCGTGGGTCCCGATTGCCAGGCTGTGGGAGATGGTCGGGTGTCTGCATGTGAGGAAGGCCCCCGACAAACACTAATCGTGCAGGATAACGCGAAGGAGAACGTGTTGTATCGTTGGGCTTTAGCTGCGAATACACGGGCTGGTGGGGCCGCGTTTACCCGATCGGGCGCGGGCTTCTCCCGCGCTTTGTTGCTGTTCGCCGCACTGGTGATTCTGGCGGGTGCGCCCGGTTGCGCCTCGAAAAAGCGGGACGCCTTCAATGTCAAGTTGACCATGGATGTGGACACCTTTCGGAACGAGAAGACGGGTGAACTTCCCTCCATCGATGTGGATGTCTTTGCCGCGAACGCATCCGAAGACGGCATCATGAAAACCATGAAGGTCGGCGAGTACTTCGATACGAACAACCCCTATCGCCAGGGCGTCGGCGCCTTCAGTTCCCGGTTCACCAATCAGGATTCCGCGCCCAAGAAGCTGTCCCGCCGAAGCAAATACTGGGACGACTGGAAACGCAAGGGCGCCCGTACCGTGTATGTAATCGCCAACCTGCCGCGGAAGCCGGGGGAGAGTCCGGAGTTGGTACAGACCCGCTCGGTTCTCGCCCTGCCCCTGGACAGGTCCGCGTGGCCCAATGGATTTTTTACGCCCCGCACCAAGACCCTGAGCGTGGTGATTCAACCCAGCGGACTGGTTTGCGAAACCACCCAGCGGCGGCAGTGAGTTCGCGCGCGGAAGACATGCGAGATGACCGGCGGTGCGCCCCCGAAGGGGCCCCGCTCCTGGATAGAGAAAGACCACGATGACGCAGCATATCCATTGGCATGAAGGGCTCTTCCTCCAGCCCCATCACCTGCAGCAGATGCAGCAGAACATCATCACCCAGATCCGCTCCGAGCGGCGTCTGCGCTTTACCTATCCCTACGGCGTCATCGAATCCGAACTCTCCGAGGATGCCCTTCGTAATCTACTCGTCCAGTTCAAGCAGCTCCGCGTGGTCATGCCCAGCGGAACGGAGGTGGACTACCCCTCCAGCGCGGATGTGCCCCCGCTCAACCTGCAGAATGTCTTTGATTCGGGCGCGGAATCCGTCACCGTCATGATAGGCGTTCCGCTCTGGGACCCCAACGGCGCGAACGTCGTAACTGCCGAGGGCAACGAGGGCTGGAAGAGCCGCCGCATCTACAAGCTCAATGAAATCGAACGGCCCGACGAAAATACCGGGGTCCATTCACACCCCATGCTCGTGCGCCGCATCAATGCACGCCTGCTCCTCAGCACCGACGACATCGGCGGCCTGGAAGTGCTCCCCCTCGTGCGGATCACCCGGTCCACAGCCGACAGCGGGGGCCTGCCGAGTCTCGATCCCCTTTTTATTCCTCCGTGTCTACTGCTCCATGGCTACGCACCGCTGATGGCCATCGTTCGCGATCTCTCGAACCAGGTCGACGCCAACCGTCGCGATCTGGTCACGCGCGTGTCCCGGGGCGGCACCCGCGGCGAGACCTCCCGCGAATCCAAATTCCAGTCGGAGCACATCTTCTTTCTCCAGACCCTGAATAAGTTCAGCGGCCGTCTCTCCACGCTCATCAAGGCGCCCGGTATCACGTCCTTTGACATGTATCTGGAGTTGCGCGACCTCCTGGGCGAACTGGCCACCCTCGTGCCGGGCTACGACGCCATGGAAGTGGCCGCCTACGACCACGACCGGCCTGCCGTTGTCTTCCGCGAATTGAGCGACAAAATCCGCGAGTTGCTTGCCCTCAT
>JBIJDL010000698.1:0-2960 GCA_044344195.1 Candidatus Hydrogenedentales bacterium
AAATTCATACGCCAACGGATCGCTCACGACAGAGCAAACCACAAAAGGAGAAACGCCGCATGAACTCAGGAGGATTCATCACATAGAATACGGTACTCACAAGTTACTATAGATTGACATGAGCACGGGTCGCAATCTCAAGCGGTAGTGCAGGGTATGCCATACTTGGAGATTAGACGGCCGGTTTTTCCGAGCGCATGGAGCAGTTTTCGGAGGCGCCTTTTGTAAACCCGACGAAAACATGGCACACTGTAACGGAGGAGGGGCATATCCAAAAGGGAGCTATTCATGATCGAACTCAACTGCCAGCATTGCGGTGCGTTGCTGCGGATGGATGACTCGTTTGCAGGGCGCGATGGCTGGTGCCGTGAATGCAAGCAAATGGTCATCATTCCGTCGGGCCAACATGTCATACGGGTGGAGGACCTGCCGCCGGGGGAGGCCATTGGCCGTCTACAACACCTGCTGAGCTATGCCGCGCGAAAGGCCGACCAGCATAAACAGTATATCTCGGAGAAGGCGGCGGAGGATGAATCGCGGGCACGTCTGGAGGCGAAGGTGCTGGAGGCCCGGGAGGCACTTGCGGAGGAACAGCGGCGCGCCGCAGAGCTTTCAGCAGAGCTGGATCGTGTGAAGGCGGAGCTTCAGGAACCAACCACCCTTCTTGATGATATTGATCTGGAGGGCTTGGCCGAGGCGGAAAAGGCCCGGGAAGAGGCTGTGGCTCTAATCACCACCCTGGAGTCCGACCTGGCCTCGGCCCGGGAGGTTCGTACAACGCTGGAGACCGAATGGGCGACGCAAACCGCCGAAATCGAAGTGCTGAAAGGGCTGCTGGAGGGCGCACGTGGGGCGGAATTGGCGGCCACGAGCCAGGTCCTGACCCTGGAGGACGAGTTGGCCTCCGCACGACAGAAACTCGAAGGCTCCAGTCACGATCTCGACAGCGCGAGGGAGGAAGCCCGCGTGTGCACGGATGCGCTGAAGGCGCTTCGCAATGAGTACGAGGGGATAGAGACTGAGCGCGCGGCGATGGCGCGCCGCATGGAGGAAGCCGAAGCTGAACGCGGCACCCTTCGTGAGGAAATCGGGCGCCTTCAAGGCGCGCTTGGCGTCCTGGAATCGGAACGTGACGACCTCGCCCACCGCGTGCTTGAGGCCGAAAGACTTATCGATGAAATTACGGGAGCTTCGCAATTGGAGCAGGAGAGAATCGGGAAACTGGAGAGGGAGTTGTCAGCCTTACAAGCCCGCAACGCAGAGTTAACTATAGAACGCGATGACCTGCGGGATACGGCGCAAGCGGAAAGCGCGAGATGGGCTCAGACCGAATCGGATTTTGAATCGAACCGCCAATCGGTGTCGCTTCTGGAGGTGGAACGGGACGGGCTCCTCGCGGAACTTACCTCGAACCGTAAACGGCTGGAGCAAGTCGCTGCTGAACTCAGTGGGCTCGGGGACCAGCTCCGGAATGTTGAGGAGGAGCGGGACCAGTTGAAGTGCCGTGTCGACGAGTTAATCGAGGCTGCTTCGGAGCGCCAGTCACAGTCACTTCCCGGGGATTTTGAGGTCGCCGGGGGTGACGCCGTTCGCAGTCTTGAGACAAATCATGGATTGAGAGCCGCCGAACTGGGCGAGGATGCTGTCGCCAGAATCAACGACACCTTTGCCGACGGTGACGGAAATGGAACGGGCGTTGCGATGGTGGCGGAGTCGACTGGCGCAGATTCGGGTTCGCCCTCCGGCCGGGAACTGGCCACCACCCAGGTAGACGGCGGAGACGATGATGCGTTGGAAGCGGGCACCGACGCGGACCGGAGTCGGGCGAGCTTCGTGGAGCGCTGGCACCGGGAGGCGGAGAAGGAAGGGGCGACCAAGGCCCAGTACCGCCTGGGGGTTCGCTATGAGCGGGGGCTCGGCGTCGAACGCAACGAGGCCGAAGCCATTCGCTGGCTGACGCGGGCCGCCGACGAGGGACACGCCGGCGCGCAACAACACCTGGGTCAGATGTACGCGGAAGGTCGCGGCGTGGTTCAGGATTACGGGATGGCGATGCGTTGGTATCGCATGGCCGCCTTGCACGGGAATGCCAGTGCGGAGTGTGAAATCGGTCAGATGTACCTCCAGGGCATCGGCGTGGCCCCGGATGAATCGGAGGCCGTGCAGTGGTTTCAGCAGGCCGCGGAGAAGGACAACGCGCTGGCGTATTTCCTGCTCGGTCAACTCCATGCCGCGGAAGAAGGGGCCCACAAGGATCTGGCCAAGGCCCGGCGCTGCTTTGAGCGCGCCGCAAAGCGGGGCTATGCCGGCGCACAGTATGAAATGGGCAAGTTGCTTCGCAATGGTATCCAACTGACTCAGGATGACCGCCGCGCTGCGGAATGGTTCACCCTGGCGGCGGAACAGGGGCATCGGGAGGCCCAGCTCGCCCTCGGCGGTTGCTACGAAGCGGGGAGGGGGGTCATCCAGAATTATCCTCAGGCCTACGCCTGGTATAGCCTCGCCGCGACCACGCTGGACATCGCCAGGACGGCCCGTGACCAGTTCGCCGCCGCCTTGACGCCGGAGCAGGTGCTGGAGGGGCAGGTGCTCGCAGCGGAGCTTGAGCATCGAATAGACAAGGCCCGGGTATCGGCGGTGGAAATATAGCGCGCTCAAGCCGCTACCGCGCGATTTTTACTGAGTGGCAACGTCTTTTGTGTCGGTTTTGTGTTGTTTTTCTTTGTGGGATGTGGGCTGACTTGGTCCATCAATGGTCTCAAGACATTGAGCCCACAGGCCTTGCGTGCTCAGTAGCATTGTATTCAGGAAGTACCCTGTCTCGGTGAATTCCGACAGTTGCAATTTTCTCTCGTTTCTGTGGTACACTCCGAAAGGATGGGTGGGTTTAAAACCGTTAGGATCGTGACGGTTTCTGTGGGAGATCTGCGAGGAAGCATTTCATGAGGCGTGCAATCTAT
>JBIJDL010000699.1:0-2955 GCA_044344195.1 Candidatus Hydrogenedentales bacterium
GTCTCTTTGACGAAAGGCGGCCCGGTGACCTACGCGGTGACCTACAGCGGTGCCAGTTCCGTCAACCTGACCTCCGGCGCGATCTCCCTGAACACGACGGGGACGGCGACGGGTTCGGTTTCGGTCACCAACGGTACAACCAATACACCGACGGTGACGATCAGCAGTGTTTCGGGCAATGGCAGCGTGGGAATCAGTATCGGCGGTGGGACAGCGTCAGACGCCGCGGGCAACACGGCCTTGGCGGCGGGTCCGAGCGCGACGTTCACGGTAGACAACACCGCCCCGACCCTTTCCATTGGAGCGCCGAGTGTGTCGGTGACCCAGGGCGGTCCGGTGACTTATGCCGTGACCTATGGCGGTGCCAGCTCCGCGAATTTGACGTCCGGCGCGATCACGTTAAACACGACCGGTACGGCGACCGGTTCGGTTTCGGTCACCAACGGTACAACGAGCACGCCGACGGTAACAATCAGCAGTATTACGGGGAACGGCACCCTCGGAATTTCCATTGGCACCGGAACGGCCTCGGACGCGGCAGGCAACAGTGCGGCGGGTGCGGGTCCGAGCGCGACCTTCACGGTAGACAATACCGCCCCGACTCTTTCCATTGCTTCACCCAGTGTTTCCGTGACGCGGGGCGGGCCGGTCAGTTATTCATTGACCTACGAAGGGGCTGATACCGTCAATCTCAGCGAGGGCGCGATCACACTCAATACATCGGGAGCCGCAACAGGGTCGGTGTCCGTCACGGGTGGCACGACGAGTACACCGACGGTAACGGTCACCGGCATCACCGGCGACGGCACGCTGGGAATCACTATCGGCAGTGGCACCGCCTCAGACACGGCGGGCAACAGCGCCGCGGGGGCGGGTCCGAGCGCGGTAGTCACAGTGGACAATACAGCCCCGACCCTCTCCATCGGTGCGCCGGATGCCCCCCTCACCTCGGGCGGTCCGGTGAGTTTTCCGGTGACCTATGACGGTGCCGATATCTTCAATCTCACGCCCGATGCGATCACATTGCATGCGACGGGCACCGCAACCGGGGCCATATCGGTCACGAACGGATCGACCAGCATCCCGACGGTAACGATCAGCGGTATTGCAGGAGACGGCACCCTGGGGATCAGTATCGCGGGCGACACGGCCTCCGACTCCGTAGGCAACAATGCGCCGGGCGCGGGCCCAAGTTCGACCTTCATGGTCGACAATACCGCGCCAACCCTTTCCATTGGCGCGCCGGACGCTTCCCAGACTACGGGCGGGCCCGTGAGTTTTCTCGTGACCTACGCCGGTGCAGATTCCATCAACCTGACTCTGGACGCGATCACGCTGAATGCCACGGGTTCCGCGGCCGGCACTGTTTCGGTCACAGACGGATCAAGCGGGACGCCCACTGTAACGATCAGCGATATCACCGGCGATGGCGTTCTTGGGATTAGTATCGACAGCGCCACGGCGTCGGACTCGGCGGGCAACAACGCTCCAGGCGCGGGTCCCAGTGCGACCTTCGCAGTGGACAACAACGAGCCGACCCTCGCCATCGGCGCACCCGATGTGTCCCTGACGACGGTTGGTCCCGTGCGCTATATCGTGACCTACGACGGCGCAGATTCTATCAACCTGACTCAGGACGCGATCACGCTGAACACGACGGGATCCGCGACCGGAACGGTATCCGTCACAAACGGTTCCACCAGCACGCCGACGGTAACCATCAGCGGTATCACGGGGGATGGCACCCTCGGAATCAGTATCGACAGCGGCACCGCGCAGGACAGTGTGGGGAATCTGGTTCCCGCCGCAGGACCCGCCGCGCCCTTTACCGTAGATAACACCGCCCCCGTTGTCGCCATGGCCGCGCCTTCCACCTGGTTAACCGCCTCGGGACCGGTCGACTACCCCGTCACCGTCAGTGGCGCGGATACGGTGAATCTGACGGTGGGGGCTATCGTTCTCAACGCGACGGGCACGGCCAGCGCCAGCATCTCGATTGCGGACGGCAACACAGCCACGCCCACCGTGACGCTGGAGGACGTGGCGGGCGATGGCACCCTCGCAATCAAAATTGACGGGGCTGTCGCTACGGATCTGGCGGGCAATGCGAGTGCGAGTGTCGGCCCGGGCGAGGCCGTTTCAGTCGACAATACGCCGCCCGCGTTGCTTATCGGCGCGCCAACCTCGGCGCTCACGTCGGGTGGTCCGGTGAGCTTCCCGCTGACCTACAGTGGCGCGGACACCGTGAATCTGCCTCCGGAATCGGTAAGTCTCAATGCCACTGGCACGGCCTCGGGCACGGTTACCGTTATCGATGCTTCCACCGCGACACCCACCGTGAGCATCGACGCGATCACGGGCGACGGCACGCTGGGCATCGCCATCGCCGCCGGCACGGCGCTGGACGGAGCCGGCAACCTGTCCGAAGTGGCGGGTCCAAGCGACGCTTTTGTTGTGGACAATACGGCACCCACGGGAACCGTGGATACGCTTATTACGAAGGATAGCACCCCCGCGCTGAGTGGCGCGGTGGATGATCCCGAAAGCACGGTCTTCGTTAGCGTGGGAGGAGAGACGCTGTTCCGCGCTGTGAACAACGAAGATTCGACCTGGAGCCTGCCCGACGACTCAATTGACCCCGCTCTTGCCGATGGCCTCTACACTGTGTCCCTCGCGTTGGAAGATCCTGCGGGGAATGCGGTGACCATCGTCGCAAGCAATGTGCTCAACATCGACACCCTTGCCCCGCTGGTTTCCGTTGACGCATTGGCCACCGCTGACACGACGCCCGTGCTGACCGGTGCGGTGAGCGATCTGAATGAGGTCACCGTTGAGGTAAGTGCGGGCGGGCAGACACTTCCGGCCGCGGTGTCCAACGGCACCTGGTCGGTCCAGATCGCTGAGCCCCTGGCCGATGGCACCTACGATGTCATCGCGACCGCCACGGACGCAGCC
>JBIJDL010000185.1:0-10648 GCA_044344195.1 Candidatus Hydrogenedentales bacterium
CTGGGCATCATGGCCACGCGGAAAGACCACGTTCGCAAGATGCCCGGCCGGATCGCCGGCGAGACCCAGGACAAAGACGGGCGGCGCGGATTCGTGCTCACGCTGCAAGCGCGCGAGCAGCACATCCGCCGCACCAAGGCCATGTCGAACATCTGCTCGAACCAGGCCCTTTGCGCCCTCCGCGCCCTGATCCATCTGTCCCTCTGGGGTAAGGAAGGCTTCAAGGACGTGGCCATCGCCTGCCATTCCAAGGCCGAATACCTCAAGAAGCAGCTCGGTTTCGCTCCGATTCTCAACGAAGGCCCCACCTTTAATGAGTTCGCCGTTCGCCTGCCCAAGAGCGCGCGTGCCGTGGCCTCGGCCCTGCTGGACGGCGGCTTCGTTGCCGGCCTGCCCCTCGCCGATGTGGGCGCGGGCGAAGAAAATGACCTGCTCATCGCGGTCACCGAAAAGCGCACCCGTGAAGAAATGGACGCCTTCGCAAAGGCGTTGGAGACGGCATCATGCAGTTGATTTACGAAAAATCCAAGCCCGGTCGCCGCGCCATCACGCTCGATGCCCTCGACGTGCCCCAGAGCAACCTGCCCGCTGATCTGTGCCGCCAGGAGGATGCCGCACTGCCGGAAATGGCCGAGATCGATGTGGTGCGTCACTTCACCCACCTGTCCCAGCGGAACGTGGGCATCGATGACACCTTCTATCCCCTCGGCTCCTGCACGATGAAGTACAACCCGAAAATTGCCGAAGTGGCCGCTGCGGAGCCAGGCATGGCCCAGCTTCACCCGCACTTCTCCACGAGCCCCGTCTACGAAGGCAACTGCCAGGGCGCCTATGCCCTGATCTACGAGTTGGAGCGCCAGTTGGCCGAAGTCGCGGGCATGAAGGCCGCCAGCCTCCAGCCCATCGCGGGTGCCCACGGCGAACTGACGGGCACGCTGCTCATGGCGGCCTATCACAAGGACAAGGGCAACGCCCACAAAGACACGATCATCATCCCCGACAACGCCCACGGCACGAATCCCGCCAGCGCGGTGATGGCGGGATTTAAGGTAGTGGAGATCCCCTCGGATGCCGACGGCACGATCCACTTGGACACCTTCGAGAAGGCCCTGACGGACAACGTGGCGGGCATCATGCTGACCTGCCCCAACACCCATGGCCTCTTCGAGAAGGACGTGGCCAAAATTGCGGCTCTGGCCCACTCGAAGGACGCGCTGCTCTATTACGACGGCGCGAACCTCAACGCCATCGTGGGCCAGTGCCGTCCCGGCGATCTGGGCTTTGACGTGATGCACTACAACCTCCACAAGACCTTTGCGACACCCCACGGCATGGGCGGTCCCGGCTGCGGTCCAGTCGGCGTGGGCGAACGCCTTCTGCCCTACCTTCCCGGACCCCGGGTTGTGAAGACGGCCGGCGGCTTTACCCTGGCCACGCCCGAGAAGAGCATCGGACGAGTGGCCGCATTCTTCGGTAATTTCCTCATCGCCGTACGCGCCTACGCCTACCTGCGCCACTACGGCGATGCGGGCCTGAAGGAAGTCAGCCGCAACGCCGTGCTCAACGCGAACTACATCTTTGCCCGCCTGAAGGACGCTTACAAGCCCGCCTTCCCCGGCAATTTCATGCACGAGTGCATCTTCAGCGCCACGCCCCAGGCGGAGTTGGGCGTTCACGCCATCGACATTGCCAAGGCCTTGCTCGACATGGGCTACCACGCCCCCACGATCTATTTCCCGCTTACGGTCAAGGAGTGCATCATGATCGAGCCCACGGAAACAGAATCAAAAGAGACGCTGGACGCCTTCTGCGACGCCATGCTCGAGATCGCAGAACGCGTCAAGACCGACCCGGAAAGCCTGACCGCCGCTCCGGTCACGAAGCCCGTGGGACGCCTCGACGAGGTAAAAGCGGCGCGCGATCTGAACTGCGCCTGCCTTTAAAGAGAAATCCGACGGATAGGACTGATACGACCGATTTAATCGGTTCCCCATCAGTCCTATCCGTCTTATCGGTCCTAAGGGCCACCCCAAAGCCCCCGCCCATGCGCCTGATCCTCTACAGCCACCCCGACCCCGCGACAAATCTCGCCCTGGAGGAGGTGCTGCTCGACGAAGTGGAGCAGGGCCGCCAGCCGGACACCCTGCGTTTCTGGGAGAGCCCCATGCCCTTCGTGGTGTTGGGGACCGCTCAGGTGCTCGCGGATGAGGTCAACGAGCCCCACTGCCTTGCTGACAACTTACCCATTATGCGGCGATGTACGGCAGGCGGCTGTGTCCTCCAGGGCCCAGGCTCCTTCAACTATGCCCTCTATTTGAATTATGATTCCTATCCAGCGACGGCCTCGCTCCACGCCTCGTACCGCTTCATTCTGGGCAAGGTCTGCGCGGCCCTGGCCACCCTGGGCATTGAGGCGTCGCACCAGGGTATCTCCGACATAGCGATCGGCGGGTTGAAAGTCTCGGGCAACGCTCAGCGCCGCCGACGCCGCGCGCTGTTGCACCACGGCACCCTCCTCTACCAGGCCGACGCCGACGCCATCAGCCGCTACATCCTCGAGCCCGCAGATCGCCCGGACTACCGGGGTTCCCGGAACCATGGCGAATTTGTCACCGCCTTGCCCTCCCCCCCCGAGGCCCTGGCTTCGGCGCTGAGCACGGCCTTCGGCCCCTGCGAAACCAGCGCCCTCACGCCCGAGGAGCTAATTCGAGCGGAGGAATTGGCCGGGGAAAAGTACGGCCAGGACGCCTGGATCCGGCGTCGCTGATCGGCTTATTCCGCGCCATTTCCCCGGGACTTTGAGGGCCGCTCAGAATTCGTCATTATCGCATTTGATTGACGGATTGCCCCCCCCTTTGTTACCATCAATCTGTGGCAAAAACTGCATACAGTCCAGCAAAACGATTCGCCGCTGCCCTCCTCGTGGGGGCGGTTCTCGGTGCCGTATCGGGAACCATCGTCCGAAACACCACAGGCTCGCCGGAAGCGAAGCCAGCCGTGCCGGAAGCCCCGGCGGAACTCGGTCGGAATGGTGCCGGAAGAAGTCCCGATTCTGTTGAAAACAGCGTGGCCTGGCAGTATGCCATGGCCTGTCGCGAAGGCAACTGGGCGAAGGTGGTGGAGTTGACCTATTGGATGAAGGATCGCCTCGACTTCGTACTGGAGACGGATGGAGCCGGCGGGGTGCCCGCCGAGAAAGACCGGCTCATGGACGAGTTGGGGCTTCGTACGGTGGCGGATAACCGTTTGATGGATGAAGGCGTCGAGGATCAATATGTGTTTTCCCCTGGTTCCGAAATCATCTACGATTCCGTGGACACGGGGCGAGACGATCTGGACGGGCCGGTGGCGCGCCGCACCTGGCTGAAGGTGGTATACCCGGCGCGGGAGAAATCGCTGCTGGACAAGGATGGCCTGCCCATCCGTTCGCTGCGGGTTGGAATAAACGTGTCCACCGATGGGCACGTCCTTAAAGGGAACGTTATTGGCAATTTGGACATTGATTGGGAATCCATCATGTACGATTGGCCGCTACGATAAGGAAGAGTGCCATGCCCCTTGCAAGCTGTGGACGATGCGGAAAAATGTTTAATAAGGTCACGGCCAACGTGTGCTCCGGCTGTCTCGAGGCCGAGGAATCGGACTACGAGAAGATCCGCGATGTCATCGCCCAGAACGAGAACCTGAACGCGGAACAGGTCGCCGAAGCCGCAGACGTAGACGTTGCCGTGGTTCGCCGTATCATCGGCGAAGGCCGCGTCGCCATGGTCAGCCTCGGCGAAGCGCCCAAGTGCGGCAAGTGCGGAGCTCCCGCCATCAGCAGTACGAAGAAACTCTGCCAGGCCTGCCTCGAACGCTTGAATGTGGAAGTGTCCAAGGCCCAGTCCCAGATAAAGCTCGACAAGAAAAAAGACGTCCAGATCGGCGCCTATGACAATAGTGCACGCAAGGCCTTCGAGGCCAAGCGCAAATAGCGGGCGTTACGCATGGCGAGGCCGTCATGCCCGGTGGGAGAGCCTGTTGGAAGGTAGTGAAGCATGACACATAGAGATAAGGTCGGTGCGGCTGTTATGATTGCGTTGTTCGCGATTTTTTTCGCGGTACTCTACTGGACCATAAAGCCGCCTGCGAGCAGCCCAGGCAGCTTCAATAATAATGTCATCATCGATCAGCGCATCAAGAATCTGAATAAATAGCCGGTAACCTCCCCACATGCCCCTGACTCCCCACGCCATAGCCGGGCGAATTTTCGCGCTGGCCCTGCTTTCCTGCCTGCTCTTCGCCCCTGTGGCCTCGGGCGAAGAGCAGAAAATCGACGTGACCCGAAACGGCGTCACGACCACGCTGGTACTCCCCGAGTATACGAGCCAGGGAGTCCCCTATGCCTCCCTCGCCGATCTGGCCCGGCAACTGGGCGGCACGGCGGAGGTGGACGCGGCCCGCGCCGCCATGCAATTGGGCGAGACCCGCGCGGAAGTCGGCCTGAACGATGTAGCGGTCCAGCGGGGTGGCGAGTCGTTCTCGTTGATTCATCCGGTGCTGCCCTACCAGAATGATGCCCTGATCGCCATGTCGGATGTTGTCCGCTTTCTGCGGGACGGCTACGGCATGGGTACACCGGAGAATCCGCCGGCCACGTCGGCCCTCGCGCTGCCTGCGGAAGAAGCGCCGCTGGAGTCGGTGGTTCCCGAAGCCCCTTCGACGAGGCCGCTCCCAGAATCCGAACTCATGGAAGTGACGGAGCTCGAATCCATCGCGCCCACAGCCGATACCCTGGAGGATGCTCCTCTGGAATCGGTGGCCCCAGCCTCGGTAACGCCGGACCCCATGCCCAGCGGGATCGCCGTGGTGGCGATTGATCCGGGGCACGGCGGCGACGATACCGGCGTCGTGGGGTCCACGGGGTTGGCTGAGAAAGATGTGTGCCTCGCTATCGCCACCAGCGTCAGCCGGGTCCTGAGTGAAAAGTATGGCGTTTCCACGGTCCTCACGCGGGAAGGGGACGAAATCCGCACCGCCCAGAATCGGGCCGATGCCCTTAGCAGCGGCAGGGCCGGGCTGGTCGTGAGTATCCATGTTGGTGCGAGCTACGCCACGGGCGCAGCGGGACCAGCACTCTTTGCCCACGCGGCGGCGGGTGCTTCAAGAGCTTCTCTCAGCGTGGCACGTTTCCTGTCCGATTCCGTTGCGGGTATTTCCGCTCCTTCCATCCCGGTAGTCCATGAGGCCGCACTGGGACTCCTTCGTGGAAGCACCATCCCCGGTGTGCTCGTTGAGGTCGGCAATCTGGCCAACCCAACCGAGGAAGCGCGCCTCGCCGATCCCCAGTATCAGGAGCAATTGGCCGCGGCGCTCGCCGGCGGCATCAACCAGGCCCTCGGACGGCCCGAACCCGGGGGAGCCGCGCAATGAGCCAGAATTTTCGCATGACCGTCGTCCAGAAGTTTGTCCTGTCCCTTTGGGCCATGGGCACCCTGATCTTACTTTTTGTCGTCATTTTGCTCGTGCGCGAGATCGCCGCAAATGGCCGCGATCCCATCGGCGCCTTCCAACTGACCGAAGAACAGCAGGCCGAGCGGGCCCCCGCCGCCCGGACGACCTCCGTGGGGACGCGCGAGGTGAACCTCTATTTTTCGGCGCCGGACGGGCGTAGCCTCGCCCCGGAAAAGCGCGTGCTTGCTTTTTCAAACTCCACGGTGGAAAACTGTAAAGCCGTACTGATAGCCCTGATCGAAGGCCCGCAAACCGGTGGGAGCCCCATCTTGCCGAATACGGTCAAGGTGAAGTCTCTCTTCCTCCTTGAAGGAGGGGAGTTGGTCATCAATTTCTCTCGTGAACTCCAGTCCGAGCATGCACGGTTCAGCAGCGCCGCCCTGGAGAGCCTTATGGTCCAGGGAATCGTCCAGTCGGTGGCCCAGTCCGCGGTCCACGAAGGCGAAGGTCCCCGGGTCAGCCGGGTCCGCTTCCTGATCGAGGATGCCCCTCCCACCGAAGCCTTTCCCGCCCATATTGATTTGGGCGAGCCCGTTGCGCCTGACGCGCACTGGCTCACGGCCCAGAATTGAGCGTATAACATGGTTGAACATCAGGCGGCTGTGGGGGTTTTTGATTCCGGCGTGGGCGGGCTCACCGTGGTACGGCAGATAGAAAAACGCCTGCCCAGCGAGTCCATCCTCTACCTCGGCGATACCGCGCGGGTGCCCTACGGAACTAAGTCCCCCGATACGGTAGTGCGCTATGCCCGTTCCTGCGCCCACATTCTCGTTTCGCGCGACATCAAACTACTCGTCGTGGCGTGCAATACCGCTTCGGCGTTTGCCCTGGACACGCTGCGCGATGATCTCGACATCCCCGTTCTGGGGGTCATTGAACCGGGCGCCCATGCGGCCGTCCGGGCGACGCGCAATGGCCGCATCGGCGTCATCGGCACGGCGGGAACCGTCCGGAGCGGGCGCTATGCCGAGACCATCCACGCGCTCGATCCGGATTTGATGGTGGTCAGCCAGCCCTGTCCCCTCTTTGTCCCCCTGGCCGAGGAAGGCTGGACCCATGGAGACATCCCCCTTTCGGTCGCCCGCGCATATCTGGAGCCCCTCTTGCAGCAGGGCATTGACACCCTCGTACTGGGATGCACCCACTATCCGCTGCTGAAGGACGTTATCGCTCAGGCGGCGGGTGACGGCATCACGCTGGTGGACAGCGCGGAGGAAACCGCCGTTGTCGTCCAGGATACCCTTGAAGGAATGGGGCTCCTGGGGCTTACCCCCCTGATCCCCCAGTTCCGGTTTTTCGTTACGGATGCGCCGGAGATGTTCATGCAGGTTGGGCAGCGGTTCCTGGGACATGATCTCCAGGAAACAGAGTGGGTGGATTTCTGATGGCCACCAAGTCCACACCGTCTTTCATGTACTACATCGTTTCCGTGCTGGCCTTGTCGTCGCTACTGGCGATCACTGGGCTTCTGGCGGTGAACTTCTGGATATCCCGCCCCGTCAATCTCCAGGGAGAGACCGATCGGCTGGCGGATGCCCTCGAAGTTGCCCTCCAGGATAATTTCGTGCCCGGCCAGAGCATCGCGCGCGATGCGGCCCTGCCCGAGTTTCTCCAGCGCGAGGGAACGGAGACGCATTGGACCTTTCACGGCTTCAACGTCACCCTGCCAGCCCATGTGAAGAGTGAAACGCTCAAGGACGAGCTGCGCAAGAAAATGAGCGAGTACTTCGTGAAACTGGTGGATGAGGAGAATCAGGACGTCACGGGTTACGAACGCTTCTCGCTCTATTTCGACAATTTCGCCTTCGCGACCGTCACGCTGATTCCGGGAAAGCCCGAGACCGAGGCCTCGTACCGCAGTGACCTCCGCAACAGCAGCCAGCAGTTGGCGGATGTGGTGGAGGCGGAGCTTGCCAGCCTCGGATTGAACCCGCCCCACACCCGTGCGGACGCCATGGAGCAGCAGGACCTCAATTCCCAATGGCTCTATACCTATTTCAGCGCCCAGCTCCCTCCCGGAATGACCCTCGGCGAGCTTATGCAGCGCCTCGAATCGAAGATGACCCTCCCCGATGTGCTCTTCAGCACGGACGTGCCGCGCGACCCGCCCGTCAGCTTGTTGCTGAGCATCGGGGGCAAGCCCTGCGTGGGTATTGCGTGTGCCCTGCTCCCCGCCCCGGACATGCCCGCGGCACTGGAATCCGTCTCCTTGGAGGGCGTACTGGATGACGGCATCACCGGCAGCGAGCCCGACGAATCACTGGACACGGCTGGCGACGCTCCGGAAATGGTTGTAAGCCCCGTGGTTGTCCCCCCGGCTCCGGCTTCCGTACCTGAACCTGAGATGCCCGCACCGGCTCCGCCTGCGAAAAAGACGCCCGCGCCGGAACCCGTGGTGCCGGTGAAGACTCTGGAGCCCCAACCCAGCGCGTCTCTGGCACCCGGCGAAACGACTCGGCTGGCGATCCTCATTGATGATGGCGGGAACAACAGCGCCCATGGGGACCGTATCCTCGCGCTGGACAACCGGCTGACGCTGGCCATTCTGCCGAACACGCCCTTTGCGGCTGAGATCGCGGAAAAGGGGGCCCAGAAGGGCTTCGAGATCATGCTCCATATGCCCATGGAAACCGACAGCACGACGGTCCAGTCCGTGCCCGGCACGGTGTTCACCCGGATGGAAAAAGGAGAGATTCAAAAGCTGACGAATGCCGCGATCGACCAGATCCCCCACGTGGTGGGCATCAACAACCACACCGGTTCCAAGTTCACTTCGGACCGGGAAAAGATGGGCTATGTGCTGGAGGTTCTACAGAGTCGAGGCCTTTATTTCATCGACAGCGTAACCATCCACACCACCGTGGCCTTTGACATCGCTCGGGAAATGGGTGTACCGTCGGGCAGGCGCGATGTCTTCCTCGACGACTCTACCGACATTGCCAGTGTTCGCCGGCAGTTCGCCATCCTCCTGGAAACCGTCCAGCAACAGGGCTCGGCCATCGGTATCGGCCATTTTCAATGCTCTGCCACCGCGAAAGTACTGGCGGAGGAAATCCCCAAACTGGCGGAGGCCGGCATCGAGTTGGTACACGCCTCGGAACTAATGCAATGAGTGTAATCCTCGGAATCGAATCCTCCTGCGACGAGACCGGCATCGCCATCGTGCGAGATGGCCGGGAAGTCCTGGCCAATGAAATCGCGTCGCAAATCGACATCCACAAGACCTTCGGCGGCGTCGTGCCGGAGATCGCATCGCGGCAGCACACCAAGGTAATCTCCCAACTCGTGAAGCAGGTGATGGACGAGGCCGGAGTCCCGATCGATGCCATCGCGGCGACCCAGGGCCCCGGACTGATGGGATCGCTGCTGGTCGGGCTGAGCTTTGCCAAGGCCCTGGCCTATAGCTGGAAACTGCCCTTCATTCCCGTCCACCACATCGAAGGTCACCTCTTCTCGGCCTTCCTCGGAGAAAAGGCGCCGCAATTCCCCTTTCTCGCCCTCGTGGTCAGCGGCGGGCACACCCAGATCATTCAATGTGACCGACCCCACCATTACTGCATCCTCGGCACCACGCGGGATGACGCCGTGGGCGAATCCTTCGACAAGGTGGCGCGCCTCCTCGACCTGCCCTACCCCGGCGGGCCAAGCATTCAGAAAGCGGCCGCGGCGGGCAATCCAAGTGCCTATGATTTCCCGCGAGCCATGCGAAACAAGGCCGGGTTGGAATTCAGCTACAGCGGCCTCAAGACCGCCGTGCTCTATGCCATACAGGAAGGCGCGTCCGATGTTCCCGACATTGCGGCGAGCTTCCAGGCCGCGGCGATAGACATTCTCCTGATCAAGGTGAAGCAGGCGATCCAGCAGACGAACGCCCAGCGTCTTGTCGTGGCGGGCGGCGTGGCGGCGAACCAGTTGCTCCGCGAACGGGTGACGGCGGAGCTGGGCATCGAGGTGTTCATGCCGCCTTTCAAGTACTGCATCGACAACGGCGCCATGATCGCCGCCGCCGGCGACAGCCTGTTCAAACACGGGCGCTTCGGCGACTTCACCATGACCCCGAACCCGAGTCTGGCGCTGTAGGCCCCACTCCACAATCAGAACGCGCCAGCACGGTCACGAGGACTGTGCTGGCGCGATTTTATTTCGTCCAGAATGCTTAGAAATACACGACCGTCGACATGTAGATCGTGTGCTGCTCCACATCGGCGTCGGTTCCGAAGAGGCCGAAGGTGTCGTCGCGGGCGTTGTCGCCGAATCGATAGACGTAGGCCAGATCGAGGTTGATCCGGTCTTTCACCAGCACGCCCGCGCCGAGGGAGAAGCCGAAGAAATCATTCGGGTCGCCGCTGCCCTTCTGGCTCTTTCCATTGACGCCCACACCGTACCACAGGTCCTTGCGACCGCCGGAAGGTTCGGGATCGTAAAACAGACCCGCGCGCAGACTGGGCAGGAAATCCTGTTTGGGCTTGGCATCGTTCACGAACACATATTCGGCCCCGAGGCGGACGGTGTAGGTGGGGTCGATCTCGCTGAGGTTTTTGTTCAGGCCGGTCACACCGGAAGTCCGGCGGAAGGCCCGGCGGGTGCTCTCGGGATCGAGTACTTCAAACTGATCCCAGTCGCGCCGCGTGATGTCGAAGGAGACGGTCAACTTGTCATTCGGGAAGCGATAGGCCGCGCCCAGGCCGAAGGCGCTGGGAAAGGTGTACTCCTTCTTCCGTTCGCCGCCGCCGGTCCCGATGAGGGAACCGCTGGCCAGGCGCACCCCCTGCTCGTAGTTTACGTCCGCGCTCCACTTGGTGTGGTACACGGCGCCCACGCTCCAGCGCTCGCTGGGCTTGTAAAGCAGGCCGATGGTGAAGTTGTGGCCCTTGAAATCGGTGAAGTCCTCGTCGATCTGGGTCACGCTGAAAGGAAGGGCGGAACTGTTGAAGAAGGTCCGCTGCCGGATGTTGTTCCGGGTTTTCCATTCGTTGTCCGGAAGGATGTCCTGGTCGTAAATATTGGCCACCACACCCATGGAGAGCTTGTCGGTCAGTTCAAAGCCGAAGGCCGGTGATAGCGAACTGAGGCCGCCGCGCTGGCTGTAGTCGTACTTCGCGGCGAGATTGACGATACCGCCGGCCGCCGCACCCACATCGGTGAAGCGGAAGTC
>JBIJDL010000186.1:0-10630 GCA_044344195.1 Candidatus Hydrogenedentales bacterium
TTCTACGAGCTCGCACTGAACGCCTTTTTGCCCGGCATGTGGCTGCTGCTCTACGGCGCCGGCGTGGTTGCGGGCGGTGCCCTCTCGGTGCGGGTGCTGCCCCTGATGGGCGCGGCCATGATGGCCCTCGGCACCGCCGCCTTTTTCTGGGCGCTGTGGGGGCCGAATACCTTTGCCCATCCCGATGCCCCAGGGGAAGCTGCCCTCGCTATCGGCTTCGGCGGAATGCATATCGTAACCGGAGTGATCGTCTGGCGCCGATACGGCGGCTGAGCGGCACTCCGCAATCATCCCGATTCAATACATTTAGACGTCCAATCAGAAAGGAAGCATTACCATGGCAGGCAACACCGCCCGCAAAACCAGCGCCGTGAAAGGCGCAGCCAAGGCCGTCACGGCTGCGGAGACGGGAACGACCGTCAACCTCAACCGCCTCATCCACGAGCGCACCCGCCTCGCCCTCGTAAGTGCCCTCGCGGTCAACGACCGGCTCACGTTCACCGAGTTGAAGAAGCTCCTTGATACCACCGACGGGAATCTCAGTGTCCACGCGCGCAAGCTGGAAGAAGCGGGTTACATCGCCTGCACGAAAGGCTTTGAAGGCCGCGTCCCCCGCACGGAGTACACCATTACCCGCGAGGGCAAGAAAGTGTTGAAGGATTACCTCAACCACATGGAGCGCATCATCGGCGCGATCCGCAAGGATGCGAAGTAGGTCGGACATTGGACAGAGTGGACTTAGTGGATTCGCCGCGGCGAATGGACAAAGTATGTCCGGCCCACTCAGTCCACTCAGTCCACTCAGTCCACTCAGTCCACTTGGTCCACTTGGTCCACTTGGTCCACTTGGTCCACTGAGTCCACTACGTCCACAGCATCACTTCCCCTGCAACGCCAACACCGCAATCACGGCCTTGCAGAAGTCGGGCAGATCCCCCGGACGTCGGCTCGACACGAAGTGCCGATCCACCACCACGGAGGCGTTCTCGAAGATCGCCCCGGCATTCTCCAGATCATCTTTGATTCCCGGCGATCCGGTCACGCGCACACCGTTATAGACCTTCGCGGAAATCGGGATCCACCCGCCGTGACAGATGGCCGCGATGAGCTTGTCCGACGCGTGAAAGTCGGCCACTAGCTTCAGTACGGCCGGGTCGCGCCGGAGCACATCGGGCATGAAGCCGCCCGGCACGACCAGTCCATCAAAATCCGCCTCCAGCATATCGTCGATCCGGGCGTCTGATACACACGGGTAGCCGTGCTTCCCGGCGTACTTCACGCCGGCCTCGGGGCCCGCCACAGTCACCTTGGCACCCGCCTCCTCCAGCCGCAACTTGGGGTACCACAGTTCCAGGTCTTCATAGATATCGCCCACAAACATCAAGACACGCTTGTGCAACAAGGGGCTCTCTTCCAACATGGCACTATCCTCCTTTCGTTGAGACGGCCAGTCTCCAAAACCCCAGACCGGCACACACCTTCAGCCTACGCCCTGAACAAGGGATGCGTCAAGGCTAACGGGACCGTCCTGAACGCAAGGGCGCTATCCAAACGGCGCGGCAGCCGTACCGACCCGTCACCCGGTACGCCATCACCTACCACGCGTTCGGGACCGTCCCGCGCTTTAAAGGCGGGGGACGGTCCCCTCGCGGCTACCCCTTGCGCTTCCGCACCAGCTTCGCGATCCACACGTCGACGTAGTCCTCACCGATGGTGCGGAGCAGATCCACCCCGGCTTCTTTCGCCAGCGCAATGGCCCGGGTTCGCGCCAGGGAGCGCGCCCGCGCCTTTTCTTGTTCCGTCAGGCGGCCATCGGCGCGGCCGGCCTTGATCGCCTTCACGTAGGCCTGGTAAGTCCGCTCCACGCCGCTTTCCAGCGCGAGCAGGGCCTTGCGAAAGCGCAGCCGCTGAACGCGCTGATACTCGTCGCTCGATTTGAAACCCGCCCACACCGCGCCCACCGCACTGCCCAACAGGGTAATTCCCAGGTCAATGTCCATGGTTCTCTTTGCCTCCTTGATTTTTGGTTTAAGAAAATCTGACCGATCTGACCGATCAGTCCGCTCAACTCACAGAAAACTCCTTACATCCACCACATACCCGTTCACCGTGTCGTCGGTGTCCTTGATTGAGGCCATTCCCGGCCGCAGCACAAGCCGGGCGAGGGGAATCACCCCGTCGTCCACGCTCGGAGCCACGGGGATTGCCGCCTCGGTGCCGGTCTTCACCGAGACGCTCCACGTCGCCAGATTGGCCTGCACCAGATCGATGCGGCCATGGACGAGGGGCGGCACGACATCGGCGGTCTGCGTCGTGGTCTTCAATCGATACAGGCTACCGTCGATAAAAGCGTAACCCGTGCCCACGCTGACCCGAAGGCTCAGCGGCGACGTCGCGGTGACAGCGAGCTCCCCGCTGCCGACGCCGTGCAACACGCCATCGCCTCCGCCCCAGGCGTGGTTGAGCAACAGGAACGCCGCCTCCAGTGCGGCCTCGATGCGGTCGTCCCACTGGTTGAGCTTCGCACTGGAAACCGGACGCTCTTCGAAGGCCCAGATTGTCTTGTTGTAGGAAAGTCCTTTGATGGCCATGCGCCACTCCTCCGTTAGTCGATGTGAAATCCCGTGTCCAGGCCAATCGACGCATCGTCCAGGCGAAACTGGAAGAAAGCCGACAGGCTGTCCTGGCTCCGGGTGATAAAGCTCAGCGGGTTCGCCACCGAGCGAAACGGTGAGGTCAAATCAAGTCGGGTCTCCACGCTTTCGCCCGCGATTCGGTGCACCACGCGGTTCACCCGGCCCACGAGGCGGTCGCCCAAACCTGAGCCCCAGACCTCGGCCAGAGGCGCGTCCCGGTCCACGAGGGCCGCGCCGCGAAACTCCAGCAACGCACCCACATCGATCTCGGCCACGCCCCGGTGGAAGACGGCCCGCCCGGCGCGCGCGGGCCAGGCCAAGTCTCGCAGCAGCCCTTCCGCCAGTCGCTCCGCGTCATCCGCCTGGCTCAAGGCAAAATAGGCAAAGTAGCGAAAGTGGGTGCCGAAGGCGTCAATGCTGTCGTCCTCGTCGTGGTAACCATCCACGCCGCCGTGCATGGGATCGCCCTGAATGCGCAATAGGTTTACGAGCCCGCGCAAATCGTGGCCCAACTCCACACCGGTGCGCACGGGATCGAGGGTTACCACCTGGTCCACCGCATCGCCCCGCCGGAAATAGACCACGCCCGACGTATCCACGCGGAAGACATAGCCGCCGCCCAGGGCCGCGAGGGCCGTCAACACTTCGAGCGCGCCGCCCCGGGCTTCGAAGGCCCCCACCAGCGCGGAACAGGTCTTCACCGAATCCTGATGCGGGCCGGCGTACGAGTAGAAGTCCTTCAGGGCCATCTCCGGCAGATGGAAGCGACCGTCGTCGTAGAGGTACACGTCCGCGTGGCTCTCTTCGAGCATCGCGGCATTGAAGCACTGCCCACCGCCATAAACCAGCCCGAGATAGCGGCCGAAGGCATCAACCCGGTCGTCAAAAGCCCCACTGGCATCCTGATGGGGATTCAGCTCGACATAGTCAATACCGCGCGTGTCCATGAGGTGCTGCAGACGCGCCTTCGCATCATCGGCACGACGCTTGTAGACACTGAGGTCGTACTGGCCCGGGGTCCACGCCGCGATCTCCGGGTGGCGCTTGATCGCGTGGCTGTTCAGACTCGTCTCCTCGCAATCGATCATCATCAGGCGGAGATCCGGCCAGGCCACGCCATCAACCACCAGCCCGGTGATCGTGTCACCGTCTTTTGCTTCCGCACCGGTCAGGTCGAGGCGGCTGACGTCCACCCACTGTCCGGTGGTGATGCCGCCAATCTCCAGCGCATCGGTCCAGACCCGGCGTGCGGCGAACTTGCCATATTCCCGTTCCGCGCCGTCAGGATAACTCTGGTGGGCCACGGAGTAACGCACTGGACCGAGCGTGCTGTTGAGCACGTCGCGCACCATGGCATCCACGCGCTGGTTCTTGTAGCTCCGGGCGACGCGCCGGTTCTCGTCGCTTCGATCCCGCTCCGCCACGAAGGCGAGCAGCTCCTGAAAATCTACGTAGCGATCCAGGATAAGCCGCCGTGTGTCTCCCCAGGCCGGACGCGTCTCGACGACCCGGGCCGAGGCCGCGATCACGTCGTCCAGCGAAGCCCGAATCGTGTAGCCCACGCCGAAGCGATCCAGGGTGAGGGGCAGCAGCCCTTCGATGCGGTCCACGCCGTCGGGGCCGTTGCGCTCGATCTCCAGCAGCGGGACTTCGTCAAACTTCCCTACGCGCAGCCCCGCGCGATCAAATACCTCCACGCTGTACCGCATCGTCACCACCACCGATCGCGAAAGGCCACGACGCCACCGGCGAAGTGGCTGCCGCTCGGATCGCCCGTGTATTCCAGCGTGGTATTCCCCAGCGCCAACTGGGGGAAATCCCCGGTCGTATAGGGCGTCACGTCCACACCATCCAGCAGGACCCGCCGCAAGGCGGCGTCGAACACGAGTGTCGCGCCTCCGGGTGCCGTGCCCTCATAGGTTAAGCTCCGCGTTCCATCGCTGAGCGTGGGCAATTCCAGGTCACTTTCCGCCGTCAGGGTTACCACCGGCATGGCGGCGACGTTGCCGCTGTTCGAAAGCTCAATGGTGGCACCCGAGAAGCCGATGTCCCACGGCGACTCGTGCAGGGCCTCGGATTCTTCCCACGCGTCGTCCGCGCGAAGGTCCAGCACAAAGCAGCCTACGCGCGACCGGGCACTCAGTTCCCGGGAGAACCCCTCCCGTCGCGCAAAGAGCCGCCGACCTTCGCGCAAGGAAACTTCGGCGGGCACCACTTCCGAGGCGGATCGGGCTATCGAATCCAAAGTCTCGATCAGCTCCGCCAGATCGGGCGTACCGCGCACCAGTCCGGTGATCCGGATGGCGCGGGTCTGCTTTCCGCCCACCATTTCGTATTCCTCCCGCGCCACGGTTGAAGTGGCGTCGAATACTTGATCTCCCACGCTGATCGCCATAGGATTTGCTCCCTTCAGTTGAATTGATTGCTACGCGCCGAGTACGGGCGTGGTTGCCGTGATGTCAGCCGGCGGCATGGCGACAGGCTTCAAGGCGAAAGCGCCCAAGGTACGGGCCCCTTCCTTTTCGAACTGCCGCGCCATGGTCATGAGCGAAGCGAAACGCTGCCCCGCGCCGATGCGCTGTCCGCCGATTTGCAGCTCGACCTGCTCCACCGCGTCGCGGGATGCCAGGGCGCGCAGGAGCATCGATACCGCGAGAAGGGTTTCGCCCCGCACGAGGGCGTCGGGCGGGCTCGCCTGATCGACGCTTTCGTCGAGATCGGCCAGGACGCCTTCGTGAGCTTCCGCGATACTCGCCTCGATGAGGGCCGCGCTCGCGATTGTCGTGTCGTCGATTTGTGCGGCAAGGCGCACGCCGGCTTCGGTTGCGAAAACCGCCATGATAGTTTCCTTTCTTGTCGCGCGCTTCAGTCCCGCGCTGTTGATGGGAAAAATCGGACCGATCAGTCGGATCCGACTGATCGGTCCGATGATTTACCCCACCGGATTACCAGTCGCTGTTCATCACCACGCGGGCCTTCTCATAGGTGATGGCGAAGTCCGTCACCACGGTGAGATAGGTGCGGTCCCACTGCTGGTTGATGAGTTTGTCGGACTCCACGAGGAGATCCTGCTCGGTGAGCTTCTGCACGGCGAAGCCCGCGTCGAGCATGGTGAGCTTGTTTGCGGGCTGATCCGCCAAGGGGACAAGGCGCACGCCGAGGGGCGTGGGCAGCTTGCCGGTCTTGGCGAAGTCGAAGAGATTGCTGTCGGCGATCTCCGCCAGCTTCAGGATCGCCTGGGCCGTTGCGGTGTCCGCGAGCACGTGGGTCGGCGTGAAGTAGTGTTCCTGGCTCAGCTTCATGTAGAGCGCGATCAGGTCGCCGTAGGTCCACGTGTCTGCCGTGGCGGTGTTTATGGATACGGGCGCGGTGCCCGATCCGGAGGAATCACCGTTGGCCAGCACGTAGGCCAGGCGCGCGTCGAGGCTGCGGCCCAGTCGCTCGCCGATGCGCTGCAGATGCACGCGGAGCATGTCCACGCTCATGCGGCGCACGGCCTCATAAGACGCGAGGACGCCCCGGCCCTTTTTGTCGAGCTTCACGATGCGGTCGCCGTAGGTGATCTCCGATTCGGGGATCGCGGCACCCTCCGCCACGCTGCGGAGCTCTTCGTTGGACGCGCTTTCGGTGACGTAGGGAACGTCGTATGCCGTGCCCTCGATGTGCTCATCATGCATGATGAGATCGGGATAGACCGGCTTGCGGCGCAGGCCAGTCATCACCGCCTCGCGGACGATGTCGGGGAAGAGCCACTTCGCATTCGGATCGGACTGGAAGAAACGGTCGACGGTAATCCGGTTCACGTCGATGCCGAATTCCTGAGCGCAGTAGTCCTGCACCGAGGTGTCGAGCGCACGAAAATAGTGCTGGTGCGTTAGCCCCAGGTTGTTGAGGGTTTCGTAGAGACCCTGGCCCCGGACCTGCCGCAGCGCGTCGGGTGCCTGGGCCAGGAATCGGATCTGCTCTTTCATCTGGGTGTCTTGATAGGCCATGTGTATTTACTCCCGTGGTGGTGAAAATCTGGATTGAAGCGATGCGCGCCCGGACGACGCGTCCGGGCACGGAAGGAAGGTTTGTGTGGGCTTAGAGCAGCACGTGGACCTGGGTGGCCGTAGCGTCCACCTTCACGTTGATGCCTTTGCCATTGCCCGAGGCGGGCGTCTTCACCGATCCGTCGGTGGCCGAAGCGGTGACGCCCTTCACACCGTCCACCGTGGGCGCGGTGCCGGTGTACTTGAAGATGCAGATGCCCCGCACCTTGATGGGGATGCCCACGTCGTTGGCCGTGGCCGCCTGCATGGCCTGGCCGAAGATGGCGTCTTCGGCGTCGGTCGCGTTGGTGATGGTGTAGGCCCCCGTGAGTTTCACCGCGTCGCCCTTTGCGATGGCCACGGCACCCGCTGCGGGCGTGCGACAGGTGATGATGAGTTCGGTGACGGCACCGCCGGTATCGCCAAATGCCATGATGTTGCCTCCTTTTGAGTTGTGTGTTTTGGTCGGGGCGGACTGCCCCTGGCTGATCGGACCGCTCAGACGGATCAGACCGATCGGAAAAAGCTAACCCCAGAGAATTCCCATGGCGCGCTCGGCGCCGCCCACCCCGGCGAGTTCCCCTTCGTCTTCGAGTGCCACGGGCACCGAAACGGGCAGGGGCGGGTACTTCTGATCAAAGCGCACCTCCAATCCGTGGAGGTGCTGCTGGATCACCGAAAGCCGCTGGCCCGCGAGCATGGCGCGCCACCAAGTGTCGTCGAAGCTGTTGCCGTCGAGTTCGCGGCCCAGGCCGCAGTACCGCGTGATGGCGCGGTCCCGCGCGGCCCGCCCATCTTCGGCCAGGCCCGCCAAATCCCCCAGGGACACGCGGAGTTTTTCTGCCACAGCCCGCAATGCGCCCAGTGCCCCGGCGGACGCACCGCCCATCGGCTCCACGGCGACGCGCAGGGTCTTGCGCTGGCCGCTGAGCACGAGGATGCCACCGTTGGAAGCATCGCCCCGCTCCCAGAAATAACTCCCGCCGTCTTCGCGCACGGCTTCGCCGTCCTGCGCGAGCCACTGGAGGGGGTGGGGCGCTTTCACGGTGGCCCAGCTTTCCGGCCCGAGAGTTGTGCCGTCGACACGAAAGCCCATGAGGTAGCCGTCCTGCTCGAGGCGCAGGTCGAGGTGGGCCCCTTCCCCGTCGCGGTGGCGGTGGAGAACAAAGCGCCGGGCATCCTCGCCGGGCGGGAGGGGATTCTCCGCAATCGTTTCACTAGTCAGTCGATACAACATCGCGATCCTTTCTGTAGTTGTTGCTAGCGGGCAAGCAGTTGCTGGGCGAGGGTGATGCTGACGCCGATCAGGTTGGCCACCAGCAGGAGCACACCCCGCGCGAGGGTGGTCTCCAGGCTGCCAACGCGCTCTTTTACTTCGCGGATGTCCTCGTGCACGTTGCTCATCTGCATGGCGTGCAGCGGCTCGTAGGGGCATCCGCAGATTGGTTTTTCCATGGGGTTCTCCTTTCTTGGGGACGGACTCGCGCCCACCTCTCTTTTGTGTAGTTCCAGCTTGGTGCCCCTTCGGCATTCCGACATCGCGGCAGAGCTGTGGACGCGCGTGCCCGTCCCAGTGGATGTAGGGGAAAGGCGGCGAACGTTCTTGTCCCGTTTCCAGCTTCCACGGGGACATGCCGCCGCGTGGGCGTGGGCAACGTTTGTTATGGAGTCTCTTGCAGGTGTTAGTCCTGTTGATCTTGTCCAGGGCCCTTGCGGCGGTACGTCCCTGAGTCCCTACTCCTGGGCCCAGAGTTTTTTGCTTTCGAGCTCGATGGGCTGGTGGAAGCGGTCGCGGGCCTTGGCGAGACTTTGCATCAGGGGCGCTTCGCGATCTTCGCGGACGAATCCGGTGCCCTGGGAGCCCGAGGACACGACGGAGCCTTCCGCAACTTCGAGGACGCCGCGCATGATGAAGTGGCAGGCTGAGTCGCCATAGGTGCGTCCGGGAACGTGATCGCAGGTGCGCAGATCTTTGCCGCAGACGGAACACTCGGGCATGCGGAAGGAGAAACCTATGGAGGTCTCGCGGTAGACGCCGCCTTCGATGTTCAAGATGAAGTCTTCGTTCTCGGCGGTGCGGAGTACGTATACCTCGGGGCGTACGGAGACAACCTCGCCGTCGTGGTGAAGTGCGGACCGGAAGAAGCGTCCGCGCGGCAGGGTACCCCGGAGGTCGTGGCGCTCCATGAGCGGGCGGCCGGGAACGAGTTCGTTGATGCGCTCCAGCTCTTCTTCGGGGAAGCGGCTGAAGTGGCGGTCGATCTGGTTGTTGCAGAGGTCGAGGGTGAAGGCCGCGTACTCTTCCGGCGCGAGGGCGCGGAGGGCGTAGCGGTTGACGGCGGCGTCGCGATCTTCTGTGTTTTCGACGGCCTGGGCCGAACGGGTGGCCAAGAGGCGTCCCGCCTGGCGGAAGATGAAGGGCTCGAGGTTAGTTGAGAGTTGATAGTTGATAGTTGACAGCGGGGAAGAAGGCATTGGGGTGGCTCCAGGATTTTGGTGGTAGGTGGTAGGTCTTATGGGTCGCATGGGTCGCATGGGTCGCATGGGACCTCAGGGAATCAAAAGGGCTTGTAGCACATAAAGAGAACAGTGCATATACCGTCAACTGTTAACTGTCAACTGCTCAACGCCGCTTTTACTTGCTCGTCGTCCATCAGGCCAGCGTCTTTCAGCCGCAGCACGTTGCCGATTTCCGTTTCACGCGCCTGGGCTTCTTTGAGGACGTCCACGGTGCGGTTGGTGCGCATGGTGACTTTGGCGGTGGCCTCGCCCCACATGAGGGCGAGCTCAAAGTTGTAGAGCCGTTCGAGGAGTTTCTGGACGCTGCGGTTCACTCCTTCAACTTGGCGGTTGATGATTTCGAACTGGGCGGTACCGTAGGTCTCAGTGGTGCCGTAGTTGCGGCCCAGCAGGATCGGCATGAGGTGCATTCCGGTGATCACTTGCTCTTCGATGGCCTTGTGGTTGTCGTAGAAGACTTGGGCGTGCTGATCACCGCGCAGCATGGATACTTTTACGTTGTCATACGTAACGAGGTTCTGGTCGGCCTCGATGCCGGCGAGTTTGTCGCGCAGCGCATTGAGGTTGGCGCGCATGCGCTCCTGATACGCTTCGACATTTTCGCTGCGGGCGCGCTCTTCGCCGGCATATTGGACGTGGAGTTTGCTCCAGCCCGCGTTGTGGGTGGCCTTGGCCATGTCTTCGATGAGGCGTTGCTGAATCTTCACCACGAAGGGAATGGAGCGGAGCATGGAACGGCCGTAGGGGTTGGTGCCCTCGCGGTCCATACCGACGTAGATGAAGCGGTCCATGGGCAGCTTGATTGTCTTTCCATCGAGAACCTGCCAAGCCTGAAGCCTGCCCCCCACGCGCTTGAAGCGGACGGTCCACACATCGACGGGGACGACATCCCACACAGACTCTCTGCTCTGGGAGAGTACGAGCTCCACCGCCGCTGCGCCATAGGTGAAGAGGGAGGTGTAGAAAACGTCGAGTAGTCCCTCCATCCCCCGATCGCCACTGTTTACCCGCGCGTCGAGAGCGGCGATCAGTCGCCGGGCCCGCTCGGTGGCGGTGTCAGAACTGGTATTCAGATACTGCACATCCCAACCGGTCTGGCAGAGTCGCTTCCAGGTCCAGATGGCATCGGAGATGTCGGGTATGGAGTCTCGGAGAAAGCGATAGACCTGGAGCATGGCGAAGGGCGTCTCGCCCGGCAAGCTGACGTACCCGCCGAAGTGGGCGCCCTGCCCGCCAAAGTCCGCGGTGCGGCTGACGGTCTTGAACAGCCCCGCCGGTGCCTGTGGCGCGGGCTTCTCGGCCCGCCGCCGGTGATTCTGAAACCATTGATTCCATCGACCCATTTTCGATTGTCTCCCATCCGTTCGCGTTATGGCGTCGCGTGTGCCCGCCATTAATAAGGATGGGGCGTTGACGTGGGGCGATGGGAAAGACTGGAATGGC
>JBIJDL010000701.1:0-2943 GCA_044344195.1 Candidatus Hydrogenedentales bacterium
CCAAGACAGATCGCTCGCCGCTGATCCCGCGGATTGCCCCCTTACCCTTTCGTCCAAGCACACGAATGCTCGACCCTCGCAATCGTGTGGCACGAGAGTCACGCCAAGTCACTCACTCATATCAAAGTCCGTCGTCGTCGTTTCTCCGTCGACTACCTCCACGACCGCCGTAACGACTCTGGGGCCTTCAGCGAGGCCAGAATCTTCCCCGCCAGCGACACTCACCAGTAGGGTGTGGCGACCTGGGGAAATGCCTTCGATGAGGTACGCGCCGTCGGCCTCGAATTGAGCTCTACCAACAATGAAGTGGTTTATCGAGCGAATCAGGTCTGGCGTGTTCTCCTCGATAACATGCTCGCCATGCAATGCAATGGCGAAACCGATCGCGTCAACCGGCATGCCGGATACGACGCCCTGCAGTGTTCCGCTGTTCCCGAAATCTATGTCCACTTGCTGGTGCGATCCGTCCGCAATACTGACCGAAATCAACTGAGTGCGCCAGATCTCCCCAAAGGTCGCCGCCACCTTGATTGACGCCTCTCCCGGAGGAAGGCCCTCGAATCGGTAGGTTCCGTCGGAACCAACCTGTACTCTGGAAGGCTCCTTGCGATTCCCCTCCGCAATGGACAAATCGAGATATCCGCCCGTAGCCGTTTGCTCGCCGAGCCCCACTACCCCTTCCAGTGTCGCCGTTCCCGGCTTGTAATCAATAACTATCTGCGCTGTCTTGCCTGGCTCAATGATAGTATCCACGATAACCCGCTGCGGGAACTGCTGCTGTTCGACGGGGAAATACGCCACCACGCCCACCAAACCCTCGGGCAAGTCGGTCAGCGTTTCCCGGCCGTCGGGACCGGTCGTGCCAGTTTGGTGGGGAATACCTCGGCCGCCCGGAGCAGCGACGATGACGTTCAAGTCATTCGCCGGTTTGCCATCCACGGACACCAATACCTCCGCCACGCCCGTCGTGTTTTCGAGGACCAAGCTAACCCCACGAATCGGGGATTCACCGCTCCACACGATAGGTGCGCGGCCGGTGCCATGTACCGGATGAGTGGCGAACAACTCCGGCTCGTCGCCGCTGAGGGTGTTGATGATAAAGTTGCCCGCCTCGTCGGACTTCGCGTCTACACCGAGGAAGAGATTCTTCCGTCCCTCCTCGGACCAATCCGCATATTTTTTCAGTTCCGCGACGGGGGACGGGGACGAGGAAAAGACCGACGCTCCAGCGACGGGATTGCCAGCATGATCGGTTACCCGGCCCTCCACAACCATACCTTGCTGAACCTCGATGACGAGATCGCGAATTGGATCGGTTGTCTCAAGGTTGATCGGTGTGAAACTGGCCGCGTGGCCGGACGCCTGGACGAGGATAGTGGAGTTCCCTGTTTCTACTTGAGTCAATTCAAATTGGCCACGGAGATCATCAATCTCATGCGACTCTTGGGAGAAGAATCCCTTCCCACCCTTAACGAAGTTACCGCTTTTCCAGTGAATGGAGAAGCGGGTCACCGCCAGGCCCGTGCGCTCATCCACCACCCGGCCCGACACGATTACGGTCACGCGGCCCTGCAATTCAAACACCACGGCCTCGTCGCCCCCCTCTACCGCATCGAGCGTCGCTTTCGAAAAGAACTGGTGGGTCGCGATTCCTTCGTACTGCCCTGGAGCCAGTCCCGTCACGCGAAACGACCCATCGACTTCGGAAACCGCAGCTACAGCAATGCCGTTACCCCTGATCGTAACACCTGCCCCCTGGACCGGTTTCGCGTCGTTGTCCACGACGCGCCCCGCGATCACCAGATCGCCCCGGCCCGCGTCTCCCCGGCCGGGTTTGACCCTGATCGCATTGGGATCCGGTGGAATCGTTTCCGGGCCTGTCTGCGGCAGGCTTTCCGGAAGCGGTGCGATCACAAGGGCTGCCTCTGGAGCGGGTCCGGTGCGAGTTCCGAAGACCATGTCCGACTCTTGTTCGACCGGAGCGACTGGGGGCGGTGCCGCGGGCGCGGGTGGCTGCTGGCGAAGGAATATAGCGCTTCCTCCCGCCATGGCGATGATAGCGGCTCCGAAGATCAGTGCTTTCTTCATGACGATACTCCCTGCGAAAGTGGCCGCAACCATTGGCGTTGTCGTCGCGCCTATGGCGGGTACGCCGATCATCGAAAGTTTCCCCAACCCTGCGATTAAGCTCGCGGGCACCACTTCACTCGCCTGCGCGGCCATCGCGGCACCAAACGCCGACGCGCTCGCTGTCACACCCTTCCGACGCAGCGTATGCCGCACCTGCTCCAAGCCCTTGTCGATGCGGTAGTGAATCGCCGGACGGCTCACGCCGAGCGCGCGGGCGAGATCGACCTTGCTCCGGCCTTCGAGGAAGTGCCCCACAATCGCCGCGTGGAGGTCCTCTGGCAATTCCGCAATCGCCGCGTCCACGTGCTCGTAGAGGTCGTCCCATTCGGTGCGCGTATATTCCGGTGCGGCTGCCGTAGCCCGTTGTTCCCGTGCGCGCCGCCGTTGCGCGGCATCGAGATAATTCAGCGCCCGATTCGTCGCCACGGTATGCAGCCATGCCCCGAGGTAGATCGGCGCAGCATCCCGGCGCAGGGCCAGCGCTTCAAAGCACTCCTGCGCCACGTCCTCCGCGTCGCTGGCGTCTTTCAACACACGCTTCGCGGCGGCATACACCAGGCCGGCATAGCGCGCGGTGATCTCGCGAAAGGCTTCGGCGTCCCCCTCGGCGCGCCAGCGCTCCAGCAGTAATTGATCGGCGGTTTGCATTGTCAATCCCTCATACCTTGCAGGCCCATTGAATTGTATACAAAAGGGACCGTGCCGAGGGTGAAAACGTCAGTTTGCGGGGCCGGTGTTCCCAGGTTACAGAGTCGGGCGCTATCGCGTACACCTGCGGTGGGCGGACTTCATGCGTGTGTGGAGCGACCTCCT
>JBIJDL010000703.1:0-2941 GCA_044344195.1 Candidatus Hydrogenedentales bacterium
AAAGAAGGCAAGGATTACGTCCGCGCCAAACTCGAATCCGCCAAGTGGCTCCAGCGCAATATCGCCCAGCGCCAGCAGACCATCCTCAAGGTCTCCCAGGCCATCGTAAACTACCAGAAGGACTTCCTCGAAAAGGGCATCGAGCACTTCCGCCCCCTGACCCTTCAGGTCATCGCCGACGAAATCGGCGTCCACGAATCCACCGTCGCCCGAACCACCCGCGGCAAATACATCCAGACCCCCCAGGGCCTCTTCGAACTCAAGTTCTTCTTCTCCTCCGGCGTCTCCTCCGACACCGGCGACAACCAGTCCTCCAAGAGCGTCCAGGCCAAAATCCAGAAGCTCATCGACGCCGAAGACCCCTACAAGCCCCTCAGCGACCAGAAAATCGCCGATATCCTCAAAAAGGAAGAAGGCACTATCGTCGCCCGCCGCACCGTAACCAAATACCGCGAGGCCCTGAACATCCCGCCGACCACGAAGCGGAAAAAGTTCAAATAAGGGACACGACGGGACCGTCCCGAACGAAGAGGCCCCGCAATAACGTGTCGGCACTCCCACCTGAAGCCCCCCTGCAAAACGACGCTCGCCACGCGTTCGGGACCGTCCCGCGAAGTTTTCGCCTGCGACCAACAATCACTCCACTAAAGTTTTTTCCCTCGAATTCGCGGGCCGGAGGCGTATAATGGCGCGCTGACGGGGGACGTTGTTGTGTCGGGTGGGAATGTGTCTGGTGGTCGTGCGTTGTTGCGCGGCCGGGAAAGGAAGTATCGTGAACCAGTGCAGCCTTGGGTGGATGTTGGTTTTGGGCGTTGTGGCGCTCGGGGGAATCGCGGCGGTGGCGGAGGACGGGGCCGCAACTCCAGAGGAGAAGGTGAATACGGCCGTGGTGCCGGAGCCCGGCGGCAGCGACACGTGGCGCGAGCGGCACGCGGCGATGAATGCCCGGGCGAAGGAGGGAAATGTCGATCTGATCTATATCGGGGATTCGATTGTGGGGAACTGGAAGTGGGAAGGTAAGCCGATCTGGGATCACTACTATGCGAAGCGCAACGGGATGATCCTGGGCATTTCCGGGGACCGCACGCAGCAGGTGCTGTGGCGCCTGCAAAACGGAAACATCGAGGGGATTTCGCCGAAGCTCGCCATCGTAATGATCGGACAGAACAACGGCCCCTTCAACACCGGGGAAGAAATTGGCGCGGGGGTGACGACCATCGTCCAGACACTCCGGGAGAAACTGCCCCAGACGAAGATCCTGGTGCTGGCCATATTCTTCCGGGGGGAAAAGCCCACGGAAGAACGGGCCGTGCTGACGAAGGCCAACGAGATCGCGTCAAAGCTGGCGGACGGCAAGATGGTGTTCTACATGGATGTGAACTACCTCTTCCTCCAGCCGGACGGAAGCATCCCCGTGTCGCTCATGCCGGATTTTGAGCATCCAAACGAAGAGGGACATCGGGTCTGGGCGGCGGCCATCGAGCCGAAGGTGGCCGAGCTCATGGGCGATGCGCCGACACCGGAGATGGCGAAGCAGCCGTAACGGCCGGCATTGGGCCGTGGGGTCGTAGGGTCGCGCATGCGGCATGAAGTGGTCCCTCCCTGAAATGAGTCCCATTGCGGGGAAATGATCGACCTCCCATATTGCTATGGAGCAGACGTTGACGTGTCGGACGCGGAAGAGCATGGCGGGGAGCAGCTTCTTGAGAGGCCTAAGCCATATTCTTCTGCCCGATCGCGGCACAATCCCCCAACAACGGGAAGGCGACCGAAGGTGGATTAACCCTCCGGGTTGATGCAGGGCATGCTTCAATTCAATCGGGCGCGGAGCGGGTGTGTGATGTCTTTGGTTTGCTGTCCAAAGTCGAAGTCCCGCAATGGACCCGGCCTTTCAACACCACAGTGGCCATTGCCTCAACCTGGAAGGTTAAGCCACCTTCGGCACACGCCGAGATTCACCATGGCGACGTTACAAGTGGCTACCCCTGTCTTACCTGGTGGGTTGGCGAGGCGGGAACGGAGCTAGCTAGAGGTGGCTTACCCTACTTTGGCTGTTCAATCCGCTGCAAAAACCTTGAATCTGCAACAACCCGTTGAGAGGCACCGCCTTGACGACGGGAATCGAGAAGGACGAAGTCCATCATCACGGCATTTGAATCGTGAAGTCTCTCCCCGAGGAGAGTCCCGTAACAGTATCCAAAACCGAGGGATTCGTTCTCATTCAGCGAAACGATTTTGATGCGCGCCCCTTTGGAGACTACGTCCGCGATTTGCTGCCAGTTCTCAGTTTGGGCCATGTAAGCTTCCACACTTTCCGGAACCATGCGTTTCCGCCCGCTTACCTGGAGTTCCACCGGAACTTCAAGTGAGAACTCTCTTTCGTTCTCAATTACGGTTTCGCTCAGGAACAAATCTGCCGTGAGTTCATACACTTCACCGGTCTGGATAGTCGGAATGAGATCGTCGGTTACCTCTGTCATGTGCTGAATATCACGATTCGTGACAGACGCCAATGCACCGAACATAAGGCAGCCTGAATTGAAAAGTGCAAAGCCAATCGTTAGTAGAGCGACGAATGCGAATTGGCAGCGATTACCAACGAGCCCGCCGTTTCCAGTTTCCATCAATTCTCTCCTCTCCAATTCCTTGAAACCCTTGTGTTGTCCGTGTCCCGAAGATTTACATCATTCATGACATTGGACTGCTTCCCCTTCCCGTACTACGGGGTCATTGAGCTGTCTGCTGACACGGGAACTCGCTCCAAGATTCGCGGATTCGCAATACTCGCAAACTGACCATTTTGCCCACTGTTCGCATTCATGAATAAGTCTTCCATGCTCGCAAGTGTTGAAAGGGGCCACCCCACCAATTGGAGCTTACCAAAGACGGTGTAGGTATAGCCCCACCCAGGTGAACCCGACTTCTTCACATCTGATACTTC
>JBIJDL010000704.1:0-2934 GCA_044344195.1 Candidatus Hydrogenedentales bacterium
CCCTCATGGAGGAGATGGGGGTGAAGCCACGGGGCCTTCCCTACCTCACGGTGCTGGACGCCGCAGGCACGACGCTGGCGGCTCAGGATACGCACGTCTACCAATCGGCCTCGCGCTTTGACCGCGACAAGGTCATCCTTTTTCTCAAGCAGTGGCTTCCACCCCCAAAAGCGATAGCCGAGGAGACGGCGGAGACGCTCGTGGCGGCGGCGTTGAAGGCGGCGGTCAAGGATGGCAAGGGCGTCTTTGTCTCGATTGGCGCAGAGTGGTGCGGCTGGTGTAAGCGCTTGGACGCGCTGCTGGCCAACGAGATCGTGGGCCCGATCATGCGGGAACGGTTTGTTCTCCTGAAGCTCGATCAGGAGAAGGTGGCGGGCACGAAAGAATTTCGCGCGGGTCATGGATCCGAGTTGAGCGGGGGGATCCCGTGGTATGCCGCGCTGGATGCCACCGGCGAGGTGGTGGCGACGTCAGACGCGAAGGCCGGCAACACGGGTTATCCCGCGAAGCCTGAGGAGATTGACTGGTTCATGGACGTGATAAAGCGATCCGCACCGGGGATGGATCCCGCTAAGGCCGCCCAGTTGGAGGCCGAAGTGCGCCGAATCGGCCAGGAACTCGTCCCGAACTGAGCGCAAGGCAGGTGGGCGGCTAGCGGCTTCCGCGCTCCCGCATGGACGCGATCACCGTATCCAGGATCATGTCCAGGCTGGTCGTGGGCTCATAGCCGATGGCGTCCCGTATCTTCTGCAGGCAGGGCGCGCGGTGGCGCATGTCCTCATAGCCCACACCATAGGCTTCCGCGTAGGGAACATATTGGATGGTCGAGGTGCTGCCGCTCCGCTCGATAATGCGCTGCGCCAGGGTTTCAATGCTTACGGGGTGGTTGCTGCCGATGTTGAAGACTTCGCCGTTTACCTGCGAAGAGTCCATCAGTTTGATCAGCGCGGGAACGACATCGCCCACGTAGGTGAAGCAGCGGGTCTGTTTGCCGTCGCCGAAGACCGTGAGGGGTTTGTTTTCGATGGCCTGCGCCACGAGGTTGGGGATGACCATGCCGTAACGACCGGTCTGTCGCGGGCCCACGGTGTTGAAGAGGCGCGCTACGACCACGGGGTGGCGCTTCTCATGCCAGTAGGCGAAGGCAAGGTATTCGTCGATGGCTTTGGAAGCGGCATAGCACCAGCGGTGGCAGTTGGTGGGGCCGATAACGCGATCGTCGTCTTCCTGGAAGATTTCCTTCGAGCCCTTGCCATACACTTCGCTCGTGGAGGTGATGAGCAACTTGCGCCGGTAGCGACAGGCCTCTTCCAGCACGACTTCCGTGCCGCGGATGTTGTTTACAATCGTCCGGATGGGCTGCTCGACGACCAGATTCACGCCGACCGTGGCTGCGAGGTGGTAGACGACATCGACATCGCGCACGAGGTCTCGCACGATCTCCTGATTCAGGGTGGTGTCGATGATGCTGGTGACGGTGTCGAGATGCTCGATGTTCTCGAAGCGTCCCGTGCTGAGATCATCCAGGACGAACACGGTGTCACCGCGCGCCGCCAGCGCATCGCATAAGTGCGAGCCAATGAATCCGGCTCCGCCGGTAACTAAGACACGCATTCGATCCCTCCTTGGTACAGCATCCTTGCGGGTGGAAGTATACGGACCACCGCCGGCGCGTTCAAGGGGATGGAGGGGAGGTTGTAGGCTGTAGGGTCGTATGGGTCCGTATGGGTCGTATGGGATTTTCAGTTTTCATATTGAACCTCCAGCCTCCACACTCCAGCATCCAGCATCCAGCCTCCAGCCTCCAGCCTACAGCCTACAGCCTACAGCCTAATTATCCCACTGCGACCTGCGAAAAACATAGTTTTAATCGTTTTATTTGACTTTAACACCCGCCACATTGTCTTGCTTTTGAACACTAAAACTATTTCTATTGACAGATTCGCGATGGGCGTTTATTCTTGACTTTGCGGATTTGTTTTGCAGTGTCCGCGCGGTCTTTCTTGGGATTTTCCGCCAAGCATTGCAAGGAGTAGTGAGCAACAGGAAGGGAGGAGGTCGTGTCTGATATGGGAACCTCTGCACTGAAATCTGGGAAAGTAAAATGGTTTAGCGATCAGAAGGGCTATGGCTTCATCGCACGGGAAGAAGCCAGTGACGTCTTCGTTCATCATAGCGCCATCGAGATGGAAGGCTTTCGGACGTTGCGTCAGGGGGAAGATGTGGTCTATGAACTTAAAGAGGGCACGAAGGGACCGCAGGCGGTCCTGGTGAAAAAGGCAGGCGAAAAAGATTAGCGTATTGGGCAACATTGCGCGTTCCGGCGCCTGGGAACATGTTCCCGGCGCCGGTTTTCTTTCGTGCGGGACTGGCTTCAGCGACCGCCGAGGCATTCCCACGCGGCCCGCCGGGGCTCCGAGAATCATTTTTGGGAACTCATAAAATCACAAGTAGCACAATGGAACGGCGATACCGAAGCATCTGCAAACAACCCGGACTCTCTCGCTGATGACCCGCTGCAATTTTTGGAGCAACCGTATGCAGTAAAGATTGGGATTCGTGCGAGGACTTTTGATCACATTTCTATCCAATCCAAGGTGCATGATGTCCGCTTTTTGGAATAGGCAACGTGAATAGATCGACTACGGAAAACGGAAAATTCTTGAAGCGCATTAGACTTTTCCGAATTTTGCTGTTCGTCATTCCAGGAGTTTGGCTTCTGGGAGCTGTGGTGGTCGCTTTCATCGACAGCTCTGATACTTATCAGGCGTCGGCAAAAAACTTTGGGTTCGAAACAAGTAGAAGTAGGGCCCTTCTCTTCTTTAGCCAAGTAGAACTTGGCCAGTCAAGAGATTCCGTCCTTAAAATGTGGCACAGCATGAATCGCGGTCGATTGACAATACATGAAAGCAGGAGCTTTGCTGAATCATTGGT
>JBIJDL010000187.1:0-10586 GCA_044344195.1 Candidatus Hydrogenedentales bacterium
CGCCGCAGGGACTCCGGAGTAATGGAACTGCTCCTCGCGGCGGGTTCGGCCTTTGTGCTGGGAGTCCTCACCTCGATCAGTCCCTGCCTCCTCGCCACGAACGTGACCGCCATCACGTTCATCGCCCGGCGGATTGATCGCCCCCGATACATCCTGTTTTCCGGGGGATGCTATACCCTGGGCCAGGCACTCGGCTTTATTGCCCTCGCGGCACTGGTCGTCGGCAGCCTGGTTTCCGTGCCCGCCGTATCCCACTGGCTCCAGAAATACATGTTCCGCGTGCTCGGGCCTATCCTGATCATCGTGGGGATGTTTCTCGTGGAATTGATGAAAGTCCACTTAGGCAGCGGACACTTGAAGGGTTGGGCGCAACGCTTCGGCAACAGTGGGGGACTCTGGGCCACGGCACTGCTAGGGCTACTCTTTGCCATGTCCTTCTGCCCCACGACGGCGGCCCTGTTCTTCGGTGGGCTCATTCCTATTGCCATTACCCACGAGTCGAAGTTCTTCCTTCCCCTGGCCTATTCCGTAGGCGTATCAGTCCCCGTCGTGGCCATCGTGTTGCTCCTGGGCTTCGCAGCAAATTGGCTCGGGCGCGTCATGCGGCGTGTGACCGAGGTGGAGTGGTGGCTGCGCAGGGCTGCGGGAGCGGTGTTTATCGTGGTGGGAATCTACTTTACCCTCGCCTATTCGCTGGGGCTGTGGTAGGAACGATTCGACGGATACGACCGATCCTATCAGTCCGTCCGATCCGTCCTATCCTTACTTCGCAGCCACATTATAGGCCCAGAGATACTCCCCGCGCCGGATATACAATGTTCCATTCGCAACCACCGGGTGCGCCCAGTGCTTTGCCTCGCCCTTGGTGATCTTGAATTCACCCGTGCGCTCAAAACCCTCCGGAGTCGCTTTGATCAAACTCACCACCCCGCGCATCGGGCCCTCATAGTTGTAGAGCATGCCATCGGCAAAGACCAGCGCCCCTTCGGTCACCTCCGGCGTCCGCCACATGATCTTGCCCGTCTTCAAATCCAGGCAGAGCATCTCCTTCGCTGATCGGTGGGCCGTTCCGTAGATGTAGCCCTCGTGCAGCACCACGCCACCGTGAAGGGTATCCAGCGCCGTGTCCGTCCAGACTTCCGTCAATTCCGATCCATCGTCGGATAGTCTCAACATCACCCCGCCCACTTTGCTGCCCGCCACGAAATACAGCATCCCGTCGGCGTACACGGGCGTGTTGGCATGAATGTCCCACTGATCTGGATGATCCCGGGTCCAGAGCACCTCGCCACTTGCCGCATCCACGCCCACCAGCCCCTTGCCCGTCATGCTGACCAGGATACGGCGTCCGTTGTGCACGATGATGTTCGGCGAGCAATAGGCGGAGGCGTCGCCAAAGCCCTTGGTGGTCCAGACGGTTTCGCCGGTCTCTTTATCCAGTGCGGCCAAGCCCGCATCGGGTCCGCCGGGCATGCAGTACACCAACTTCTCGTCGACCAGCGGGGATTCGGCAATCGCCCACTGAATCTGCTTGCCCTGGAAGCGCTTCAACAGGTCCACCTGCCACGTGATGGCCGGGGCGCCAAGATCGATCCTGTAAAGGACGCCAAGGCCCGACATGAGGTACCCGTAGTCACCATCCACGGTCAAGGTGGAGCGTGCGCCCGGCGCCTGCGAGTCTTCCGTCTCCTCGCCGTATTTCAGCCGCCATTTCTCTTTGCCGTCGAAGGAGAGCGAAAAGAGATAGCCCTGATTCACCTCGATCATGCCGGGCACATAGATGGTACCGTCGACGACGGTGGGGGAGGCGTAGCCCATGCCGATATGATCAATTTCCCAGAGTAGCTCCGGGCCGCCCTCGGGCCACGCCTTGAGCAGCCCGTGCTCATCAAATTTTCCGTCGCGCTCCGGGCCGCGAAACTGGCGGGCATCACCGGCGTGGGCCGCCTCCAGAAGAAGGCCCGCCAGGACCAGACTCAACATCGAAACACGCACCATGACAAAACGCTCCAATCGGACGAAGGGGGTTGACGGTTGCTACCGCAATCCGTTTAGAACAAGGATGAAAAAAGCGCCCACACCCGTGTAACGGGAAAGGTCCCGCCGTACTTGTTGAATTCCACGTGGCCGTCCATATACAGCACATTTGAGCCTCCGGGAATGTGGTTGAACTCCGCAGGAACGGCGCTGATGAAGTCGTACATGATCGCAAGCTGGCTCTGGGCCTTGGCGCTGGCACCGGCATTGTTGATATCGGTGATGTAGAAGCGCTCGATGCCTTCGCGGAGGCGAAGAACCCTGCCGCCGCCCGCCAAGGCAATGTCGCTGTCATACGTGTTTGCACCAAAGGAAACCTCGGCCACCCGTTGCACGAACGCGTTTACGAAATCAAAATTTATATAGCTCGGCACCAGATTGGCCGCAGTGGCGGCGGCGGAGTTCGAGTCCGCGCCAGACGCCAGATAATTTGCACCGGGCCGGTCATCGAAGCCCCAGCCGAGATAGATATAGGACTCGGGGCTGAAAGCGCACGCGTCCCATTGTTTCTGCCCGGTGTTCGCCAGTACCATCTGGTTCAGCCAGCGCCCGCTGTCCTCATTGATGGAATCATCGGCATCGGCATCCGAAGGGCAGATCAAGGCCGCCGGATCGGTCAGGTACTCCGGGTAGACCGCTTGGCCGCTGAACACAAACTCGACCGCTCCCTGGCCCAGACCGCTGCTGGGGGTGGGCTCGAAGGGGTTGGCGTGGGCGCAGATTCCGCCGGCCGGCTCCATGTAGTTCTGATAGTCGTGGGGGAGGGTGGGGTCCATAGGATTCAGATCGCGTACTTCATAGGACACCCTGTCCGCCATGGCGGGGTACTTCTCCCCTTTGGATTCGTTGGAATACATTTTAAACACGAGACCGAGCTGCTTCAGGTTGTTCGCGCAACTCGCGCGGCGGGCAGCCTCCCGCGCCCGCGCCAGCGCCGGCAACAGAATAGCCGCCAGAATTCCGATGATGGCGATGACCACCAGCAGCTCTATCAGCGTGAAGCCCGCTTTTCGTTTCCGCATCTACTATTTTCCTTCCGGGGCCGCGCCACGAATTGTTTCGCCGTTCGCGTTCAGGAACACAATCAGAGCTCTATCCACACCGTGGTGTGGCAGCCCTCGATATCTTCCTTGTTCCGGAAGGCGATCGCCGCCGTGGGGCAGGCCGCCACACACGCGGCGGCGGATTTGCGCAGCCCTTCGTCCAGGCTGCGATTGAAAGGCACTTTGATCTCCATATCGAAACCCCGACCGATGAAAGCCAGACCAATTTCTTCGCCGTGCATGTTCGCAATCTCCACGCACAGGCCGCAGCGGATGCACTTCCCTGGTTCGAGATAAACATCGCCGCCCAGGCCAAGAAAGCGGACGTCCTTCGTTTCCGTGGTGTTGTACTTGCGCTGCTCCGCGTTGTACACGTGGGACCACTTCCGCAGGGTGCAGGTGACCCGCTTGCGGCAATCACAGTGGAGGCAACGTCCAGCTTCTTTGCGCGAATCAGCCAGGATTTCTTCAGTGGCGATGGGGACCACCAGCATGGCCTCTTTGTTTTCGTTGTGATCGCGCATCGCCTCCATCTCCGACTTCACCATCTTGCCGATCTTCGACTGGAAGAGTTCCGGCTCCGGCTTCGCGTCCACGCTGATCATGTAGCGATTGGCCCAGGCCGCGGCGGTCTTGCCGTTGCCCACCGCCATCACCGTGAGCTTGTGCTCCTTCGCCTCGAAGACTTTGCCGCCCGACTTGCCCAGACCCGCGCACGCAATGACCACGGCGTCGTACTCTTCGCGGATGGCTTCCAGCATCTCCGCGTCCACCTTCTGGTTGTACCGGAAATCCACGCCCAAACGCGTGATGAAATCGATCTCGGTATCGAGTACTTCCTTGGGAAGTTTATCGTCGGGCAATTCGCGCAACTTGCCGCCGGCCTTGTCGTCTTTTTCATAGACGACCACGGCATGGCCCTCCTTGCGGAAGACCCAGGCCGCGGCCATGCCCGTCGCGCCCGCGCCGATGACGGCGGTGCGCTTTCCCGTGTCGGGCGGGCAATCCAGCAGTTCGGGATTCTCCTTGAGGGACTTCTCCGCAACGTTGCGGTGCAGCGTACGGATCTTCATGGTCTCGTCGTAGCTCTTGCGGCGGCAGGGATTCTCGCAGGGCGCGGGGCACACATAGCCCAGCGTCCAGGGAATCACCAGACCGTTGTGAATCGTGTAGGCCGCGTCGTCAAAATCGCCATCGTAGATCTGGCGCATCATCACTGGGATGTTCATCGAAGCGGGACACGTATGGGTACAGGGCGCTTCACAGTCGCCAATGTGCTCGCTGAGGATCAGCTCCAGGACTTCCTTGCGCGCCTCGCACACGTCACCCGTGTCCGTCTCGATTTGCATGCCGTCCTGCACCACCGTGGAGCACGAAGAATGGAGCTGTCCCGTCTGGGTATTGCGCACCGTGCAAAGCATGCACGAGTTCATCGGGCGCACCCCTTCCCAGTAGCACAGGGTGGGGATTTCGATCTCTAGCTTCCGCGCCGCCTGGAGCAGCGTCGTTCCCGGCTCGACTTCGATCGCGCGGTTGTTAATCGTTACGGTGGGCATGAATTACTCCATTTAGAAGCCGCCAGTTATCCACTCGTTCCCAAGCTCCGCTTGGGAATGCAATTCCCGAAGCTCCGCTTCGAACGACCGAGCGCAACAAACTTGGCGTCCAAATCGTTTACTCTTAAATTTCGACGTCCCCCTCACTCTACATCGGAGCAGAGTTCCTGGGACTTCAATGGAGACTACTGGTCGTCCTCATCAGGAGGATACTTCTTTCACAGAACGCATCCGAATGCTGTTCCTTGCGCCGCACTCAGGACACGAAATGTTGCGCTCAATGAGATCCAGAGAGTCACCAATGCATATGTCAATTGTCTGTAAAATACCCGCCTTGCACTCCGGGCACTCAATTTTCAAGGCAGGATCATCGGCTAACTGGCATCCTGCGTCTATCCATTGTTGTCGGACTGAAATCATGTCCCAAACTTCTCCATTGGACTCGCAGCATACTTTGCGGTAGCACTTTCCACTCGTTCCTGGGCAGAGCCTGGGAGCGAGGAGAGGCTTTCTATTTACGATTTACTCCTGTTATACCCGCGAACCCGCCTTGATGGCGTCCACCGGACAGGCCACCAGGCAGTAATCGCATCGCGTGCAGATACTCAAATCAATATGATGCATCTTGTAGGGCGCGGACTCGATGCAATCCACGGGGCACACCTGGGCGCACTTGGTGCAGCCGATGCAGTTGTCTTCCACCCAGTAGTCGATGAGGGGTTTGCACTTGCCCGCCGGGCACCGGCCCGCGATGTGCGCCTCGAACTCCGCGCGGAAATACATGAGTGCCGTCAGCACCGGGTTGGGCGCGGTCTTGCCCAGGCCGCAGAGGCTCTGGCTCTTCACGACCTTGCCCAGCTCCTCCATCATTTCAATGTCCTGCTCTTTGCCCTGGCCGTTGCAGAGGCGCGTGAGCATCTCCTTCAGGCGCATGGTGCCGATGCGGCAGGGCGAACATTTGCCGCAGGACTCGTCCTGGGTGAAGGAGAGGAAGTAGCGCGCCATCTCGACAATGCAGTCGGAGTCGTCGAGCACCACCATGCCGCCGGAGCCCATCATGGCGCCAATCTGCGACAGTGCCTCGTAGTCCACCGGTGTATCGGCCATGGAGGCGGGAATCACGCCGCCCGAAGGGCCGCCCACGAGGATCGCTTTGAACTTCCGTCCGTTGGCGATGCCGCCGCCGATGTCTTCCACGATCTGCCGGATCGTGATGCCCATGGGCACTTCGATCAGGCCGCCGTTGCGGATCTTGCCGGCCAGCGAGAATACCTTTGTGCCTTTGCTCTTCTCCGTGCCGAGCTTGGCAAACTCCGCCGCACCCTTGCGCACGATCCAGGGGATCACGGAGAGCGTTTCCACGTTGTTGATCAGCGTGGGGCAACCGTAGAGCCCCGAGATGGCGGGGTAGGGGGGACGCATGGTGGGCATGCCGCGCTTGCCTTCGAGGGAGGCGATGAGCGCCGTCTCCTCGCCGCACACGAAAGCGCCCGCGCCTTCTTTCACGCGCAAGTGGAGTGTGCGGCCCGTGCCCATGAAATTCTCGCCGAGGATTCCGGCAGCCATGCAGTCTTCGATGGCCCGGCGCATCTGTTTCGTTGCGAGAGGATACTCCGCGCGAATGTACAGAATGCCATCGTCCGAGCCCACGGCCAGCGCGCTGATCATCATCCCTTCGATCACGCGGTAGGCGTAGGATTCCAGGATCATGCGATCCATGAAGGCGCCGGGATCGCCCTCGTCGCCATTGCAGATTACATACTTCTTGCCGGTCGGCGCCGGGGCATCGTGAACGAATTGCCACTTCTTTCCCGTGGGGAAGCCCGCGCCGCCGCGGCCGCGTACACCGCTGGCCAGCACTTCGTCGATGATCTGCTGGGCGGTCCACGCCTTGTCACTCTTTGGAAGGTCGCGCAGGGATTTCTTCTGATGGCGGAACAACATCACATCGCCAGTCAATTTGCCAAACAGGATCCGCTCCACCGCCGCGAAGCCGCCCTTTTTCAGGTACTCATCCAGGCTGTAAGGATCCATCTCGCCATGGTATTCCGTGGCGATGTGCATCTGGTTGCCAAGGAAAGCGGTCACCTGGGGATCGCGCACATTCCCGTCGTGGCGCTTCACGGCATTCTCGCTCGTGTCTGCGTCCACATAGAGACTATCGGCCCAGCGCAAGGCGGCGGATCGCAGGCGCGTGAGGGGATTTTGAGGATTGAAATGGCGCGCAATGATGGCCGGCACGTCGTCCACCGTCACACGGAGATACATGGCGGGAGCCTTATTCTCCTGAATGATCTCCAGCACAGGCACCTGATGGCACATGTGCACGCAGCTCACGTGCTTGATGGGCACGGTCGAGTGGATGCCGGCCAGAGCTTCTTCCACCGCCGCTTCGATACGGTCGGTCCCACCGGCCACGCAGCAGGAGTCCAGGCCGATCCGGATTTCCGAGCCGTTTTCCACCACGTTGCGGTGGATGTGCTGGTCGGGCGCGCCCTTCCTGGACTCACGATTCTCAAAGTCGCGCAACGTGGCCGCCACGGAATCGGGAGCTACGTTGGCGTAGGTGACCCCATCGATCTGCATCGCGGGTGCAAGGGAGCAGCACCCGATGCAGGCCACCTTCTGGATCGTATACTTGCGTTCGGCGTCGGTGTCCTCGCCCTTCTTCAGATTCAGCCGTTCCGCCATCGCCTCGTGGACATCTTCGGCACCCTTCACGTGGCAGGCCGTGCCATCGCACAGGCTGATGACGTGCTCGCCCACGGGCTCGCGCCGGAACTGGGAATAGAACGTCGCCACGCCCTCGATGGACGCGGGCGCGATATCCGTCAATTCGCATACGCGCTCAAGGGCCGCGTTGGGCAGGTAGCGGTACTCCGACTGGATCGCCTGGAGGATCGGGATAACCGCCTCCGGGCCCCGGCCTTTCGCCTCGACAATCGCGTCGATGTGGCTGATGTCCAGTTCCAGCGTGTCCAGTGTCATGGCGCCTCGATACAGTAGAGTTGTTCCGGGGTACGGACGTAAATGCGCTTGTCCAGGAAGGCCGGTGTGGCATAGGAGGCCGAACCGAGTTTCAACTTGCCCAGCTCCTCGTAGGTCGCGCCGGCGTGGAAAATATACATGATGCCACTCTTGTCTGCGAGATAGAGCCGGTCACCCACGAGAATCGGTGAAGCGTCGATACCATCTTCGACTTCCTGCGTCCAGAGATTCTCTCCGGTCTTCGCGTCGAGGCACACAATATCGCCCACGGTCGTGCCGTAGTAAAAACGATCGCCATCCCCCACCGGACTGGATACCTCTGGCAGCAGTTCATCGAACTCCCACGTGACCGCAGCCTCCACCGCCTCCGGCGTCCCGCCGAGTGTAATGCCGTTGGCCATCGCATATTCGTTTGCGACAAAGACCATGCCGTTCGCGTAGGCCGCCGACGGCGCAACTTCACCGCCCAGGCACTCAACGGTCCACAGCGGCGCGCCGGTCAGGGGATTATAGCCGTCCACATCCTTTTCGGAAGTGAGGATCAGGTGATCGCCCACATTCGTTTTCGCGAAGATGGGGGACGCCCATGAAATCTTCTTGCGGTTCACCGTCCACGATTCGTTGCCGGTGGCCGTATCAAAGGCGAGCAGTCGCGGCGTCTCGGAATCGTCGTATTGCACGTACAACAGTTTGTCATAAGCCAGCAGGGAGGAGGAATGGCCGTAGTGATTCTTCGCCACCCCGAGGTTCTTTCCCCAGGCTTGGGTGCCATCGGACTTGTAGGCCACGAGATCGCCGTTGGCAAAAATCGCGAAGACCATATCGCCATGGGCCACCATTGTGGACGCGGCGAATCCGGTATCTTCCATCACGTCCTTGGGTGATTCCGCAGGCGTTCCGGGGAAGGTCGGAACCGTCTGCTTCCACAGCAACTCGCCCGTGTCCGCATTGTAAGAATGGACTTCACGGGTCGTTTCATCGGCTGCGCTGATGTAGAGCTTGCCGCCCCAGAATACGGGCGAATTCTTGCCGGGTAGCGTGAGATCGGCCTTCCACGTGATGTTCGTGCCCGCGTCCACGTCCCACGTGGTGGGTGCGGTGGTGAAATGGGCCACCCCGTTGCTGCCCGGTCCACGGAAGCTGGGCCAGTTTACCAGCATATCATCCCAAGTGGGAGCGGGAACCGCCGCCACAGCGGGCGCCGCAGGGATATCACCGGTCGGGGCCGCGCCGTCGGAGGATGATGCCACTTTGGTTGCTGCATCCACCATTTCCGCCGTCAGGGCGCTCTCGGTGAAATACGAGGTCATCATGCCTCCCGCCAGCAAACCAATCCCGGCCCATGTGATGAGATGCCTGGACTGGGCATAGGCGAGAAACTCTTTATCGGCCGTGGGCATATCCGCCAGTTCCGGCACCTGCGGGCGCCAGCGGATCATGTTTTTGAATGCGATCAGGAATATCGATACCGTAATCAGCATCATCCACGCACCGCCCTGCAGGAAGGTCTGGCTCGTGAAAAAAACCCTGCGCGTAATCAGATCCAAATCGCGAATTCGCTCGGCCAGTGCCGCGTCCTTTTCAGGCAGCGAGGCATAGGTTTGTCGCATCTGGGTGAGCAACTCGTGATTCACCGGGTCGAGCCGGGTGACCTGAAAGTAGTTCACCACCAGTAAGATAAATATGAGAACCGAAAAAAGGCCCGATACTATCGTCACCGTCGTCGAGAGACGCCAGAAAAAATCGCTCTTGTCAAACTCCCGTTTCTCAAGCATTCCAGGGTACTACGCTCCTTCTTCAACAGGGCAATAAGGATAACAACGGCCGCAACTGAAGCAGGTCTCCTTGTGAGGCTCGAAAATCGTACGCTTCTTCACAACCGACAACTCGATCAGCTTGATGCTGATAATCAGGGCCAGGAAGGCGCCAAAGAGCGCGCTTCCCGTTTTGAACTTCTCGGTGACCGCCAGCGCCTCGGCGTGAAGCGTAGCGGCGGTCTTGCTTTCCTTGCGGAAGGTATCTGACTCGAGGTAGACCTCACCCTTGATGATACCCCGGTCTTCCTTGGCGATGCGCTCGCTCAGACTCACCGTCGGGTGAATGTGGGAAAGGGGCTCGTGGAAGAGATATCCGCCGACAGCGCCCAAGAGGATGAACACGGGCGCCAGGAACACCAGGAGCCGGGTGCGCTTTTTGCCCATCACGGGCTCTTCCACCAGGTGCCGGGGTGTCGGCATATCAATCGCGTTATAGGGGCATGAATCCTCGCACAGGCGGCACTCGACGCAGGGGGAGGGGGGGATTTCCAGGTGGAACTTGGAAAAGCGCGACATCCAACCCAGCAGCACGCCATAGGGGCACAAGAAACGGCAATAGGGCCGCGCGACGAAGACGCCCACCAGGAGCATCAGCGCGCCCGCGATGAGCATGTTGTAGCTGTGGCCCATGCGGTAGAGCCCCACAAAGGGGTCCCACCGGCAAATCAGGAAACCCGCGCCCGTAGCCACGCCCAGCGTGGCCAGGCCGAGGTACATGTACTTGCCCAGACCCAGCACCCGCTCCAGCGCGGGGTTGATGCGGATCGGGGCAATCGCCACCAATTCCTGGATCGCGCCCAGCGGGCAGACCGAAGCGCAGAAGACGCGACCAAAGAACAGGGAAAAGAGCAGCGGCATGACGAAAAAGGAAACCACAACCCAGGAAACACCGACATCGGGAAGGAACACGGCCGCCATCACGTTCTGCGTGGAGCCCACCGGGCAGATACAGCCCTTGCGGTAGAAGCCGAAGAAGAGCAACGAAAACACGCTGATCGCGAAGAGGCCGCGCCGGGACCGGGCTTTGAAGACCATGTAGGTCGTCAGCGACAGGGCCGCAAAGAGAATCAGGGATTCCCACCACGTGTTGCTGCCCGCCGGAGCCGGCGTGAACAAGTAGGGCATGGAGTATTCGGTCTCGAAGT
>JBIJDL010000705.1:0-2913 GCA_044344195.1 Candidatus Hydrogenedentales bacterium
GACATGGGTACGGTCGGCATTAATACGCGGCAGGACGTTCTCAAAGCCTTCGACCTGATTTACAAGTACTACAACAAGAACGAACCGTCCAGCCCGGTGCCGCTCATCATGAAGCGGGCCGAGCGTCTGGTTACGGCGAATTTTTTCGACATTATTTCCGACTTGTCGCCCGGCGCGCTTTCGGATATCCAGACCATCACCGGCTCGTCGCTCTCGGGTTCCATGAACTCCGGGGGAGGCTCATCGGAGGATGATAATTAAAGGAACCGGCGAGTCCGGCTGTAGAGAATCTTAACGGCAGCGGGGCCGTTGCCCGCGCGGGCACCGGAGTCGCTGTACAGAGAAAGGGCGAGGAGCACCATGGCAAAACAGAGTGGTCAAAAATTTATTGCTCGTAACAAAGCCCCCCGGGTTCAGATCGAGTACGATGTTGAGCTGTACGGGGCCGAGAAGAAGATTAACCTGCCTTTTGTCATGGGTGTGATGGCGGACCTGTCGGGGAACCCGGCCGAAGCCCTTCCGCCCGTGAGCGATCGCGATCTGCTGGAGATCGACGCCGAGAATTTCAATACCCGCCTCAAGGCCATGAAGCCGCGCGTGGCGTTTAAAGTGCCCAATACCCTGTCGGGCGAAGGCAACCTGAGCGTCGAAATGACCTTTGAATCGATGGATGACTTTTCCCCAGGCAAAGTAGCCGAAAACGTGGAAGAGCTGAACGAGCTGTTAACCGCCCGCCGGGACCTTTCCAACCTCCTTTCCTACATGGACGGAAAGAGCGGCGCGGAAAACCTGCTGGGCAAGATCCTGGGTGACAAGGCCGCACTTGAAGCCCTGGGCGGAGGTGAATAATCATGGCCGAAGCACTTGACGAAGGCGCATTGGAAGTAACCCAGATCGATAGCCTGATCGACTCGCAGTTCAAGCCGAAATCCTCGGCCGCCCGCGAGACCATCCAGAAATCCATCAGCACCCTGGCCCGCCAGGCCCTCAAGGAGGGGGAGGTCGATCCCGCGGATCCCACGGCGACCATTAAGTTCATCATCAAGAGCTTGGATGACAAGCTCTCCGCTCAGGTAAACCAGATCATCCACCACGAGGACTTCCAGCGGCTCGAAGGCTCCTGGCGCGGCCTCCAATACATGGTTGCCAATACCGAGACCGACGAGCAACTGAAAATCCGCGTGCTGAACATCTCCAAAAAAGAGATAGCGAAGGTACTGAAGAAATTCAAAGGTACCGCGTGGGAACAGAGCCCCCTCTTCAAGAAAATGTATGAAGAGGAATACGGCACCCCCGGCGGCGAACCCTTTGGCTGTATCGTGGGTGACTATGAATTCGATCACAGCGCTCCGGACGTCGAAATCCTGCAGGGCCTGTCCCAGGTCGCTGCCGCAGCACATACGCCCTTTATCGCCGCCGCTTCACCCAAGCTGATGAACATGGATAGCTGGCAGGAACTGGCCAATCCGAGCGATATCAATAAGCTCTTCACCTCGCCGGAATATGCCCCCTGGCGCTCCCTGCGCGAGTCGGAAGACGCGCGTTATCTGGGCTTGACCCTGCCGCGCTTCTTGTCCCGCCTGCCCTACGGCGCCCAGACAAACCCCGTCGACGATTTCGACTTTGAAGAAGTGGTCAACAACGACCAGGCGAATTTTACCTGGGCGAACGCCGCCTATGCCATGGGCGCGAACATCACTCGCTCTTTCAAGCTTTACGGCTGGTGCTCCCAAATCCGCGGCGTGGAAAGCGGCGGCTCCGTCGAGGGCCTGCCCTGCTACACCTTCCCGACGGACGACGGCGGCGTGGACATGACCTGCCCGACCGAAATCGCCATTACCGACCGTCGCGAGGCCGAGCTGGCCAAGTGCGGCCTGATGCCCCTGTCCTACTTTAAGAATACCGACTACGCCGTGTTTATCGGCGCTCAGTCCCTCCAGAAGCCCCAGGAATATGACGATCCGGATGCGACGGCCAACGCGAACCTCAGCGCGCGCCTGCCCTACCTGTTCTCGACCTGTCGTTTCGCCCACTACCTCAAGTGCATCGTGCGCGACAAGGTAGGCTCTTTTGCTGAGCGCTCCGACATGGAGACCTGGCTGAACAACTGGATTCGCCAGTACGTCGAGCCCGATCCCGCGAACGCCTCGAATGAAGCCAAGGCCCGCCGCCCCCTGGCCGCCGCCGAAGTCGTAGTGGCCGATGTGGAAGGCAATCCCGGCTACTATTCGGCCGTGTTCTACCTCCGTCCCCACTACCAGTTGGAAGGCCTGTCCGCTTCGCTGCGGCTGGTATCCAAGCTCCCCACCGAAAAGGGCTGAGTGCTGAACGTCCGATGAAATGTATGATGCCGGAACGGGCCGCCAACGCGGCGGCCCGAGCCGGATTTCAAATGGGTACCGTACTTAAAGTGAAACGTGTTACGTCGGGGTGGCAATACCGCGCGCAACCTAATCGAACAAGGAGCTATACGGCATGGCAAACGCATTCTTCATGAAGATTGACGGGATCACGGGTGAATCCGAAGACGAAAGCCACAAAGGATGGCTGGAGATCACCGAATTTGGCCAGGAAATGGCCCACGACATTGAAGGCGGCGGTACGCCCTCCGCAGCCGGCGGTTTCACCACCGGCGGCGCCACGCTGGAAGTCATGAGCTTCAACAAAGCCATGGACCGCTCCAGCGTCCAGCTCTTCCAGTACTGCCTGACGGCCAAGGTGATTCCGACCATTGTGATCGAAGCCGTCCGCCCCACGGAAAAGGCCGAAGTCTACTTCCGGATCACCCTGACCAACAGCATCGTTGCCAGCATCAATACCACCGGCAGCGACGGTGAACTGCCCACAGAAGAAGGCTCCCTCGCCTTCACCACCATCAAGTGGGAATACACCATGGTGAAGCCGGACGGCAAG
>JBIJDL010000188.1:0-10501 GCA_044344195.1 Candidatus Hydrogenedentales bacterium
GTCGCAGCGGTGCCCGCACTGGGTGGCAACCGGGCGCCGGCCATGCTCGAGCCGGGCAACCGTCGGAGTCTATTGTCGATGGGCGATGACGAAGAACCTACCCCCCAGGTGGAGCCCACGGGAGTAGCGAAGTTCTGGAAATGGTTCAAACGCACGGTGCTCTTCACCAACTAACTTGCGGTCATCGGGTGCAGTGTGCCCCGGAAGCCGGACTGGATGTGATGGATGGATAAATTACAGAAGATTTTCAAGGGAATCTGGCGCTTCAAAGAGCGTATAGTCCTGGTTGCTCTTCTGGGAGTGCTGGGCTTCAAGGTCTACGAGCTCTTTGTGCCCAAGGAGCTGGAAGCGGCTGCGAACGAAGTTGTCGGGAAGCCCGACCCGCCCGCGCCGCCGCCCAACCGGCCTCCACTGGATGCGCCCGGGCAATATGCCGGGCTCTACCGGAGCAACGCATTTACCTATTTCTCCGACGCTCCGACCGAGGGTGGTACCGGTCTGACGGGGAGAGAAGCCGGCCTCGAACTGCTGGATATGAAAGAAGTTCAAGGCAAATGGCGTGTCCAGTTGAAGACGGGCGTGGCCAAGAAGTGGTACGACGAGGGTGAAGAGTTCGAAGAGTTTAAAGTGGAGTCGATCAACCCCGATGAGAGATCGGTGGTTGTGTATGCGGAACGTTTTGCGAAAACGGTTACCCTCAGGTTACCCTAAGAGCTGGCGTGGGCGCGGATTGCGGCTATGGTGCACATTTCGGGATAGTGCTGAGAACAAGCGGAAGGAAGACAAGGTAATGAAAAACGGCTACAAGCGCGCCAAAGTCTGGGGTTGGTTGGTGGCTCCCATGGCGCTCATCCTCCCCGTGATGGCGCACGGCGACCAGCGCGGCCACGCAGCAACAGAAAAGGGGTCGCAACCAGAAATCGTGCTTGCCCAAGCCGCGGCGCTTACGCCTGCGGAAGAGGCATTCCGGCGCGGCGTCGAACACTACAAGGGCGAGCGCTACCGCGACGCCCAGACCGAATTCAATCGCGCGCTTGCGTTGAACCCGGACTATGCCGAAGCGAAGGAATACCTGAAGCAGTGCACCAGCAAGGTCACGCGGGAAGCTGCCGGGCAGAACCCCGGAGCGATGCCGGCCTTCGAGACCTTCGATCCCGAGAGTCTCACCGCCGGGGAAACGCCCGATCTTTCCCCCGAGGAAGTCAAGCGAATTCGCGTCGAAGAGCACCTGAAGTATGCCAAGCTCTATCTTGAGCAGCATCTTTACGGCCAGGCGGTGGAAATCTACAGCCATGTGCTGCAGTTGGACCCCGACAACAAGGAAGCGAAGGAAGGCCTTCACACGGCCTCGCTGGGCCAGAGCGGCGAGTCCATGCAGGACGACCAGCGCCAGGTCGAAACGGACAGCGACCGGATCCGCCAGTACGTGGAAAAGTCCAAGCAGCTTCCGGAAGGCGCGGATCCCAAGGGTATCAAACAGTACGTGTTCCGCGTGCCGGAAATTGAAGAAGACTTTGAAGCGGAGAAAGAGGTCACTCAGATCGAGCGCACGCTCACTTCGCCGGTAAATATCGAATTTGAAGATATCCACATCAAGGACGTCATGGAGTTTATCCAGGACAGCTTCGAACTTAACGTGGTTATCGACAAGCGCGCGGTGGAACCGGAGCGGGACGAAGTGGCTGCCACGGCCGTCGCGCCCGGCCAGCCCGGCTTCGGCGCCCCAGGTGCCTTCCAGCCCGCGCCCGGTGCATTCAATGCGCCCGGTAACAGTAGCGTAGGAGCATCCCGCCGTCAGTCCGATGACGACGAGCCCGCCGGTGGTTTCGGCGGTGCTTTTGGCGGTGGCGGGTTCGGCCAGCCCGGTCAGTTTGGTCAGACCGGCCAGTTCAACCTGAACTCTCTGGACGAATACTATGGTCCGAAGAGCGACGGCATGATCCCCTACATCAACTTGAAGGACACGCCCCTGGGCGAGGCCCTGAAGGCGCTCCTTCGTCCTCTCGGCCTGTCCTACTCCATAGAGCCCGGCTTCCTTTTCGTCAGCAAGCCCGAGATCATTCAGCGCGAATCCTTTGAAGACCTGGACACGCGCTACTATGAACTACGCAACGCGGGTGCTGAAACCCTCTTCAAACTCGTACTTCGTAACCAATTCTCCGTGAGTCCGATGAGTAGCGGTGGCGGTGGCGGCTTTGGTGGTCAGGGCGGTGGTCAGGGCGGCGGCTTTGGCGGCGGTAGTCAGGGCGGCGGCTTTGGCGGCGGTGGCCAGGGCGGCGGCTTTGGTGGCGGTGGTGGCGGCTTTGGCGGCGGCGGTCAGGGCGGCGGCTTTGGCGGCGGCGGTCAGGGTGGCGGCTTTGGTGGCGGTGGTGGCGGCTTTGGCGGTGGCGGCGGCGGCTTTGGCGGTGGTGGTGGCGGCTTTGGCGGCGGCGGTCAGGGCGGCGGCTTTGGCGGCGGTGGTCAGGGCGGCGGCTTTGGCGGCGGCGGTCAGGGCGGCGGCTTTGGCGGCGGCGGCCAGGGCGGCGGCGGCGGCGGCGGCGGCGACGTCACGGCGACGAGCAATATCTCTGATCTGTTCTCGACGTACCCGGATGAGATGGTGGGTGAAACGCCCGCAACCAACTTCATCGTCGGTCTGGATGGCGGAGGTACGGGTACAGGCGGTCAGGCTGGCGGTGGTGGTGCAGGTAGTGTAAGTGCCCAGCGCAATGCCGGTACAGATGACGATCAGGGTGCCGGCCTCGGCGGAACGGGTGCCAGCTCCATCGGCGGCGATGCTCCGATTCTGACGCTGCTTCAGCGCCTTATCCCCGATGTATACGCGCCGTCGTCTGAAGAACGCTTGTCAGACATGATCTACAATCCGGCGAACAACATGCTCATCGTCCGCAACACGCCGTCGAACCTGGAGGCCTTTGAAGAGCAGCTTGCCCAGTTGGACGTTACGCCCAAGCAGGTGAGCATCGAAGCCAAGTTCCTTACGATCCGCGTTTCCGACCTGGACAAGGTCGGCTTCAAGTGGGATGTGAGCACCGAGAGCAACAGCGGTGCCCGCCTTCCCACGGGTCTGGAAGAAGAGACCTACGAGTACGATATCAACGGCGACAACGTGCTGGAGGAGATCGGTCTTGACGAGCGTCCCGACGGCTCCAACGCCTTCAGCAACACCCTTCGCGAGACGGTGGTTGGTGCGGCGGTCAGCCCCGGCCCGGCCTCGACGACCTTCAACCTGGTGTCGTCCATTCTGGATAACGGCAGCGGCGATGAGTTGTCGGTGACCTTTGACTACCTGAACAGCCTGGAAGAATCCGAGCTGCTGAGCGCGCCCCGTGTAACGACGATGAACCGCAAGCCTGCGGCCATCGTGGACTACACGACGGAGTACTTCCTGGTGTCGGTGGATACATCGATCCTGCCGGGCAGCTCGGGTATCAACGGAACGACCCAGCCGATCGTCGCCACGACGCCCTTCGCGCTGCCCTTCAACTTCGGTATCGCCCTCTCCGTCACGCCCCAGATTCGCGACAACGATCAAGTTCGCCTCTGGCTGAATCCTGAAGTGCGCACGCGTATCGGTGAAAAGACCTTTACGAGCACAACCGTCAGCGGCGATATCGAAATCGACAACGTGCTGACCTATCCGACGACCTCGTGGCAGGCGGTGTGGACGAACGTTATCGTGCATGACGGCGACACGCTGGTGCTTGGCGGCCTGGTGCAGGACAAATCCATCAAGGGCGAGCAGAAACTCCCCTATGTGGCGGACCTGCCTATCCTGGGCTACTTCTTCCGCGGAAAGTCCAAGGAAGTCACCCAGTCCAGCCTGCTGATCTTCGTGACGCCGGACATCATCGATTCAACGGGTGCCCGCTTCTTCGATGTCGCATCGGCTGAATAAGTAACACCTGACCCTGCAAAGGACCCTCGCGGGCGGCCAATTTCGATTGGACCGCCCGCGTTTTCTCTTATGCGAATGCTCCTCTACAATCTCGCCCTCTTCTTCGCCGCCGCCCCAGCCCGGTGGTGGTTGCGTCGGCACCCCCGCTACCACGTGCTGGCGGCTCGTTTCGCCCCGCCCCTGCCGGAACTGGAGTCGCGGCCTATCTGGGTTCAGGCTTGCAGCGTGGGCGAAGTGAATACCGTTCTTCCCCTCCTGGAAAGCATCCGCGCCGCCTTTCCGGGCGTTCCTATTGTTCTGACCTCCTCCACGGTTGCCGGTCACGCGCGGGCGGAAGGGAGCACCAACCTGGCGCATCCGGCGTGGTTTCCTTTCGACACCCCCAGGGCGACACGTTCCTTCGTCCGACGCCTCGACCCGAGAGTGCTGATTCTGGTGGAAACCGAGCTGTGGCCCAATGTTATTCGCGCCTGTCGGCTGCAGCACGTTCCCGTAGTGCTTGTAAACGGCCGCCTGAGCGACCGCCACGCCCGCCGCTATCGCAGGATGGGCTGGTGGTATCGTTCCCTCGTCTGCGGGCTTGCCGCTGCGGGCATGCAGTCCGAGCGCTATGCGGATCGGCTCCAGGGCCTGGGTCTTCCACGAGAACGGATGCGCGTCACGGGAAATCTGAAGTTTGACGCGGCCCGCGATCAAGTTGGCGGTCGGGATCGCCAGCGACTGCGAATGGAAAACGGGTTCCGGCAGCAGGGGCCGGTGCTCTTCTTTGGAAGCACCCGACCGGGTGATGAGGCCCTTGCGTCGGCCTGCTGGGCCACCTTGCGCGAGGAGTATCCCGAGTTGCGTCTGGTCATTGCCCCGCGCCATGTGGAGCGTGCGGATGAGATCGTGAGCCTTTTCAGCGAGCCGGTCCTCCGGCGCTCGGCAGTGATCGCCGGGCAACCCGCGCGAGGCGAGCGCGTATTTGTTCTGGATACCCTGGGCGAGATGCCGACTTTTCTCTCCCTGGCCACCGTGGCGGTTGTGGGCGGAAGCTTTTATCCGGGGGTCAACGGGCACAATCCCCTCGAACCAGCCGCACTGGGCATCCCCACCGTCTTCGGAACCTATATGAGTAACTTCGAGGATCCTGCCGAGGTTCTGCTGGAGCGTGGGGGCGCGCAGGCGGTGGCCTGCCCCGAGGATCTGTACATGGCGATCAGCAAGCTGCTGGGAGACACGTCCGAACAGCGGCAGATGGGCACGCGGGCCCGCAAGGCCGTGCTTGATCACCAGGGGGCCTCCGAGGCCACGGTCGCGTTGCTTGCGGATGTCCTGGCGGGCACATTTCCTCCGGAAGGGCCGCCGTGACCAGCGCCTCGCCAGTCACCACGCGCCCCCGCGTCTGGTACCGCCCGGACGACTGGCTGGCCTGGTTGGATGATCGCTTTTCCCGCGGCGGCAACCCTTCCCGCGATGGCTGGCGCGCGGCGGCGGTGCTGGTAGGGCCAGCGGGCCTCACTATTGGGATTTTTGGCTTCGCCCCCGTGGTGGCCTCCCTCTACCTTAGTCTTTTTGATGGTCGCTACGTTCGGGGCGAGTTCAGCGGCCTGGCGAACTATCGGGAGGCGCTGGCGTCGCCGGATTTCTGGAACAGCGTGGGGGTGACGGGCTATTACCTGGTCGGTACCATTCCGTTGACGATCCTGCTGGGTTTTGTCATAGCGCGCCTGCTCCTTGATGTGACCCGGGGCCAGGCGCTGTTTAAAACGCTGTACTTTCTGCCCTACATTACCTCGGCCTACGCGGCGGCCCTCGTGTGGAGGGCGATGCTCAATCCCCAGACCGGCCTGGCAAACCGCCTCCTTGCGTGGCTTGGCTTTCCCGCACAGCAATGGTTGCTGGAGCCTCGGGGCCTGCTCCATCTTGTGAGCGGGGGCTTCCTCGCGGAAGATGTGGGGCCGAGCCTCGCTTTATGCTGCGTCATGGCCTTTGACATCTGGCACGGCCTGGGCTTCACGGTCGTGATCCTGCTTGCGGGTCTGTCGTCCATCCCTCGGGAGCTGGAGGAGGCCGCGCGCATCGACGGGGCCAGTGCCTGGCAGGTGAGTCGTCACGTGACCCTGCCCATGTTGAGCCCTACGCTCTATTTTCTGGCGGTGGTGGGGACTATCAAAGGCTTTCAAGCCTTCAATTCCTTCTACGCGCTGACCCAAAGCGGGGGGAACACGCTGGGGACCACGGAAAATATGGTGCTCTATCTCTTCGCCAATTTTTATGAGTTCGGGCGCTGGGGCTATGGCGCGTCCATAGCGGCGCTCCTGCTCGTGGCAATTATCGGAATCACGGTGGTCCAGTCTCGCGTGGCCCGGCGATGGGTGTACTACGAATGAAGCGACTCGCCGGCGTATTCCTGCTTGCCTTCGGTGGCGGCGCCATGGCCTACCCCTTCCTCTGGATGGCGGCCACGGCCTTCAAGACCCTGCCCGAGTCTCTCGATCACGCCGGACCACTATTCCCCGCCGCGTGGCAATGGCAGAATCTGGCGATCACGTTTCATGCCGCGCCGTTCGGCCGCTATTTCTTGAACTCACTCCTGGTCAGTTTTACCGCGGGCGCGGCTGTGGCGTTCACCTCCCTCTTCGCGGGCTATGCTTTCGCGCGACTCGAGTTTCGCGGGCGAAACGTGCTCTTCGGCTTGCTGCTGGCCACCATGATGGTGCCCTTTGAGCTGACCTTCATCCCGAACTTTGTGCTGGTGACCCGACTCGGCTGGTACAACACCTACGCCGCCCTGATTGTGCCCTGGTGCGCGAGCCCCTTTGGTATTTTCCTGGTGCGTCAGGCCTTCCTCTCCGTGCCACAGGATCTTTTCGATGCGGCCCAGATGGACGGCTGCGGACACCTCCGATTCATTCGCCATGCGGGCGCGGCGCTGGTTCGTCCCGCCTTGGCGGCCATTTTTCTCTTTGCCTTTCTGGGCAGCTACAATGCCCTCCTGTGGCCCATTGTGGTCACCAGCGAGACGTCCATGCGCGTGGTCCAGGCCGGGCTGGCGGCCTTCGTGCTGGACTCTGGGGTGCGACTGAACCTCCTGATGTGCGCATCTCTCGTGGTGATCCTGCCGGGTGTGTTGTTGTATTTGTTTACCCAGCGGTTTTTTGATGATCAGGCCCTGCGCAGCGGGCTGAAAGGGTGAGGATGAGATCTAGAATGGTGACTGTACGCCTTCACAGAATGCCCGAGGCAGGCGTCGCAAAGGGGGTTAGACATTCCTGTCTGACACAAGGGGTACCCAGGCGGACGACGGGCGCGACGGCCCTGTGGAGTCATGCGGAAGGGCCGGAGGCAAGACAAAGCCCGAGTCCCAACACCCACATCCTCCCCCGCTTCGCTCCGCCGGGTGTGGGTGGCACCCATGGTCGTTCTTGGCGGCCAGCAGGGTTCGGCGTCGCCCGCAACGTATTGCGGAAGATTGCCGCATTCTGCATAACCCTCCTTTTCTTCGCGGGCTGTGGTGGGGGCGGCGCGCCCGCGCCTTCGGGCTTCGCCCCGGTGGACGAAGCCCACGCCGTGTTCTGGGACCGCCAGACGACAGAAACAGCGGCGCTGATGGCAGGCATTGTGGAGCGCTACAACGCCACCAATCCGCCCCTGCCCCTGAAAATCGAGACGACGGGAAACTACGGCGAGATCTACCAGAAAACGATGGCAAGCATCCAGGCAAAGCGCCTGCCCGCCATGGCGGTGTCCTATGAAAGCATGACGGCGCAGTACGCGGCGTCGGGTGCGGTGGCCTCCCTCGAGCCCCACGTGGCCGATGGCGAACGCGGGCTCACCCCCGCCGACCTCGAAGATTTTTTCGACACCGTGCTTGCGAGTTGCCGCTTCGAAGAGCAGGGCGGGGCGCTGTTGTCCTTTCCTCTGGCGAAGAGCGTGCTGATGTTGTACGCGAACCATCGTGTATTGCGAGAAGGCGGGCTGGAGAAGGCCCCGGCCACCTGGGAGGACTTTCTGGCGCAATGCCGCACGATCAAAGAAAAGACGGGTAAGCCCGGCATCGCCCTCTCGGTGGATTGCTCCACCATCAGCGCCATGATCCTGAGCATGGGCGGCGAAGTGCTGAAGGATGGAAGGCTGCAGTACGATCAGCCCGCTTCCATCCAGGTCTTTGAACTGCTTGAGACCCTGACGAAGGAAGGACTGGCCTACCAGATTGCGGCGCGCACTTTCGACGACGAAGCGGCCTTCGCCGCCAACAAGATCGCCTTCACCCTCCGCACCAGCGCGGGCAGCGCCAACATGGCCCTGGCCATGGGCGGGAAGAACGACGACTGGTCCGTGAACCTGATCCCCCAGGCAGATCCGGCGAAACCGGCCACGATTGTTTTCGGCCCCAACGTGACTCTCTTTGCCGTGGGTGCCCCGCAGGAGGAAGCGGCCTGGGGCTTTGTGAAGTACTTTACCTCGCGGGAGGTGATGGCCGAGTGGACGCTGGCCACAGGCTATGTGCCTTTCCGGAAATCGCTGGCGGGGGATCCGAAAATAAAGGCGTATTTTGAGGCCTGGCCTTCCAATCGGAGCGCCTATGACTGCCTTTCCTACGCGCGCACCGAGCCCAACGTGGCGGGCTGGCAGCAGATCCGGAAGCTGGTCGAGCAGGCGGAGAGTGCGGTGCTCAGCGGGCTGAAGACCGGACGGGAAGCGGCGATGGCGTTGCAGGCGGAGGCCCAGGCGGAACTGGAGCGCTCATTGAAGTAAGGGTGAAGTTACTGGACGGAACAAACCGTTGCACCACGAAGACCACGAAGTACAACCGACTCTTCGCGGCCTGAAGAGAATTTGCGCTAACTTGCGCGAATTTGCGGTTCAACTCTTGGGTTGCGGTTAACGGCGGCTTCCAGCGATCGGTGGATGAATATTCTGTAAGCGGAGGAGCTTTTCTCCGGCGTACACGCAACAAAAAAGGAAATGGAGGTCTAGTGACTACCCATTTCCCGAAGGTGGTGGAGGTATTCTTGCCTGGACCTAGAGATGTCCGCCGTGCTCTTCAGCGAAATCTTCGAGAGCTTCTTTGATCATCTGTTTGTGATCGGTCTCGTAGAGTTCCAAGTCCGCCTTCCGCCGAAACTGCTTGCGCTGTTCGTGGTCGAAGGGAAACGCGGAGCTGCTGCGCCGGCTGGCCTGCCGGCGGTCCGGCTGCCAATTTCCAAACTCGTCTTTATAGTACCCAGATCGGTGTTCCGTCATGCTTGGCACAGCTTTCTCTCGTAAGTCATATCCAATACCCAGTTCTCCCGCACAGTATAGGTTCACCGGACCGCGCGGTTCAAGATGAAGGCCCGGTCGGGTCGCGTCCCGCGCGCGGGGCCTGCTACACTTCTAATCTTACCTTATTTACGCGAAACTTGAACGCAGCCCGCGGCGCGCGGGTGTTGGAGTATGTTGATTCATGGCTGAGACATCCCAGTCCACCAATATCACCTGGCACGAAAGCGGGGTCTCCCCGGAGGAGCGCGCGCGCCTGAACGGGCACCAGCCCGCCCTGCTGTGGTTTACGGGCCTCTCGGGATCCGGAAAATCGACCCTGGCCAACGCGGTCGCCCGCGCGCTCCATGCCCGTGGAGTCCACACCTATGTGCTCGATGGCGACAACGTACGCCATGGATTGAACAAGGATATGACCTTTTCAGCGGATGACCGTGTGGAAAACATCCGCCGCATCGGCGAGGTCGCCAAACTCTTCGTTGACGCCGGCCTGGTCGTCATGACGGCCTTTATCTCGCCCTACCGCGAGGACCGGGCACGGGCGCGACAGATCGTCGGCGAGCGCTTCATCGAGGTTCATGTGGATGCGCACGTCGCGGTATGCGAGTCGCGAGACCCAAAGGGACTTTACAAGAAGGCCCGCGCGGGGGAGATTGGGGACTTTACGGGTATCACCGCGCTCTACGAGGCTCCGGAGAATCCTGAGCTCCGGATTGATACCTCAGCGGCCTCGCTGGATGATTGCGTGGCGGCTGTGGTGCGTTGCCTCATTGAGCGCGGTATCATCGCCTGAGGCCAACGGGTCGAGGGCGGGTTCTTGGTATTTCGCGGGCCGGAGCGCATGGTGGGAATCCACACCCACGTCATGGGAACATCGGGAAACGAAGATCCCATGGGGACTAAAACACAGATTCAGGGCCCAAGTTGGACAATCTTCGGAAGATAGAGTAACCTGTATCGTGTAAGGGGTGCGGCGGGCCTGCCCGGTGTGCAGGCTACCTCCATGCCCCATGACTGCCAGGGATGGGCGGATAAGGGGGGCCGGGCACGCCTTCGCCCGCGAAATTCCCACGGGACCTTGACAGACGCCATAAATTTGGCTAAAATGCCAAATAGAGGAGATATCGCATGGACGCAAAAGCCAGGGCCAAATATGAAGCGCGGGCCAAAGTGGTAAAGGCACTCGCGCATCCGACGCGGCTGTTCATCGTGGACGAGCTTGCACGGGGGGAGCGCTGCGTTTGCGATTTGACCGAAATGATCGGCGCGGACATTTCGACGGTGTCCAAGCATCTGAGCGTGCTGAGGCAGGCGGGGCTGGTGACGGATGACAAGCGGGGTCTGATGGTGTATTAC
>JBIJDL010000707.1:0-2900 GCA_044344195.1 Candidatus Hydrogenedentales bacterium
GCTGCCTTGGCCATGACCATATTCTTCGTTCATGTTACCTGGTCGGTCTACGACGAGCCCCTGGAAGCGATCGGCAACATGGCGATTTGCCTCATCCTGGTTTCGTCGATCTATGGCTTCACCTATTGGCTGGGCCGCCGTGTCGCGCGGACGCAGTATGAGCCGCAGCGTCGGGAGCTGCTCGCACTTCTGGATCAACTTGATGACAACACGACCGGCGATGTAATCGGCGAATATTCGATGCTCATGAGTGCCATGCGTGTCGAATGCTCCCTACGCCGGAAGGTTATCGGCTGGGTGCTTGCCGCCGTGTTTCTGGCGATTGGCATCGGTGGCATTGTCTATGGATACAAGATGGATCCGGGGGGCTATCCGAAACTTGCTCCATTCACGGATGTGCAGTGGGGAGAGGACGTTCCGGTGGTCGAGCTTGACGGAGAGTGGCATTTGCTGTTCTCAATCGACGGGCTCGATGTGAGAGAGATAGTGGCGTTTTGTCAGAAAACCTATGGGGCAAAATGGCAGAAGCGATTTGGGGAGGACCTGGTTCAGGTCTTGTCGGAAATGGGTCACGCGCCGAAGAACACGGTGCGACTGGACATACTTTCGACGGGGCCCGACGCGACGCGGAGCATCAAGGAAGTTGCGATGACCGCAGCCAATCGACGGAAGGTGCGGGCGACGGCGGAGAAACGGGAGGCGGAACTGGTCGAACCGGAGGGACTCACGTCGAAACGGGATGTGCCCGTCGTGGCGCACGGGTCAGCGGCGCTGCTTGTCGAGGACCTGGAGAGTATCCGGGCGGCGTACAAGCTCCCCGCGTTGGCGGCCTTTGCGCTACGCGGTGACACGATCGTGGAGCAGGCCGTTGTGGGTAAGCTGTCGGCGAAGGAGACAGTGGCGGTTGGGATGGAGGCACAGTGGCACCTAGGGTCGAACACCAAAGCGATGACGGCGACGGTGGCTGGCATGCTGGTGGAGGAGGGCCTGCTGCGCTGGGAAACGACCATCGGCGAAGTGCTGGGCGACGCTGCGCCAGAAATGGATGCGGGACACCGGGACACGACGCTGGCGATGCTGTTGCACCACACGAGCGGCATCACGGCGAACATCGACTGGTTCGCCGCGCCGGAGGACAGGGTGGCGTGCGTGGCCCAGATTCTCTCGACGTCCCCGAAAGATCGGGGCGAATACGCCTATAGCAATGCGGGCTATGTGGTGGCGGGGGCGATGATGGAGGTGGTCACGGGAAAGCGTTGGGAGGATTTGATGGGGGAGAGATTGTTCGCGCCGCTGGGAATGACCAGCACCGGCTTCGGCGCGCCCACGAAGCCGGGCTCGCCCTGGGGACATGAGAGTGGATTCCTCGGTTGGTCGCCGAAGAACCCCACTGCGCGGAATGCCGACAATGCACCGGTGCTCGGGCCGGCGGGGACGGTGCATACTACGATGGATGACTACGCCCGATTCATCGCGTCGCACTTGAAGGGGGCGCAAGGGCAGGGGGGAATCGTCTCGGCGGAGACCTTCAAGACGCTGCACGCACCGTTGCCCGGCGGGAACTATGGTATGGGCTGGATCATCACGGAGCGCGACTGGGCGGGGGGCCGGGCGCTCACCCATGGGGGCAGCAACACGCTGTGGTTTGCGACGGTGTGGATCGCGCCGGAGAAGGACATGGCCTTCTTTGCGGTTACGAACGCGGGGGGCGACACAGCGTTTGAGGCCGTTGACAAGGCCATCGGCGCGATGATTGGGCGGCATCTGCGGGGGTAGGCGAGTGGACCGAGTGGACCGAGTGGACCGAGTGGACCGAGTGGACCGAGTGGACCGAGTGGACCGAGTGGACCGAGTGGACCGAGTGGACCGAGTGGACCGAGTGGACCGAGTGGACCGAGTGGCGGGAATAGCGCGAGGGTCTACTTGGACTGGGTACAGTTCGGGCGTGGGGGGATTGTCCGGCGCCGGACTTTACTCAGGGTGGCCTGTGGATTTCCTTTGGCATTCTCACGTGACGCGGGTTGCCTGGCGGTGTCGGGGGAGGGTAACCGGTATACCTCCCTTTCTCATTCGCACAGGTCAGTGGCCGCGCCGTTCGTTGGACGCGGGTAAGGAGTGAATCGCTGATCGGCGATTCTCCACCGACCACCTCTATAAGATAGGATCGGGCGTTGCACTTTTGGGGGGACGGGAGCTCCTCGGAAGTGCTATCGGAACTTGTCCGCGCTGATGCCGAGGCCCCAGAATCCGACGCTTCGCGCTTTGCAGTGGGCTTCGATGCGGGCTGCGAGCTCGCGAATACGGGTGTCGGTGGCTTCGTCGATGGGGGGCGGGACGTCGAGGGTGATCCACCAGGAAATCCAGTCGTTCTCCTTCTGGCGTTCGTGCAGCGTATCGATCAGGGCCAGCACATCGGCCTCCTGGCGCTCTTTCCCATCGAGGTAGAGCTTTCCCGCGGCGTCGACAATTACCCGGGTGGATTCCTGCGCGCCGGGATCGGGCTCTGGCTTCGCGTCCGCCGCCGGCTGCTCCGCGTCGGCCGCTTTCTGGTTCAATTCCGCTTCCACGCTGCTCCAGGGTATTTCGACCTGGCCGGGCCGGCACCAGATGGCGTAGATGCCGAGGCCGCAGTCGCAACTGTCGTACTGGGAGGAGACCACATCGATAGTCTGGGGCGCCGTGTCGCAGATGGCCCAGAGCGGGGACATCTGCTCCTCGGTGAGGGTAAGCTTGCGGCGCTGCTCGACCTGCTTGACCTGGGCTTCGTTCAGGGTGATGGTGAACGAGTCCACGGTGACACTCCTGCGGTCGGGAGCAACGGGGATTCCATCTCCGAGTGCGGGCAACGCCGCCAGGAGGAGCGGGATGAGGGTCAGGTATCGAAGACGCGATTGGGCTGT
>JBIJDL010000189.1:0-10462 GCA_044344195.1 Candidatus Hydrogenedentales bacterium
CTTGCCCCACGATTTCAATGCGAATCGGCACGCCATCCACTTCGGTCGGCAGGTCAATTCCATCCTCCGACGCGGCGGACAAATTCACCTTCACGGCATAGCCCTCGCCGACGCGCGTAATCCCAACGCCGGCCAACTGCGGCACGTCGCGCAAGAGTTCATGCACCCGGGGCTTCGCCGCCCGGGCTTGATCGAGGGTGATTGTGTTCATGAATCTATTGTACGCCATTCCGGCCGCTTTGCGCAGAAAATCAAAACGCCAGATCCACCTTGAGCGCGTCCAATACCAGCCGGATAGGATTGGCATAGGTCAGGCCCTGGCCGTTCGCACCGCCCTGATCCGAGCCCGCGAAGAGCAAACCGACGGCACGCAAGTCCTCGTCCACGATTAACGAGTCGTAGTCTCCGTGACCGGATCTCCCTGAAAATTCGGCTACAGAACCTTGCGCCTTCCCCCGATCATGACTAGAACGATTGCGGACAATCCAAATAGAAGAATATCGCCAAATGCATCGCTGAGGTGCTTTGCCATGTTGCTCGCGTTCAGCGGGCAACCCGGAATTGGACCTTCGCCTTCGCCTTCGCCTTCGCCTTCTCCTTCTCCTTCTCCTTCTCCTTCTCCTTCTCCTTCTCCTTCTCCTGCTCCCGATTGTGCGGAGAGTTCTGCCCTGCTCAAAAAACCGTCGTCGCTGGTGTCGATGTCATTAAATTGCAGGGCGGTCAAATCGGGCACCCGTACCCGTGATTCGACAAACGAGAGGACATCATCACTATTGCCATCAAGCATCACAAAACCATCGAGCAATTGCTTCGCGATCACCGATAGTGAAATCTCTCCTTCTCCTTCTCCTTCTCCCTCGCCCTCGCCCTCGCCTTCGCCTTCGCCTTCACCTTCACCTTCACCTTCACCTTCACCTTCACCTTCACCTTCTCCTTCTCCTTCTCCTTCGCCAGGACAGTTCGTGATACCCAAATCAAAGGCGACCAGAGTTTCCTGGTTGAATGCATATTCACGGCCAGACACCACGTACGCGTGTTCACCACTTGGATCCAACTCCACCGCATAGGGGCGGACCAAACCCACCGGATTCTCTCCCTCATCGATATCGCCCACTAGCTGGCTGATCTGTTCGAGAGTGCCATCTTGCAGATCTCTGCGGTAGGTCGTTATCGACGAACTGAATACGGCAATCACCACTGCGAAGCGACCGTCCGGAGTAAAAACAATGTCCGAGGGGTTGTCTGAGTAAATCGAATCCAAGGGCTCGGCGCTTATGTTCCCCGTCCCGCTGTCGCGGGCATACACGTGAATCGACTTGCCTCCATAGTTCGTGATATATACGTGGCGACCGTCCGCCGGAACGCCCACCTCAGATATTCCGCCAAATCCAGCACTCTCGCCTTCTGTGTTATCCAGAAATTGCGTTGGGGTAAACTGGAAAGTTTCCTCATCGTAGCCAAACGCCATGAATTGCCACACGGTGTCAGATGTGACATTGGTACAGTAAAGGCTCTTGCCATCGGAAGAAACGGCCAAGGACAAGGGGATATCTAGGGAACCATCCGAGCCGCGCAGCTCTTGGGATTTGTTCAGTGCTCCCGTCACCGCATTCCGGGTAAACACCGTTACGACCCCCTCCTCCTCTTCGTCATCGTGGCTCCCCACGAACAGACGTCTGCCGTCGGAGGTAATGGCCAAGCCATTGGCCGAATAGTACAATCCATCAGCCCCTGCGAAATCGCGACCGACATACGAACGGAATGTGAGCAGCCCAGTGGCACTATCACGATCAAAAACAGACACCGTGCAGATTCCGGACCCCGTCACGTGATAGACGTGTTTCCCGTCTGGAGAAACTACGGTCTCCAGACCCCAGAGTCCACCTCCGCCCGGAATCCAGTTTCGAATCGTTTGCTTCAGCGTAAGCGCGCCTGTTTCTGGCTCTCGCTCCAACGCAATCAGTGTTTCGCCGAGACCCGCTGAGGCGTAGACGTGCCTCCCGTCCGGAGAGATGGCTACCGATGTGGGTGAAGCGAAATGTTCCAGTTCCTCGCCATTGGCCAGCTTCTGGATAACGGAGATCTGCCCCGGCTCCATGCAATCCGAATCGGCTGCCGCACAGGCCCCCGTACTGCCCAAAAAAATTACAAGCCCCCACAAACACCCGAGAGAGCATGACCAAGGATTTTGCTTGCCCTTAGCTGCCGAGATTCGTGAATTAGATATAACGCCCAGTCCCCACATTTCAATTCCCTTTCAGTATCACGCCGACAAAAACAGCCCGCTCAAACATCAAACTGGCCCGGCTTTCGCATCCGACGGTAATTTCGATACGATAGCACGCGGGCGACTGCCAATCAAAAGGCCCCGAGAAGTAGCCGGCAATAACAGTGCTGCCGTCGTCACCCAGTGCAAGCGCCGTACCGTGGGCTTCGCCCCCCTCCTTCCCGATCTGGATTACGTCGTCCAATTGCAAATTCTGGGCTATAGCACCTTGCAGGAGCCCGAACATGGCCCCGACGGCCACCCATGACCTATACCGATGATTTGACGAAGCGAATACCGCGCGCATGTCCCCCTCCTCAGGTTTACTGGAAGAATAACTGGATGTTCAGCATAGCGTGGAACTGGGTGGCAAATACAAGTGAATTTTCGGACGTCACGCGTTGCGCCAAGTGTGACGGTCAAAGTGCGGCGCCGAGATTGTCTCCGCACTGATGAGACAATGGAGTTGGACGCATTTCTTACCTATCATCTACATCGACGATCCGCTCAAACGCGATTTTTATGCCGAAATGAGTCGTATCGAAAAGTGGAGCACGCGGACGCTGCAAAAGAAGATCGACTCCATTCTCTACGAGCGCCCCGCCCTCTCCCCGCTCAACGCAGAACGCGGCTTCCTGGCGGCACCCACCCCGTAGAAGAACGCCCCGTGAAGCGCGAGGGCGGCACACACCGCCAGAAACACGCGAACTAGTGAAAGCGTGGGTGGATTGCGCTCAATCGCCGTAGTGAGATACTCCCGACTGAACGTTATGGAAGTGCCCCGGTCAAACTCAATTACCAACAACGTAGCGTCCACCCCTGCGATACGCTGGATGGCGCGCGGCTCAGATGCGTCACCCACACGCACCAGATCAAACATCCAAACCAATATCGGTGAACCCATATCCTCCCCGAAACGACCCAGAGGATAGAGTACCCCGCACTCCTCGACCAACCGCGCCAGCGAATCGAAACCCGGCACGCCCGGACCCAGAGGCGACTCGCCCGCCAACGCGTCCAGCGCGTCCAGCCCTTCGCGATAGTAGCTCGGGAGCAACGCTTGGCGCGCGCGTTCGCGCGTCCCGCCAAGCCAGCAAAGCAAACCGATTTCCAGTATCACGGCGAACACCGACATGTAGAAAACCCGCCCGGCCCGAGAAGGTACAACACTCGAAGGGACTTGTACCTCAGACATCCATGAATCTCGATTCTCTTTCGCTTCCTTCCCCCTCCTCGATCACCTTCTTCGCAATCTCCAATTCCTCCTTCATGGTATCCCGGGCCAGCGGTGTTGTGTCCGTGGGGTTCAGGCAGGGGAGTTCGTTCCACTGTTCGTCGAGGTAGCCGGCCTGTCGCACGTACCAGTGATCGTTTTTGTCCCGCTCCAGGGGGAAGAGGCTGCACGCGGTGGGCTTGTGGCGGTGGGTCTCGCCGTCTTCCATACCGAGCACATGCAGCACGCAGCCTCGGTGAAAGAAGACGCACCAGCCGCCAGCGACGCGAAGTGCGGGGGCACCGTATTTCTGCCGATTGGACAGGTAGCCTTCCCGCTTCACCAGGGCTTGCGCCTCGGGGCGCATCAGCGGCAGGGCGCGATCCAGGACGCTATCGATGCGCTCGGCTTCGTCAGTCCGCACGGGCGGGCGACCGTTGCGGCAGCAGATGCCCTCACAGCCGCGGCCGAAGGTGCATTCGAATCGGGCCTCGTCGAGATTGAGGAATTTGATGGGCTCGGTCATGGTGGATGGGTCTTACGGGTCGTGTGGTCATGGTTCGTATGGGTTTGTGCCTGCTTTATATTTTCTTAGAGCCGCCGCCAGTAGATAACGCCGTCGTCGCCTGGCTTGTAGAAGTCGGGAATCCTGCCGACTTCGTGGTAACCGTTGCGTTCATAGAAGCTGCGTTGTCCCGCGTAGTCGGGGCGGCCGCCGGTTTCGATGACCATCATCTCGCCGCCCATGCTGCGGACGAATTCTTCCGTGTGCTGGAGCAGGGCTCGGCCGCATCCGTGGCGCTGGGCATCGGGGTGGACGCAGATCCAGTAGAGGTGCCAGGTGGCGGCGGTGAGGGGCGTGCTGCCTACGCATACATAACCGCAGAGCGCGCCGTCGCTGACGAGGCCGAAATGGGGATAGGGCCCGTCCAGGCCACCGGCCACGCCATCGTCGAAGACCTCCAGCCCCACCTCCACCTCTTCCTCGCTGAATGCGCCACAGTCGGCCAGCATGCCTCGAATGGCGTCGCGATCCTCCGGTGTGAGCTCGCGGATCATCGGGCCCACTCGATCTGCTTGCGGACGAACTGTTCCCATGTCCAGCCCGCTTCGGTGACGCCGCGATAGATGCCCACGTCTTCCCCCAGTTCGGGGTTCGGGTTTACGTCCAGCACGCGGGGAATGCCGTCCCCGTCCAGGCGCAGGTCGATTCGCATGTAACCCCGTGCACCCACAGCCCGCCAGGCCGCCCGGGCGGTCTCTTCAAGAAGGCTGCGAAAATTCGGTGTAAGCTTCAGATCATAAATCAATCGGGTACAACCAAAGTCCGGGCTTTCGATGTCCCATTTCGATGCGTAGGTGTTAACGCGCAGCCCGTTTGAAAACTCCATGTGTGCGGGCGAGAAGTATTCCGGCTCATCTTTGCCCCACAGGGAGATCGTGTACTCGGCACCGGCGAGGTATTCCTCGATCACGACGGGGCCATTGATCCGCGCGCGTGCCCGCGACAGTTCATCATCGTTTTCGCAGATGGACTGTTCGTCGATGCCGGCGGATCCGTCTTCGTCCGCAGGCTTCGCGATGCAGGGAAACACGCCCGTGCGCGGCACGGGGACCCCGGCGGCGGCGAGCACGGCGCTCGTCCGGTCCTTCCGGCGGCAGAGGGCCAGGGCGGCGCTTCCCGATCCGGTGAAGGGGATATGAAGCCACTCCAGCAGCGCGGCCACATGGGCCTCCAGATCGGGTCGGCCCAGGGGCGCTTCGCAGGCGTTGAACACCACATCGGGCTGGTGCGTATCGAGCACCGCAAGCACTTCTCGAAGTTCGCCGCGCACCCCCGCCACGGCCGCCTCGGGCAGGGCCGCCCGGAGACCGTTCACGGCACTGCTCAAATCAAACTCATCGGTCATCCGCCCCGGTTCCGCACCCTCGGGCGCCAGCGAATGCAGAATCAAAACCTTCACGCGATAGTTACTCCTTGTCTCCGCGCCGCATCCAGAAAAATTCCCTGGACCAGCGAATCATAGGGAACCGTGTCGCGCGAAAGGAAGATAATGTCGCTCGACTCGGGGTTAAGCCCCGGCAGGGCGTTGCACTCCAGAAAGTGGGGTCGGCCGGCGGCGTCCAGGCGAAAATCCATCCGCGCGAAGTCCAGGCACCCGAGCAGTCGGTAGGCCGTCAAGGCCAGACGATGCACTTCGTCCATCACTTCGGCATCCAGCCGGGGCGGCACGAAATAGCGCACTTCCTCGCGCCAGTTGCGCTTCACTTCCAGAGAGTATACAAAGGGGGCGGCTGAATCGACCGGCGCGATCTCCATGGCTCCCAGGCATCGCGCCTCGGGGCCGTTGCCGGTAATCCCGACCGTGACTTCCACGCCACTGATAAACTCCTCCACGAGGGCGGCGCAGCCATAGTGCTCCCGGAGCCACTGGCATCGGGCGACGGCTTCGGCGGAATCTTGCGCGATGGGATTGCTGCGAATGCCCTTGCTGCTGCCCTCGTCGTTGGGCTTCACCAGCACGGGATAGCGCAGGGTGTCCAGGCGCACGAAATCTTCATCGCGCTCCACCAGAACCCCGGCCGCCACGGGCACATCGGGCGAGACCACCCGCCGCGCGGTGGCCTTGTCCAGGGTCACGGCGAGGGTCAGGGCATCGGAGCCGGTAAAGGGGATACCCAGCAATTCGCACACGGACGCAGGCACCGCCTCGCGGCAACGCCGTCCGTTGCCCTCGGCAATATTGAAGACGAATCCAAAGCCGCCCTCCTCGAGGCGTCGGACCATTGTGCGATCCGCGATGACCGGCTCCGCTTCGAGCCCCAGCCCCTTCAGGGCACCGGCGATGGCCTGGACCGTTACCAGTCCGTCGTATTCTTCGTAGGCATCATCGGGAACCCCGACCGGAATCTCCTCAGGCCGCGGGTTGTGCAGGATCGCAACCTTCATGAATGACCCGAGCGCCCATTGTGGCCATTGTGGCCGTTCTTGCCATTTTTCCCATTCCGACGCTCGTAGTGCTTATTGCCCGTCGGGGAAATCTTGCTACTGGCACCGGAGAGGAGATCCGCGACGGACTGAGCGGGTTTGGTGGGGGCCGTGTCGTCCACCACCTCCGGATAACTGAAGAGTGCGCCTTCAAAATTCCGCAGGACGATCCGGCCAGGCGCGGCGCTGACGATGTAGTTGGGCATGACGGGAATCTTGCCGCCGCCGTCGGGCGCATCCATCACGAAGCGCGGCACGGCCAGTCCCGTGATGTGGCCGATCATGGATTCCATAATCTCCATGCCTTTCCACAGGCTCGTGCGGAGGTGCCCGGCGCCCACTACGGGATCGGCGTGGTAGAGGTAATAGGGGCGCACGCGGATCCGCAGCAGGCCCTTCACCAGGGCGCGCATGGTCTCCACGCTGTCGTTCACACCCGCCAGCAGGACCGACTGATTGTTCACGGGTACGCCCGCGCGCACGAGGCGTTCGCAGGCTGCGGCCGACTCCTCGGTAATTTCCCGGGGGTGGTTGAAATGGGTATTGAGCCAGATCGGGCCGTTGCGATCGAGCACCCTCAAAAGGTCGTCGCCGATGCGCATGGGCAGCATGACGGGCTCACGAGAACCGATTCGCACGAACTGCACATGGTCGATCTCGCGCAAGGACTGGAGGACATACTCCAGCCTCTCGAGCGGCAGCGTCAGCGGATCACCACCGCTGATGAGCACGTCTTCGATCTCTTCATGCTCTCGGATATAGGCGAGCGCCTGATCGATCTCCTCCCGGCTGGAGGCTTCCCCGCTTTCCTTCCAGTTGCGCTTGCGGATGCAGAAGCGGCAATAGCTGGAGCAAAATGAGGTTATCACGAACAAGACGCGATCTGGATAGCGGTGGGTGAGGCCCGGCGCGGCCTTGTCTTTCTTTTCCGCGAGAGGGTCCAGCACGCCCAGGGGCGCGTGCTCCAGCGAACTGGGGACGATCATCCGGCGGATGGGATCGAGCGGATCTTCGGGATCGATGAGGGAGAAGTAATAGGGCGACACCGCAAAGCGGAATCTAGCCTGCAGGGCGCGGATCGACTCGGTCTCCTCCGCAGGCAGATTCAGCAGCTCGGAAAGTTGCTCGGGGGTCCGCACCAGATTGCGGAGCTGCCATTTGCAATCGCGCCACTGCTCGTCCGGCACCTCGCTCCACGGACCGGCCGCCTTCCCCCAGCGCTGTGTGCGCAGGCATTGATCATTCATGGGCCCTACCCTTATCCCTTCCATACCACGAGTGGCACCGACTTTTCCGCGAGAAGCGGAACAAAGGAGGCCCTCGGCAAAACGATCCACAGGACACATTCAAACCTGCCAAGATAACTGCCGCGGACCTTCCCGGAGCATCGGAAATGGATACCCTTGCGACGCGGGAGAGTCATCGAAGCGCATGATGCTACCACCGAAGGGCGGTATCTCGCAATAGGTTTTTACACCTAAAAAATTTTCCCGGCGCATCCCGTACTTGACTCCCCCGCCCGTCCGTGAAATCATTAGCCAGGCGTCCGGCCACCGTCCGGGCGAAATACGTGGCCAAGCCTTCCCCGGAGGTGCAATGCACTACCTGAAATCGATTCTATTGTCGCTGTCCGTGGCCCTGACCTGCCTTGCCGCCACCGCTCAGGAGTCCCCCACCCGGCGGCCCAACATCCTCTTCATCATCTCGGACGATCAGGCCCCCGGCACGCTCCGGGCCTATGGCAACACCGTCTGCCAGACCCCGAACCTGGACCGGCTTTCGGCGGAGGGCATGACCTTCGACGGCGCGCACCACATGGGTTCCTGGGTCGGGGCCGTTTGCCGGCCGTCCCGCACCATGATCATGACGGGGCGCTCCCTGTGGCACATTCCGGGCCGGGGCAACCCCTACGAAGGCGACGCGGCCCGAATTCCGGCCGATATCGCGGAGCAGACCCTCCCCGCGGTGTTCAACCGGGCGGGCTACGACACCTTTCGCTCCTGCAAGCTGGGCAACAGCTACGACGAGGCGAACAAGCGCTTCAAGACGGTAAAGGACAAGACCAGCCGCGAGGGGAATGCCGCCGAAGGCAGCGCGTGGCACGCGGACCAGGTGCTGGACTACCTGGCGGGACGCGAGGCCGCGAAACCCATAGAGCCCTTCCTCATCTACCTGGGCTTCTCCCACCCCCACGACCCGCGCAACGGCACACCGGAACTTCTGGCGAAGTATGGCGCGCGAAACGACTGGGACCCGGCGCAGCCCGGCGAGGCCAACCCCGCCGCACCGCCCCTGCCAGACACGTGGCTGCCCGCTCATCCCTTTCCTCACGGCCATCCAGAGCTGCGCGACGAGGTGGCGGTCCAGGGCGTGATGACGGCGCGGGACCCCGCCACGGTGCGCAATGAAACCGGCCGGGAATACGCCTGTATCGAGAATATCGACCAGCAGGTGGGCCGCGTGCTGGCGAAGTTGGAGGCCATGGGCGAGCTGGACAACACGTATATCTTCTACACCTCGGACCACGGCATGTCCGTGGGGCGCCACGGGCTCATGGGCAAGCAGAACCTCTACGAGCACACCTGGCGCGTGCCTTTCGTCGTGCGCGGGCCGGGCATCGAAGCGGGAAGCCGGGCGCTGGGCAACATTTACCTTATGGACGTACTCCCCACCCTCTGCGAATTCGCAGGCATCGCCGCGCCGTCCACCGTCGAGGGCCAGAGCTTCCGTCCGGTACTGGAAGGCAAAGCGGGCGCCATCCGCGAGGTTCTCTACGGCGCCTACGCGGGCGGCACACGGCCGGGCATGCGATCGGTAAAGCAGGGCGACTGGAAGCTCATCAAATATGACACGATGGAGGGCCAGGTTCACGAGACCCAGCTCTTCAACCTGAAAGAGAACCCCAACGAGTACCTGAAAGAGCACCAGACCCCGGAAGCCATCGCCGCCACGGGCCACACGCCGGACGCGACTCAGGTGGACCTCGCGGAGGACCCGCGCTACGCCGACCAGCGCGCACGGATGGAAGCGCTGCTTGCGGCCGAGATGAAGCGCTGGGACGACCCCGAGACGCTGTGGGACCAGAAGTAAGCCGGTGAATGGGGACGGACTCGCGCCCGCCATTGTTTCGAGCGAATGTAGCGGCCGCTTACGCGCGTGCCCGTCCCAGTGGACTTGTCATTACCCATAAGTTCTTAAGGATACGTCACTGCAACAGATCACAGAAATGCATCTGATTAGCCACGTAGTGGCGGCATATCGTAGCCCAGGGTGCAGCGAGGCACGAGCGGAACCCTGGGTCACCGGACCCAAAAACATTGAATCCCGAAGGGATGGCACAGAAGACCGGGATGGATTTGCCGGTTCTTCTATGCCGCCCCGCTGGGGCTAGTTAAATTTTTCCATAATACCCAGGGTTTCGCTCGTACCTCGCTGCACCCTGGGCTACGATATGACGTCCCTTCGGGACTAAAACAATAGACTCCTATCTCGCGAAACGTGTGGGTAATGACAAGTCCCAGTGGATGGGTGCGGTCAACTCGTTTCTTGATCACGTCCCCACCTCCCCGGTAGCATCTCGCCATGAAGACTTACATCGCCTTCTTCCGCGGCATTAATGTTGGCGGTCACAACACGATGCCCATGAAGGAACTGGCCGCCCTGCTGGAGGGACTGGGCCTTGTGGGTGTGCGCACGTATATCCAGAGCGGCAATGTCGTATTCAAAGCGTCCAAAGGAACTGCGGCCCATTGGTCGTCGACAATCCGTACGACGGTGGAGGGTCGATTCGGCTTTTCACCCTGGGTGCTGGTGATGGAGGTGTCCGCATTGGCCAAGGCGGCTTCCGCGAACCCCTATCCCCAGGCGGAGGCGGATCACAAAACGCTCCACCTTTTCTTCCTCGCGGCGAAACCGAAGTCGCCCGATTTTGAGGCGATGGAGCGCATCAAGACGCCAACGGAATCCTACACGCTCCTCGGCACGGTGTTTTACC
>JBIJDL010000191.1:0-10458 GCA_044344195.1 Candidatus Hydrogenedentales bacterium
CCATCAATGGACGCCACAAAAGCGTCGTAGGTGCCGCCCTCGGCGGGAAAGTCGAAATGGACCTTTACCTTCTGGACGACCGAGTCGTCGTTGACGATCGTGTAGATGCCATCGAAGTCCGCCACGTAGGTGGAGTACCAGATCAACCCTTTCTGGCGGTGGTCTGCGTCGATGCGCACCGTGATGTTGTTGGCCGTCGGCATCAGCCAGCGCACAGTCTCGGTTCCCGGCACCTCAACGGAAAAGGTGGGCGCCTGCTGTACCAGGGGAAGTCCCCAGAGGGCTTCCACCCGCTCGCCGAGGTATTCCGACGAACGCAGGGTGCGCCCGTCGGTGGCGGTGCCGAGTACGCCCCAGCCCGCCGTGGCGAAGATGAAGATGACGGCGATTGCCGCGATTCGCTTCGTGTTCATGTTGCTCTCCCTGGTTACTTCGTGTTGTTGACCGGTTCTTTGTAGGAGACGGAAATGGCCATGCCCTCGCCCTTGTAGAAGGGTTGGGTGAATACGTAGGGCGTGTCCGCGAGCCCCTCCGGCAGCCCGCCTTCGGACGATACTTTGGTATTGACGGGCCCGTCGACCGACTGGAGTTCAACCCGATCGGGAAGTTCGACACCTACAAAAAGCATCTTGGCCCCGAAGCCTGTCCGGGGAACATTGACCTGAAGGGTGCCGTGGAGGCCGACGGGAACGCCCTCGCGCAGGAAGGCCAGCTCGACGATGGAGGCCTGGCCCGCATCGAGCGGAACCACCCAGGCGCCGTTGCTATCGGTATAGACCTGCTTGGACACGCCGTTCAACGTGAGCGACCAAATCTCGCCACCGTCAACGGGCTCAAGGACAAGTCGCGGCCCGATCTCGGGCGGTAGTTCGAGGCGCAGGGTGGACAGGCTGCGCCCGGTTTCGTCGAAGGTCACGTGCAGAACTTGCGACTCCAACACGGTGTCGATGACTTCCTCGGCGCGGAACCGCGTTACCGTGAGCGTCAGGATCTGCCCCGCTGGCAACTGCATGAAGTGAGCGTAACCCTCGGCGAAAAATCCATCGCCCAGCCGGGCGGTGGGTATGTTCGCAACAAGATTGTCGCCCTGAGCCGACACCTGGGCATCGTCTGGCTCCACCACCACAAAGCGCCCTTCGCGACCGGCGTTCCCCTCGATGGAAGGCAGTGTAAAGCTCAGGGCGGCGCCATCCTCCGGGAGGGTCAGCGCGCATTCCACCACAAAGGGCTGGCGCGAATCTATGGAGCCGGACAGAACATAGGCACCCGATTCGCGCTGGGTAATCTCAGACGATTTCAATGAGGTATTCCCCAATTGCGCGCCCTCCGGCAACCGCAGCAGGGTGGCATCGGGCAGTCCGCGCACGGGTACGCCGTGGGTCTCCAGCACCACGCGCCGCTGGCTGACCACCACGCGCGTGAACAGATCAACTTCGGGCACCTGTGATTCAAGTTCCGCTGCGGCGCTTGCATAGCGCACCTGCAACACTTCGCCCGATGCGAGATAGAATTCGCCCTCTGGCCCCGCAATGCCCGGAGCCTCCAACAGCCGCAGCCCGTCTTCAAATTGAAGTTGCACCTGATTCCGCAAGGCCCGCGGAATCGACAGGGTCAAGGTACGTATCCCCCGCTCCTCGGTCGATTGCGTGAGGAACGAGACAGCCACCCGAAACGACTCAGCCCCCGTTTCCGGAAGGAACTGGATTCCGCCCTGTTCGCCAGCGGGTAAGAGCGTGGCCCCCGCCACTTCCCCGCCAGCCCGCAGCACCAGCTCCGGACCGAAGAGCGGCACGGGAACGGGCTTGCCCGAAACCAGCCGCCCCACGATTTCAAGCTCCCCTTCGACCCGCTCGGCCGCGATATTCAGGCGATAGCGGGCTTCATCGATCACGACCACCGGCGCAGGATCAGGCATGACCTCGCCAGCGCTCAACTCCTGCGTGATCTGCGCCCGATACAGCGCCTTGAGTTCCTCCCAGGGGAAGTCGCCCTCCCCGCCATAGGCGCACAGCGCCCCAGCGCAAACAAGCATGCACGTGATACTTCGCATCGTATTTCCTCCGGGCGAGCACACGCACCATTGCGCTGTTCGCGTCTGAGGAAATGCTAAACGCGCCCCATGAAAGCCTGGTGTAGTGGAAGGGAAATCTCTGTGAAATCCATGTGAAATGGGAGCACTGGCTGTTCGCGATATCTGGCGGCGTCAATCCCGTTCTGGCCACAGACAAGAATTCTGACCACGGAGACACGGAGGCGCGGAGAAGAAAAGGAGATTGAATTACACTGGTACGATGTTAGGGCCCGCGCACACGCGAGAATTCATTTCCGCTTTGCCTCACTCATGTTGTTTTCTCCGTGCCTTCGTGAACTCCGTGGTCAGTATTCTTTAAGTTGAACATATACTTTCCGTGAAGTTCCGTGCCCTTCCGTGGTCAATGCTTATTAACCACAAGATAGCGACGGATCGTATTACGGAGATATTCCCATTCGATCGGGAATCGATTTCTACTTCGTGCGCTTCGTGCCTTCGTGGTGAACAGTTCTTCCAGCACGGCCAGTGCCTGCCTACAGGCTAGTCGAGATCCACATACGCGCCAGTACGCCATCGTCCTGATTCCGCAGCGAAACGTCACCCCCGTGAAGATTGGCCACCTTGCGCACGAAAGGTAGACCAAGCCCCGTGCTCTTTTTCCCCGTGTCGGGTCTTGGCAGCGAATAGAAGCGCTCGAAAATGCGCTCCAGCGCATACTCGGGAATCGCCGGTCCAACGTTGTGGATTTCGACCACCGCGTGCATGCCATCGCGCAGAAGGGACACGTGGATCGGGCCATCGCCCCCGGCGAAATCGTGCGCATTCTGGAGCAAGTTGCCCATCGCCTGTTCCAGCAGAAATCGCTCGCCCCGAACACTGAACGTATCCAGCCCCTGGAGGACGAGGCGCGTGTCGTTTGCCGCCGCTTCCCGAATCAATTCCGCGAGATCGCAGGGCTCCAGGTCCCGCAGCTCCTGGCGATTCTCCAGCGCGGCCAGATGGAGCATGCGGTCAATCAGTACCTGCAGGCGGCCCGATTCGGAACGCAAGTTCCCGAGGAAGCGCTTGCGCTCCGCGGGGGGCATTTCCTCCTCAAGGAGTTCCACCGCGCCCCGGATGGCGGACACGGGACTCTTGAGCTGATGGGTCAAGGTCTGGACGTAGTCCTCCACGTACTGCTTGCCCTCAAGGGCCGCGCGCATCTCTTCGAAGGTGCTTCCGAGCCGGCCGATTTCATCATTTCCCAAGGGGGGCAGCGGGGCGGGCTTGCCGTCGCGAACGGCCTCCGCGTAGCGCGTGAGCCGCTCAATTGGCCAGGAGACCCATCGGGAAACGGCGATGCCCAGAAACAGAACGGCCGCCGCGACCGAAAGCCCCGCAATAATGATGTCGTGCCGGGCGGTCTCCAGAAAGGTACTCACGCTCGCCGAGGGCTTGCCCACCGACAGGACGCCCACGATCTCGCCCTGAAACTTGAGCGGCGCGGCAACATACAGGATGGCGCTCTGGGGAACGTCTGGAATCAGGTGGGTGGCGCGGGCGCCGTAGTCCCCCTTCAGGGTCCGCGCGACATCAATCCACCGGGCGTAGTTCATCCCCTCGTCGCGGCCATCGACGGAGTCGTAGAGCACGATGCCTTCTTTGTCCGTGATATAGACCCGTACGTTTACCCGAGTCTTTGTATACTCGTAGATGGTGGCGTTCAGCGACTTCCGGTTGGCTTCTTTCAGCACCTCTCGGAGCGCATCGGCCGGCACTTTCCCCGAGGCCGACATCTGGCTTTCAACGACCGTTGCAAGAATCGTCGCGGTGTCCACCATCGCCTCCTCCATCGCCGCGAGGTAGCGCGACCGCAGATCCTCCACCACCCAGTTCACCAGCCAGTAGATGCTCAAGCCGCCGAGCAGCAGAAAGGCCAGGGAGAGTCGGGTCCGGATCTTCACGCCAGTTCCTTCAGCGAATACCCCACGCCCCGGTGGGTCTGAATCGGATCGAGATCGGGGCGCACCTTTTTCAGCCGCGCGCGTAAAGTCTTGATGTGGGTGTCCACGGTGCGGGCCATGGCGGCGTCGGGCGCCTCCCAGGCCATGTCCATCAATTGCTCCCGCGAATAGACCCAGCCCGGATGCTGCAGCAGGATGAGAAGCAGCTTGTACTCGTTGCGTGGAAGTTCCAGGGCTTCACCGAAATAACTGATCGCGCGGCGCTGCGGATCGACTGCCCAGGGGGACGCACTCCGGACCTCCGGCTCGACCGGGGTGGGAGCACCCGATCGCCGCAGAATCGCCCGCACCCGCGCCGTCAATTCCCGGGGACTGAAGGGCTTCGCCATATAATCGTCGCCGCCAATCTCCAGCCCCACAATGCGATCCACCTCCCCCGAGCGGGCGGTCAGGAATATGATCGGAAGCTGCGATACCTTGCGCACTTCCCGGCAGATATCGAAGCCGCTGACGTCGGGAAGGCCGACATCCAGCACCATGAGATCAAAGGCGCATCCGCGAATCGCCTCCAGCGCTTCGCCCCCCGTCGTGTGCCACGTGACCGAAAAGCCCTCGGTCTTGAGGGCATAGACGATCGTGTCGGCGATCGCGGGTTCATCTTCAACAACAAGTATTGCTCCGGACATGATTCGCGCTTCACAGGTTGGCAACATAGACCACGGAAGCGCAATCTACCGGATAGCGCGGTGATGTCGCAAATACCAGACAGGCAGAGGCCACGCGTCCCGCGCCACCGATCAGCCTGCCTTACCTTGCGCGTACCGCCCCGAGCAGGTAAAATACCCGTCTACCAACCGCACCCTGATAGGCCCTTCCATTGCCCTCTGAACTCCCCGAAAACGAACCACTCCGCATCAGCAAACTTCTCGCCTCCCGCGGCATCTGTTCCCGCCGCGAGGCTGACGACTTCATTGCGCGTGGCCTCGTCCTTATCGACGGCGAACGCGTCGCCCAGTTGGGCGAGAAGGTCCTGCCAACACAGAAGCTCACCCTGGACCCGCGGGCCCAGGGCGAACTCGGGGACCAGGTCACCATCCTCCTCCACAAACCCCTCGGCTATGTCTCCGGTCAGGCGGAGGACGGCTACAGTAACGCCGCGTCTCTCATCGCGCCCACCTCGCGCCACAAGGGCGATCGCAGCGGGCTGGTCTATCTGTCCAAACACCGCCAGAACCTCGCACCCGCCGGAAGACTCGACATCGACTCCACCGGCCTCCTGGTGCTCACGCAGGACGGCACCGTAGCCCGCACCATCATCGGGAGCGAGAGCTCGGTCGACAAAGAATACCTCGTGCGCGTCTCGGGCGAGGCAACGCCCCAGGCCCTCGCCCTCCTCTGCCACGGCCTCGAACTCGACGGGCGGCAGCTCCGCCCAGCCCAGGTCACCCGTGCCAAAGGCGGCCAGCTCCGCTTCATCCTCCGCGAAGGCCGCAAGCGCCAGATCCGCCGCATGTGCGAGTTGGTCGGCCTCAAAGTCGAAGCCCTCCAGCGCATCCGCATCGGCAAGGTGCACCTCGCCGACCTGCCCTATGGCAAGTGGCGCTACCTGGGGCCGGGCGAGACGTTCTGAGCGCCGGTGTCCGCGCAAATCGTCGTCCCCAGCGAGTAGTTCTGTGGACACGGCAACGGCGTGAAGGAGTTGCCTTCGTGCGTCAGCGTTCTGATGCTGCAAGCCAATCGTGGAAGACCGGGATCGCGGGCATGCCGGGCGTATGGCGTCCCCACGTCGCGTTGGGTCGTCTGCATGGGGTTTTCCCTCGCTGGAATGACTCCGGTTATGGGGAGGGGTGATGGACCTCCTCTATAGATTACGATCGGACGTTGCAGTGCTGAACGGGGAAGGGGTTGGCGGGTATGGGGTTAGGATGGACGAGGGGCGGGTGAATAGGGACCCTTTTATAGGTGACTGTCCCCATTATTACCCGGTCGAGCGCATGATGCAAGTCGTACTGGCCCTGAGTCCAGAACCTGGTTTGCTCGCCCGAGTTCCCCTTGGCCAAACCCCTTCCCTCCATGCACTCCGCCGGTTCCGGTCCCCCGGAACCTTTGTTCGCGCACTTCTCCAGTACTATGGGTTTGTCCGAATTCCCGCTGTCGTCCATCGTGATTGTACTTTCTTTCTCTTGACCACGCGGACCCCGCCTACAGGGCGGGGCCAACAGCGGGACCTCCCGGGTTCCGTGCAAGATGCTTCGGTACATGCATGGGGTCTACGACCTCGCGGAGTCCGCCTGACTCTGGGCTTCTACTTCGATTCAGGCGGCGTGGCCTTCCGGTCTAGGGAACGACGTCGGCACTCCGGACTAAAAGTTTCGCGGCTCAATACCCAGCCTGCACCTGCCCCTGTCAACGCTTCCCACAGCCCCTTACGGGACCACAGACATGACTCGGAGGACAGTGTGATGACCTGTTCTTCACTGTAGGAGACTTGCACTCCCAACATCTTGCCGACTTATCCCGGCGCTTCTCCCTATTTCTCTATTTCTCTCGTTCGCTCCTATTCCGTTTTCTTCTCCTTGGCGGTGGTCGTGACAGCGTCCGAATTCTCTGGCAACGGGTAAATCAATTTCGCCACGTCTTCAAACTTGCGCGTCACGACTTTCCCATCAACCAAGGTCAGCAACTGCGTCTCCTCTTTGTCGGCGAAGCCGATTACCTCTTCCTGTACTTCCCAAGCCTCAGATTGGTCAAAGTCGATTATGCGATTTTTAATCTTATTTACCCGGTTGGAACTAAAGACGATCATCGAACTGCTCAACCAAAAATTCGGATTTCCATTGAAGTATCTATTCAGCATAGAAATGTATTGACCAGTTACGTCCTTGTTGGATGCCCGGAGATAAACTTTGATGCCGGAACCCTCGTAAGATCGGGAGAGATAGTACGTACCATTTGGAGAAAAGTCGACCCCATGATATGGCGTGTCTTCCAATCGTTTTCGCGTGGAATTGTAACGCTGAACTTTAGGCATCGTCAAAGGGCCGTCGGAAAAATCTGCAATATAGAAGCTTTGATCGTACTCAGCCCATGCAAGGTCTTCGCCCCGCGAATGAATCTGGCGCTGTTCTCCAGAATCCATGTTTAAAAGCCAAGTGCCCTTAGACTCGAATCCTGTTAACTCGCTATAGTCCCCTACGATGTATGCGAGGCAGTCGGCACCAGATGAGTCCTTTCCCCAAGCGCTGAATCGCCCGTCCGCTAATACACGCTCATCGTCACCTGAGCGCGCAATTATATGGATCGAGTCCTTTAATGTACTGACATCTGGTTGATACAAAGAGATCCAACTACATGAGAGAGACAATTGGATATCTTGGAAAGGTTCCATTGCCGAACGTATGGTCTCCTTTTTTCCCCTTTGTATATCATGAACATCAATCTCTTTTTCGCTACATTCTGGAAATATACTGTGGTAGGTTGAGCCTCCGGTAACCATAACACCACACCCCGGTCTCATTTGAAACCCTGGAGTCCACGCTACTGTTTTGGACCCCAGCATCATGTATAAGATCAGTACGCAAGTGCCAACCCGCATTCTCAATTTCATAGCGCCACACTCCATCAAGTTATTACAATCGCTCAATCTTCGTCTGGATCGTCAAATCGGACATGAAAATGATCGTTATGTCTGGGGGCGTCGTAAACAAGCTGTGCGCTTCCTGAGCTTAATCCGGCCTCTGGTACTGTTATGATATGCGTTGCGCCCTCTCCCACAAACAAATCCACCAATTCCTGTGTCGCCGTTTGGTCGTATGAGCTAGGGCTTGTTACAACGTTCAGCGAGCCCCCAGTGTGGTCTGTACGAATATAACGCACATCCACATCTAACCCGTTATTATGTGAGCTACTACCGCCCTCAGAATCACCGCCGTCAGCCTTGCTTATTTGACCGACTGCAAAAGTGTAGCTGTGGCTTTCGGCCCATGCGTCTCCAATTTGTTTTATCTTGTCGAGAGTCCAAAATAGACACCCATAGAACAAATAGGGACAGTCACCAGTTTCTATTCTTCTCCCCAAGGCGACCGTCCTTCCACGGTCGCGTCTTGCTGCTGCGGGGCTTCCAGTCCTGGGTGGCAGCGGTTGCGCTGTTCTGGTGGTTGATGTGTTTTGAAGACCCCATCCCCGTCCCCTTCGTTGATGAGCTTCTCGGCTCTGCGTTCATAGTAGCAGCGGGCCGTCTACCTGTCAATGAGAAAATGGGGTATCCGGAGGCTATTTCCCTGTGGACGAGTGACCCCGGAAGTGGGAAGATTGCTCATTGGTCGTCGATAGTGGGGAGCGGGGGCATTCCTGACCCCTTTTCAACGGATCCATCCTGAAATGAAGGGGGCGACGTTGCGCCCGTGCGGCTGCGTAGCGCCGGTCGGGAGCTGAAAGTCCCCGCTCCATCGTGAGAAAAGTGTTGGTGTACTGGCTGCTCCACAAGCGCGCGGGCAATTCGCCTGGACATCCGAGATACACGTCCCGATTATCCTCCATGGCGACGAAAGGTGGGCTGCCACATTCACAGTAGCGCCGTTACCGGTGGCTTCCTGAGCGAACTCATAGTGGGGGACAAGCGGGAAGACAGATTCCTGGGGTGGCTGTTCCGGTTTGCCGGGTTGAAGGTAGGCGACCGAAGGTTAATCCACCTTCGGTGCACTTCCATGGTTACTGATTCCTGCACAACATTGTCAGAATGAGTCGGTTCCTGTTTCGCTACGCCTACCGCGCGGGCGGCGTCGCCGTGAGCACTCTTGCGCCCGCTTCTTCGCTGATGACGAGAATGACGAACTGCTTCACCTGGGCAATGTCCAGCGTGCTGGAGGAGGCGTAGTCGAAGCGGCCCCGGAGATCCGTGTAGCCATCGCGGTAAAAGACCGTCTCGCCGTTCTGCATCTGGGCGAAGACCTTTACATAGACCTTCGGCAGCGGCTTGCCATCGGCTTTGCCGGTGACCTGGACCTGACTGTAGCGCTCGATCAATTGAGCGACCAGGCTGCTGGCGTAGCGGATGCCGGAGCGCGGGACTTTCTCACGCTTTGTGAAGCATGGAGGAATTGAAATTTTTTAGGTGGCTGTCCCTATTTACTAGACACCCCCGTGGATGTCGCCGCATTCTATTCCGGTGACACCCTTGGTTGGGGCTTTGTGGATCGATACGGTGCGCCAAAGACCACTTTCTTCGCATTCAAGGCCTTTCGCCGCCTTCTCGATACGCCCGTCCGGGTAGAAGCGAATGGGAGCGACATTGAGCAGGGCTTCGGCGTGCTGGCCGGACTAGCCCGGGACAAATCGCGAGCCAGTCTTCTGGTCAGCAACTATCGAGCAGACTACGACGATTACGAGATTATCGCCCGCAACCTGCCTTGGGACGGCGAGACATTGGTCACCCGCGTCGTGGTGGATCAAGAGCATGCATTGGAATCCGTTGCAACGGAACGATTCGCTGGTGACAGTCCGCTGGTAATCAGTGCGCCGGTCATCACCCCCTCCGTCTACCTGTTCGAACTAGCGCCGGCGTCGAAGTAAGTGTCGGGGCCTGTTACCGAAGATAAGTGTGATCGAAAAACGTAGCATGTCGCCAGGCGAAGTATGGGAGATAGTCTCAGCGGGTTCACCGGGAAGCCCATACCCGATTTCGAGATTTCTCACTCTCGCGGCATCGCCCCACAGAATACTTACCAGAGGTTCAGCTACAGGTCCTTATATAAGTAGAAAGGCCTGTTCAGCATTACCGACGTCGAAACGCCGAAAGCCACGAATTGGCGCCGAGTCAATGTTGAACGCCAGATCACGAATCAGGTTCTGATAGAAAACATAGCCCAGGAGCCCTTTCGTCGGCAACCCATTGAATAGGGGATGCGCTTTGCCCCAGGCGTCCATGAGATAGAGCCAACTGTTCGTCGAACCGAGCGTGCCCATGGCCGACGCTGGCAGCCACGCGACAGGCGCGTTGTCCTCCGCGAAGACCGATGGTGAAAGGAAAATGGCCGTTGCACCCTGCGAGATGCGCGCGTTGAGTTCCTCAAATGCCTTCGCACGGTCCCCCGCCGGCGGGGCCGACCCTACCAGAATGACTTCCCGCGTGCCGCCGCGCGCCGCCGAAAATCGCTGCGTGGCAATGCCCTGCGTCGTCAGCCATTGGTCTGATTCGCCTCCTGCTGAAGCACCATGCCGTTTGCTCCGCCGTCCGCGTGATTCCCAAATATATCCGCCCCAGCAACCTGCGTACTCGCGGGATTCATCCAGCATTCGATGGTAAAGGTATCCGTGGAAGGAAGGACCATGCCCGTGTCCACCCAGTCATCGCCGCCAAAAACCATGCCCTGACCGACCCGGCCCTCCCCATAGAGGGCACTACCGTTCACCGTGGTGTGGTTCGCGTCCCCCACGAAGGCATATTTCAGAAGAAGTCCTTCGCGCACATCGGCACGAGTCCGT
>JBIJDL010000192.1:0-10447 GCA_044344195.1 Candidatus Hydrogenedentales bacterium
GAGCCCAGCGGACCTCGTGATTACCGATATCTTCATGCCCCACAAAGAGGGTATGAGCACCATTCGAGAGTTGTGTCAGGAGTTTCCCGGACTTCCCGTCATCGCCATGTCGGGAGGAAGCCGCGACCTCACCGCCCCGGAAGGATTCATCGATCTGGCCCGCCGCTTTGGGGCCTGCGCCACGCTGACCAAGCCCTTTCATATTGCGGAACTACTGGCGGTCGTGACCTTTGCCCTGACGGGAGAAAGCAAAAACCCGGCCCTGACGAATCAAGACCGGGAACGCTGATTAACTGTTTTGTCTTTGATAGGGCTTAGAACCCGTCGAAGAATCCAGCACCCGCGCCGAAGAGGAAAAGCAGTACGGCACCGAGGGTGAAAAGGAATCCGTTGACGATTTGATCGAACCAGGTCATGGTCAGTCTCCTATGCAGAAATAAAGTTGCTTTTTTCCGGTAACAGTGGGGACACGCTATCATGGATGCGGGCAGGAATACAACCTGGAGCCCGGGGTTCATCGAATGCGCCACGTGCCTGTGGCTCCCTCGGGGTTACGCAGCACGATGCGGCGCTCTTCCGCCAGGAAGTGCCACGCCGCGGGATCGACCGGCGCGCCATTGAAAGTTACTTCCACGGGCGGCGCTTCACGAAATATCCTTAACATACAGGGACGTCCCGTGCCTTGCAGGGTTATATTCACCCCATCGTCCAGCGCCACGCTGACTTCCAACGGTGCCTGATCTTCCGGGGCGTAGTAGGTAACGGTGCTGCGCGCCGCCGGATAGATGTTGAAGGTCACGTGCCCCCCCCAGTCCTTCGAACCAATCCCGGTATATTCTCGAGAGATGTTCATGGGGATGATCGCGCCTTCGCGAATGAATACCGGATACTCGTTAATCGGAAAATTGCGTGTGAATTCGGCGGGCCCCTCAATCACGGTCTGGTCATCGAACCAGTAGCGCCAGGTTCCGGCAGGCAGGTAGACTTTCCCTTCACCACCGGGCCGGTGGATGGGCGCGATCAGAAGGCTTTCCCCGAACAGATAGTGAAACGCGCCATCGCTCTGGGGGGTCATGAGGCGCGTGCCGCCCTGGCTCGCCGTGACGGCGTAGTGATACATGTAGGGCACGAGCTCGTGGTGGAGCCAGGAAAATTTACGGATGATTTCCAGCTCCTCCGGACTGCGCATCCACATGCGCCGCTCGCCATGGCCGCCATTGAGGAAGAGCCCGCAGAAGGTGGAGAACTGGGTCCAGCGGATATACAACTCTGGGTCGATGGGTTCCTCGCCGTGGTAGCCGGCGATGTCTGAGCCGATCACGCTGTAACCCATCTCCGCGCTCTCCAGTATCAGCCGGATGGCCCGCTCGAGGCCCCGAGTCTCCTCATCCCACGTGTGGGTGTTGTCGCCCACCCAGTTGACGGGGGAAGCGTCGATGGGGGCGAAGCCCTCGGGGTGCACCCAGGGGCCGACGGAGTCGAGCGAGCGCGACATGGTCACAAACTCGGGATTCTTCAGCAGGCCGTTGGCGTACTCGTCCCGGTAATAGTGGTCCATATATTGGCGCGTGGAAATGCGACCGGCGTGGGTGTCCGCATAGAACCAGGGAATGACGCCCTTGGTGCGGAAGTTCAGCGTGGCGGAGCCGTCCAGCTTCCATCCATCGACACCCCAGTCCAGCACGTTACGCTGAAGACCCTGCCACCACGCCATGGCTTCGGGATTGGTATAGTCGATAAAGCCGCCTTTACCCTTCCACCATTTAATCTGGAAGTCCCCGTTAGTCAGGAAGCCCCGGTCGGCGGCTTCCTGAAACCAGTCGGACGACGCGGTCAGGGCGGTGTCTTTGCTCTCGCTGTTGACCATGCTCGTCATCCAGAGCACGACCCGGATGCCCCGCTCGTCGAGGCTGCGGAAGAAAGCTTCGGGATTGGGAAAGCGCGCTTCGTCCACGATGAAATCGTTGTAGCGCGTGGACCAGGGGCTGTCGATGAGCACGGTGCGCACGGGGAAGTCGTGGGCCAGGTGCCCATTAACCATTTCGAGCGTAGAGGCGGCGGTGTTGGTGTCGTCTTCCCAGACCCAGGGCTCCAGGGCCCAGGCGGGGGTGAGGGGCGGATTGCCATGGCGCTGGCTGTTCATCGGCATGCCCCAGCCGGGATAGAGGAAGAGTCCCCAACTGACGATGAAGATGATCAGCAACAGGGCGCACAGGATCTGCAACAACCGCAACCAGCAACCAGGTTTATTCATCGGGAACCTTTTCTTTTCGGAGTGTTTCCGCACGATTCAGGGGTAGTATACCGGAAAGAATGGACGGCAAGGCGCGTGGACGAAATGGAAAATGAACCAGCGCGATTGAAGAGAGCCAGGGGGCGGAAGGACTTGGGGAATTCATGAGACTCTTCGGGAGCCCTTAAGGATTCTCTGGATTTTGACGGTGGCACCCTGATAGGCTTTCGCCCGATGGGGGGCTCATCCAGGACGTCGCTACGGGGAAATCTTTCCCCGCCCGGTCCAGTCTATTCCAACCTGTTCCTATTTCCGCGCACGATCCGCGCGCGCGGCCTGTCCGCAGTCCCACTTTCGCAACGAGGTGTACCATGCCAGCCCCAGGCGCTCCCGCCCAACCCCCTTCCCGCATTCTCTCCATGGACCAGTACCGCGGCTACGCCATCTTCGGCATGCTGCTGGTCGACTATTTCGGCAACTTTGAAGCGAGCCTTCTCAACCCCGAAACGACCATGGGCATCACCTGGGTGTTCGCCCATCTGTGGCAGCAACTCCACCACCCCCACGGCGCGGGCTTTACCTTTGCCGATCTGATTGCCCCCGTATTCATGTTCGTCGTCGGCATGGGCATGCGTCTTTCCATGACCCGGCGCATGGCGAAGGGCGATGTGCACGCGGCGCGCATGGGGCTGGTCAAGCGCTACGGCATGATTATCATGCTTGGCTTCACGATCTACACGGGCTATCTCTGGGACGCCCTGCTCAATATCGGCCTGGCCGGCATGCTCGTGCTCTGGGTCGTGGACAAGAAGCCCTGGCAGCGCTTCGCCTTCGGCGTCGGGATGCTTTCACTCTACCAACTCGTCTGTCTCTATACGACCTATGGCGAAATCGTCCACCGCACCATGAAATACACGGGCGAAAACATGCCCCTGATCTGGAAGCTCATCCCCATCGGTCCGACCCTGCTGGACGTGCCCATCAACGGCGGACCGCTGGGCCACTGGAGCTGGGCGTTTATGATGATCGGCGGAACGCTCGCCTATGATATCCTGGCCACGCGCGATCAACGCCGAATTACCATGAATCTGCTCGCCTGGGGTTTCGGACTCGCGCTGGTCGGGCTTGTGCTCCAGTCGGAGTGGGTCGGGCTCAAGGAGGCCTGGCCCTTCTCCAAGGCCTGGATGTCGGCCTCCTACTCCGTGTGGTCCACAGGCCTCTGTTTCCTGAATTTGCTGCTTTTCTACTATATCTGCGACGTGTGGGGCTGGGAGATTCCCAATTTGACGGTGCTGGGAGTTAACCCCCTGGCCATCTACGTGCTCCAATGGTGCATCTGCGAAAGTGGCTCACGTTTCATTAACAGCAGCGCGCCCTGGTGGTACATCGTCCTTGGCTGGGCCATCTTCTACGGGGTTATCTACGGTACCGCGCGGTACTTCTATGATCGAAATATCATGATCAAGATTTAGGTGACCCAAAAACAGCCTGACCCGATGCCTGTACGAGACCTGCCCTGAATTCAGCGGCAGGTTTCGCTTTTTCGGGAAAGTCCGAGACACAGGTCCGGCTCGACGGATGCGGGGGAGAGTATACCCCAGCATACTATGGGCGTGGGTGTTCACTGCACAGCACAGTATCGCGCAGCACTGAACGATACTGTACTGCGCCTGTTAACATGTGTCCTGTCCAGACCGTGCACTTGCGCATTCGGAAGACGTAGGACTGTTCACGCCCGCCCCGCCCCGGTGCGATCCACACGCGTGTTCAATGCGTAAACGACACGTAAAACCCGGCCCGGTCATATTTTTTCCATGCCGTCCCCTGTAGAGTCGCCTTTGGCACACCGATTGCTCTACCCAGACAGAATTGAGCAGTATCGTAGTGATTTACGTGCCTGCCCAGGGCGCACAGGTCCGTGCCGCCCGCAGGCGAATCCGGGCAGACATCAGGCAACCCCAACGGGCCGTGAAACGTGGCTGAGGAGTGAACGTGGAATACCTTTTTGTTTTCGCGATGATCGTTCTCGCGGCCGCCATGGTGGCCGGTGGATTGATCCTCTCCTACCTGGTGGCGCCCCGCCGTCCCGGTGGCCTGAAGGAAATGCCCTACGAATGCGGCGAACAGCCCATCGGCGACGCCTGGATTCAGTTCAATGTGGGCTATTACCTTTTCGGGCTTCTTTTTCTTGTTTTCGATGTCGAAGCTTCGCTGATGTACCCCTGGGCGGTCGTGTTTCGAAGCGTCGGCCTTGCCGGGTTGATCGAGATGGGCATTTTTGTACTTGTCCTCATTCTCGGGCTGGTGTACGCATGGCGGAAAGGCGTTCTCGAATGGGTGTAGCACTGGACAAACTGCCTGGCATCGTGGAGCGCTTTCCAGGCGGTTCCGTGGCTATTACCCAACTGGACCAGGCCATCAACCTGGCCCGCTCCAACAGCCTCTGGCCCCTCATGTTCGGTACGAAGTGCTGCGCCATTGAAATGCTCATGGCCACCGGCGCCGCCCACCACGATCTTGCGCGCTTCGGCGCGGAAGTGGCCCGCGCCTCCGTTCGCCAGGCGGACTTGATGGTGATCGCCGGTGCGATCGTGAAGAAGATGGCCCCGCGCATGCGCCTGCTCTACGAGCAGATGGCAGAACCCCGCTACGTTATCGCCACGGGTTCCTGCGCCATTTCCGGCGGTCCCTTCATGTACAACTCCTACACCATTGTGCGCGGCGCGGACGAGATCGTCCCTGTCGATGTATATGTGCCCGGCTGCCCGCCCCGCCCGGAGGCTTTTTTCTGGGGGTTGATGACGCTCCAGAAAATGATCCGCGAGGGCGAGACGATTCGCGAACCTGGAATTCGCAGGAAACCGGTCATGGCGGCACTGCCCGAAGATGTGTCCATGCACGATATACGCCGCGAAATCTGCGCGGCACTGATTGAAGATAACGTCGTGGACGTGGCGAAAGCGGCGGACGAGAAGCCTTGGGCGCGGAAGGTGAGGGAATGGATCCAGAAAAGCTCATCGCGCTGATCGAGTCGATCTGCCCCACGGTCCGGCGCCGGGCGCATGCGGACCGCGCCGCCGTATCGGTGGACACCGGCGGGCTGCTGGCCCTGATGCAGGTGCTCCGCGACGACCCCGCACTGCGCTTTGACTTTCTGCTCACGCACACGGCCATTGATCGGTTCGACGATCATTGCTTTGAACTCGTCTACATACTCTACTCCACGATCCACGGGCACAACCTCTTTGTCTCTACAAACATCGACCGGGAGAAACCGGTCGCGCCCTCCGTATGCGGGCTCTGGCCCATCGCCGAGTGGCAGGAGCGGGAGGTCTACGACCTGATGGGCGTGCTCTATGACGATCATCCCGACTTGCGCCGCATGTTTCTCGAAGATGACTGGGTTGGCTTTCCGCTTCGCAAGGACTATCAGGACGACCATATGCTGGAGCTCCCGAAATGAGCGTCCGGATTCGAACCCTTGAAGAACACCTTCACACATCGCCCCGGGCGGACAGTGAGCTGACGACTCAGGAGTATCTCGTCAACATGGGGCCCCAGCACCCCATCGCCCACGGGTCCCTGCGGGTTGTGCTGCGGCTGGACGGCGAGAATGTGAAGCTCGTCATTCCCGTGCCCGGCTATGTGCATCGCGGCGTGGAGAAGATGTGCGAGCACCTCACCTATCGCCAGATCATTCCCTATACCGACCGGCTGGATTATCTTTCCGCGATCATGAACAACTGGGCCGTGGCGAAGACCGTTGAGCAGGCCATTGGTATCGAGACCAATGAACGGATCGAGACCATCCGGACCATCATGTCCGAGCTGCAGCGCCTCCAGAGCCACGCGCTCTGGTGGGGCGTCACCGGCATGGACCTCGGCGCCTACACCGCCTTCCTCTATGGATTTCGCGAGCGGGAAATCATCGGGGAGATCTTTGAAGAGACCATTGGCGCGCGCCTGACCATGAACTATATTCAGCCGGGCGGTCTCATGTATGACATCAAGCCCGATTTCGCGGCGAAGGTCAAGAAACTGATTCCCTACCTGCGCGGATGCATTGTCGAGTACGAGACGCTGCTGAGCGGCAACACCATTTTCCAGGAGCGCCTCCGCAACATCGGCATCATGGACGGCGCCCAGGCCGTGGCGCTGGGCTGCACGGGACCAATCCTACGGGCGAGCGGCGTGGCCCATGACCTGCGCGCGACGGAGGCCTATGGCGTCTACGACAAGGTGGACTTCAATGTGGTGGTGGGCGCGGTGGGGGATAGCTGGGACCGCTACTACGTACGCCTCCACGAGATGCGGGAGTCCCTCCGGATCATCGAGCAACTGATTGACAATGTGCCCGAAGGGGAGTATTCGACCCTCCGCTACAATGAAGAACTGATTCTGCCTGAGGGGATGTACTACGGCCAGACTGAAACGGCGCGGGGTGCCTTCGGCGTCTTTATCGATTCCGATGGCAAGAGCACCCATCCACGGCGGCTCCACTTCCGGTCGCCCAGCTTCAACAACATGTGGGTCGTGACCCAGATCGCCGCAGGCTGGCGTATCGCGGACTTCATCGCGATCCAGTCGAGCCTCGATCTCGTCATACCGGATATTGACCGATGAACCCGATGAACCCGATGGACCTGCACTACGTGACAGCGGCGTCGGCGGCCCGGACCTGGGAGCCGCACACCATCGCGCAGCGCGCGGCGGCGGCGGCCGACACTAATCTCTGGATAACAGCAGCCTATATCGTTGGCTCCATGATCGGGGTGGTGGTTGTGCTTTCCCTGCTCGGCATGGTGTTGATTTATGTCGAGCGCAAGGTGGCCGCGCGATTCCAGTGCCGCCTCGGGCCGACCCGCGTGGGGCCATTCGGCCTTCTTCAGACCCTCGCGGATACCCTGAAGCTGGTGTTCAAGGAAGACTTCGTGCCTCAAATGGCGGATCAGTTTCTGCACATGCTTGCGCCCTTCCTGGCGCTGCTCGTGCCGGTGATTCTGCTGGCGCTCATTCCCTATTCGCCTTCCATGCAGGTGGCCGATCTCAATATCGGTATCCTCTTCGTCACCGCCATTGGCGGCTTCGGCGTCATGGGCATCCTCATTGCCGGCTGGGCCTCGAACAACAAGTGGTCCATGATCGGCGCCATGCGCGCGGGCGCACAGATTATCTCTTACGAATTGTCGGCCACTCTGGCTCTCCTGGTCGTTGTACTGTTCTCCGGCACCATGTCCCTCTCCGGCATCGTCCAGAGTCAGGAAGACGGCTGGTGGATCTGGCGCGGCCATGCGGCGGGTTTCTGCGCCTTCATGCTCTACCTCATTGCGTCAACAGCCGAGTTGAACCGCACGCCCTTTGATATTCCCGAGGGCGAGTCGGAACTGACGGCGGGCTTTCACACCGAGTATTCAGGGCTGCGCTTCGCCTTTTTCTTCCTCGCCGAGTTTATCAACATGTTCACGGTTTCGGCCCTCACCGCCACGCTTTTCCTGGGCGGATGGATGCCCTTTCACATTGGCGACTGGACCGCATTGAACTCCCAGATGGACCTGATCCCGCCGATCATCTGGTTCGGCGCGAAGACCTCCGCGGTGATTTTCATCATCATGTGGTTTCGCTGGACCTTCCCGCGCCTCCGCGTGGATCAGCTCATGCACCTGGAATGGAAGATTCTCCTGCCCATCGGATTTGCGAATCTGCTGCTGGCCTCGATCATCGTGCTGATTAACGCCTATCCCTTTCCGCTGGAACTCCCGCAATGAAAGGCAGCCGCTTCACATGGGAATGATCCACGCCACAGAGATAGTGAATGAGGAACGGTTGATCGCCGGCAAGACGGTTCGCGTGTCGGTCGTCCAGCGGCTTCGCCCGCCGACCCGCCTTCAGGTCGCCCTGCTGGGGATGCTGGGCCTGCTTCAGGGCATGTGGCTGACACTCACCTATTTCTGGTCGCCGGTAGAAGTGGTCACGCGCGAGTATCCGGAGAACCGCGAGTCCCTGAAGCTCACCGAGCGCTTCCGGGGCAATCTCCGGTTCAAGTTCCCCAATGAAATGGCGCACCAGACCCACAGCGCGCTGCTGGAACAGATCGCTCAGGAGACCCAGACGCTCCCCGAAGTGGCGGAGAACTGGATTCGAAATGAAGACGACACCCGCTGGTACCACAATTGCACCGGCTGCTCGAAATGCGAAGAGGCCTGCCCCAATGCGTCCATCCGCATTATCACGCGCCACGGCGACATTCTGGACGATCGTGAGATCGACCGCTTCGTCTGGCGCCTCGATTCGTGCATGTTCTGCAATGCCTGTGTGCAGGCCTGTCCCTGGGATGCGATCGAGATGACCGGTGGATTTGAGAATGCCGTATTTGATCGTCGCCTCCTCGTCTACAACCTCAACCGGCTCGCCGCGCCGCGCATCAACCTGATTCAGGATGAGCAGGACCCGGCGGTCCGCGCGCGTATGATCGACTGGCGCTCGCGCTATGGCGGGCCCATCCCGCTGGGCGGAACCGGACTCCCGAACCTCCCGGCCATCGGTGCCCCCATTGAATCGGAGCCCCCTGTGTCTGATACGGGTATCACGGCGGTGACCTCATGATCGCGGAAGCCACCTATACGGTTATGTTTTACGGACTCTCCCTGGCCGTGATCGCCCTTGCGATTGCCGTGGTCAGTGCGCGCCAGCTCCTTCGCGCGGCCCTGGCGCTGATGGGTATGCTGGCGCTGAGTGCGGGCTACTATGTCATGCTCGCGGCCGAGTTTCTGGCCGGTGTCCAGATCCTGGTCTATGTGGGCGGCATCGTGGTGCTGATTGTCTTTGCCATCATGCTCACCCGCTCCTCGGAGCTTCAGGAAGACCAGCCCCGTGCACTTACAAAACTGCTAGGAGCGGTGTTTTCGATTTCGTTCATGCTCATCTCGGGCGCGGCATTGCGCGCCACCGAATTTCCGACTTCGTCCGAAGGGGTGCGGCCCGCCGAAGAGATTCGCATGATCGGTCTCGGACTCCTGGACTGGAGTGGCGCGGGGTATCTCCTCCCTTTCGAAGTAATTTCTCTGCTGTTGCTGGTCGCCGTCATCGGCGGCACGGTCATCGCGCGGAAGACGCCCCCCAGGAACCAGCCCTTCACCACGGGCGGGGACGAGTTCGGGGAAACCATCTCCGAGCAGGTGCGGCAGCAGGACGGTGACAGTAATGGAGAGTACGGACGATGACCGAGCTGCTCGCGGGATACGCGCCCGGACTTCGGGAGTGGCTGACGCTTTCGGCCATCCTCTACGCCATCGGCCTCTACGGCCTGCTGACCCGGCGCAACGCCATCGCGATTCTCATGTCGGTGGAGATCATGCTGAACTCGGCGGCGCTGAATTTTGTGGTGTTCAATCGCTACGTCGCGCCGGAAACGGTGGACGGTCACATCATGGCGCTCTTCGTCATCGTGATGGCGGCGGCCGAGGTGGTGGTGGGCATGGCCATTGTCGTGGCGCTTTATCGGATGCGCGCCACCGTGGATGTCAATCAAATGAATACGATGAAAGGGTAGGGCGATGGACGGCACTTCAGGCTGGATGATACAGCATGCGTGGCTGATCCCCGCCTTTCCGCTGGTGACCTTCGCCCTGAATGGCCTCTTTATCAGCCCGATTTCGAAGCGGGCCGCGGGTGTAGTAGCGACGCTCTCCATTCTGGCCTCGGCCCTGTGCGCCTATACCCTGGCTTACCAATACTTCACGGCCTACCCGGCGGGTCACGAGCATCCCATTCTCGTGCCGTGGTCTTTTGAGTGGCTGCGCTACATGCCGGGGCTTACCGTGAATGTGGGCGTGCTGGTGGATCCGATTTCGGTCCTGCTCATGTGCGTGGTTACGACGGTTAGCTTTCTGGTTCACACGTACAGCATTGCCTACATGCACGGCGAGTACGGTTTCGGACGCTATTTCACCTACTTGAACCTCTTCACCTTCAGCATGCTCGGCCTGGTGGTTGCGCCCAACATCATCCAGATGTACGTCTGCTGGGAACTGGTGGGTGTGAGCAGTTTTCTCCTCATCGGCTACTACTATAACAAGCCCTCCGCCGTTTCAGCGTCGAAGAAGGCCTTCATCGTCACACGCTTCGCGGATCTTGGTTTCCTGATCGGGGTGATCCTGTTGAGCTACTTCGGCTTCCAGATCTATCCCGAGTGGAGCGCGGATGTGGGCGCGGTTG
>JBIJDL010000708.1:0-2883 GCA_044344195.1 Candidatus Hydrogenedentales bacterium
CGGCCAGGGTACCTACCGTACCATCGTCGAACTTGAAGCAGGACACGAAGTTGTCCTCCACGTCGGAGCGCTTCTTCTCAAGGGTTTCGTAGAAGGCGTTGATCTCGACAATCTCCTTGCCGGTCAGGAAGCGGATGAGGTCGGCCTTGTGCACGCCCAGGTCGGCCATGGCACCGAAGCGGGCCTCTTTCTTTTTAAAGAACCACTTGCCGGTAGGGCTCCAGAATTCGGGGCCTTCATGGCCGAACATGGCGGTGACGTGGAGCACCTTGCCCATGATGCCGCTGTCCATGACTTCCTTCGCCTTGATGTGGGCGGCGTACTTGCGCTGGCTCTGGTTGACCATGAGCAGCTTCTTCGCCTTCTTCGCCGCGGCCACCATGCTCTTCGCTTCGGCCAGGCTCATGGCCATGGGCTTCTCGACGAGCACGTGCTTGCCCGCCTTCAGCGCCGCGATGGTGACCACGCCGTGAAACTTGTTCGGGCTGCACACCGAGACCGCGTCAACATCCTTGTTCTTTAGCAGGTCCTTGTAGTCGGTGTAGACCGCGGCATCGGGCGCGTACTTGGCCGCCATGGCGGCGGCACGGCTCTTGTCAATGTCGCAGAAGGCGACCAGCTCGGCCTGGGGGCAGACGGAGTAATCGGGGATGTGGAGGCGCTCGGCAATGGCGCCGCAAGCGATGATGCCAACTCGGACTTTCTTGGACATGGTGATCTTCTCCTTCGCAGGTAATTCGGGCTTTTGTGACGCGTCGCGGGATGGAAGATTGCGCGCGTTTTACGTTCCCCAGATGAATCGTGTGCACTATTGTAAACCTGCGCGAGGCGGGAAGCAATTTGCGAGACGAGTTGGATGGGCAGATAGGACCGATACGACGGATTAAGAAAATCGGTCCTATCCAGTCCTTCCTACAAGTAGCCCATGCCTTCGAGGCCCTGTTCCAGTTCCTGATTGAAGGGCTGATCTTCCGCTTCGAAAAAGGAAGGGAAACTCGCGAGCCAGGAATCGAGCAGCGCGGCGAGTTCCGTGACCCGCTCGGGCTGCTGCGTGGAGAGGTCGTGCTGTTCCCCGGGATCGGCGGCGAGGTTGTAGAGCTGGACAGAGTCGCTGCCCGCGATGCGGATCAATTTGTAGTCGCCGAGGATAACCGCATGCATCGGCGTCTCGGTCTTGTTGGTCGTGCCCTGAGCGAAGATCGGTTCGGCGGGAGACGCTTCGGCCTCGCCGCGCAGCAGCGGAGCGAGGCTTTTGCCCCTCCACGTGGCGGCGGTGGGCAAGTTGAGGATCTCCGCCAAAGTGGGCACAAGATGAATGGCGGACACGGGCCCAGGCACCACCTGCTCGCGGATGCCCGGCCCGGCGAGGAGTAGCGGCACGCGCAGTTGCTCTTCGTAAAGTGCCTGGCCGTGGCCCCACTGTCCGTGGTCCCAGAGCTCTTCGCCGTGATCAGAGGTAAAGCAAAAGTAGGTGTTGTCGGCGACCCCTTCGTCCTTCAGCGCATCCAACACGCGCCCGGCGAACTGATCGATGTAGGCCACTTCGCCTTCATAGAGCGACTTTACGTAATCCCGATCCGGCTCGGCCACGGCGAAGTTCTTCCCCAGGATGGGCAATCCCCACTTCTCGCCGCCGACATAGGGATGAAAAAAAGGCCAGGGCCCTTCGTGCACGCGGCGCAGGGATTCGGGCGGGTCGTAGGGCGCGTGGGGATCGATGTAGTGCACCCAGAGAAAGAAGGGTTGATTGCGATGGCGCTTGATGAAGGCGCGGGCGTAGTGATCCAGATCGCGGGTCGTGTTGTGCGGCCGAATCTTGGCGAGCGCCGGACACCAGGCCTCCACCAGGGCCCCCAGAAAGGGCAGCGCGGCGAAGTAGCCCTCCTCCCGCAGCAGGATCGGGTGGGAACTCGCCCGGGTCTGGATCCCTTCCATCATGCCGGGAATCGAAGGCAAAAACGCATTGGCCGTCACCGCGCCCGTGGCATAGCCCGCCGCTTCCAGACGCATGGGCAGCGTGGGCTCGGTGAGGTCCACCTCGTAGCGGTTCATCTGGAGGCTCCACACCGGGTGACCGCTGCCGGGTGTGAGCGAACGGGGATATTGAGACGAAAGCAGCCCCGTCATGGAGGGCAGCGTCCAGGGCGCGAGGGAATAGCTTCGCTCGAAGCGCGTGCCCGAGGCCGCAAGCCGTTCGAGATTGGGCGTGGGCACGGGACCGCCATAGACGCTGCAATAGTCGGCGCGGAGCGTATCCGCAATCATGAAAACGAGGTTGGGCTGGTCGCCCTGTCGCGCGGCCGGGCGCAACAGGATTCCGGCGGTGAGTGGCGGCACAGCGATCAACGCTAACGCGGTGGCGACGAGGACGCGCGGGCGCGGCGCCAGAATCTGCACCGAGAAGAGCAGCGCAGCCGCCACGCAGGCCCACAGGGCGGGATAGAGCGTTACCAGCGTGGCCCGATCCAGACGGAACAGGGCGTATTCCCCCGCCGCAACCAGAGCGCTGAGCGACGAGAGCCCGAGGGCGACAAGAAGTGCACCAAAGCGCGCCGTGGACCACCAGCGCCCCTGCCCCACGGCCAGCGCACCGCTGCCACCGAGCAGCGCCGTGGCAACTACGACGTCATCCAGCGTGGGCGTCACTTCCCGATGAACGCTCAACAGCCCCCAGACGACAAGGCCGCCGCACAAAAGCGGGACGGATTCCGTTAACCGCGATGGAGCGGCGACGCGTTGAAGAAGAAGACGGACGATGGAGAACACGATGACGATGGCGAAGGCATAGGCGACGAAGGCCAGGCCCGCCCCGACGAGATCCCGCGCCAGAAATCCGGCCCACTGCGACGAGCGCTGGGCCTTCAACCATTCCAGGGCGATAAA
>JBIJDL010000709.1:0-2880 GCA_044344195.1 Candidatus Hydrogenedentales bacterium
AAAATACTCTACCTAAACTTACTTCGCCAATTCTTTCCCGGCATTGCCGGCGATGCGGGTCTTGATGCCGAGGTGTCGGCAGAGGGCGATGAGTTCTTCGAGGATGTCGCCGTAGCCGATGACGATGTGGTTGGACATGTGGGTGGCCATCATCTCGTTGCGGTCGTAGCCGGGGATGTGGACGTTGGCGATGGGCCACACGGGCGTGGTCTTGTCGAGGCGTTCCTGGACTTCCGCTTCGGGCAGTTCGAGGACTTCGCCGCGGCCCACGTCCATGCCGAGCTCGCCGAAGGATTCATAGGCGCGGGCCCAGGTGATGACGCCGGGCTTGGAGACGCCGGAGCAGGTGCCTCCCCCCTTGGGGAAGTACATGGCGGCCTGGCGGAAGATCTTGGTTTTCTTCCAGCCGCCGTAGTGCGCTGGGGGCGCGGCGCCGGAGATGAGGAAGACCCAGACGAATTTGCCGTCGAAATCCCGGCCCCAGCGCACGTCGTGGAGCGTGGTTTCCGTGGGCAGACCCTTGCGTTCGAGGATGTCGTGCATGAGCAACTGGGGCACGCCCGCGCCCATGTCGCCTTCGTTGAAATGGGGGATGGCCTTGCCCTTCTTCACGACGTTCTTCGTTTCCGGATCCTTCACGTCGGGCCGGTCCATATTGTTGAGCATGCCCTCGACGAGATCGGAGGCGGCGCAGACGCGCATGAGGCCGAGCTGGTAGGGGATGCCGATGGCGGCGAGGCCGTAGCGCTCGACGAAGCGGCAGGCGGCGGCGTACATCTTCATCTGCTCGATGACCTGGCTGTGGACGAGGTTCTTAGCGGGATCGGTGCCCCAGTCGAACCACGCACCCTTCTTGACGATGTAGTCGAGGTGCTTCTGGGCCTCTTCATCGCTCACAAGGGCCATCTCGGCCACCAGGTCGGACTGGTTGAGGTATTCGATGGGCAGGCCGATCTTGCCGAGGTGCGCGGGGTCCATGACGGCGTTGAGCATGCCCATGCAGCCGGGATCGAGCTGGCCCATTATGCGGCGGTTCTTTTTGATGTCGGCGGCGAGTTCCTTGCCGAGTTTATCGGCCGCGCCGCTGATCTTCGCTTTGTCCGCGTCGGTCAGGTGCTTCGTGCTGTGCTTGATCTCGCCCTTGGCGCACCACTCGCCCAGCTTCTCCATGAAGTAGTCGTCCTTCAGGAAGCTGTCGGTCCAGATGCGGGAATGCTTGACGTGGAGGCGGTCCAGGGTTCCCGCGTGGTTCAACAGGGCCACGAGGCCGGGCCAGGTGCCGTCGAAGTTTCCGAGGAGGAGCTTCGGGCCTTCGTGGGACTGGAGCGGGCCGCAGACGTGGTGGGCGTAGGCCCAGCAACTCAGCACGATGACCACGGGGGCCTTCGGGTCGATCTTCGAGAAGACCGCCGCGCCCTCGGATTGGCGACGGATGAAGCCGTGCTTTTTCTTCGCGTCGTACTTCGTGGCAATCTCGGTCTTGTAGCCGAGCTTCTTAAAGGCTTTCTGCACTTCCTTCAGCGTGGTGTCCTGCATGGGCCAGCAGACTTCGCAGGGGGCGTCGCGAAAGTCGCCGTTGGACACGAGATAGATGGTATCGTTCTTGTTCATAATGGTCTTCCCAGGCGCCGCCAGGCTGATCGAATGGCGCGCGGCGCGCGTTGCAGTCCCGTCCGGCCGCGATGGCCGTACACAGCGTTTCGTCTCCGCGGACACCGGGGATGGCGTCCACCGGAGAGCATAGCATTTTGCAATTGACAATGGACAATTGACAATTGACAATGGGGAAATCTACTGCACACGAGGTGCAGGTCAAATTCGGAGGGACCCCTCTCGTTGTTCATTGTTCATTGTCCATTGTCCATTGTGGCTTCCATCATCATTCCTACCCGAGATCGCCGCGCGCTTCTGTGCGCGCTTCTGGATTCGCTGGCGCGGGAGCTGCGTGGGCGCGAGGATGTGGAGGTAATTGTGGTGGACGATGCCTCGTGCGATGGCACGGCGTCGGTTATGGCGGAGCGTTTCCCCTGGGTGCGGCTGGAGGTGGCCGAGAAGCCCATGGGGCCGTCCGCTGCGCGAAATCGTGCCGAGCGCGTGGCCTCGGGACGGCTCTTGCTTTTTCTCGATGCCGATGGCGAGGTGGCGGAGGGCTGGCTGGCGGCGGTGCTGTCTGCGGATGATGATCGCACAGTGCTGTTGGGCAATGTGGTGGATTTCCTGGGCGGACGCGTGCAGTCGGTGCCCCGGCGTTCAACTTTTCTGGGGAAGAGCCTGCGGTGCCGACCGGAGAAAGCTAACACGGGGCCGAGCTGCAATCTGGGTGTGCCGAAGGTTCTGTTCGATTCGCTCTGCGGCTTTGATGAGGAGTTGCCTTATTACTTCGAGGACAGCGATCTCTGCATCCGGGCAAAGCGGGCCGGGGCGAGGTTTCGCTTCGTGGCGGAGGCGGCGTTTCGCCACCACGGCAGCGAGGTGAAGCGAGGCGAGGCGATTCGCTTGCAGGAGGCGAATAGTGTCTATGCGATGCTGAAGGGCTACGAGGGAGACTGGGTGAGGATGGCGGTGTTCACGCTGGGGAATTGGATCTGGCTGCAAACGCGGGTGGTGTTGTGGTGTCTGGCCGGACGATGGCGCGATACCAAGCTGCTGGTACGCGGCTGGGCGCAGGGTAACATGAGGTATTTCGGAGCGCGGCTGTAGGGACTCAGAGAGGTACCCGTGGTTTATCAAGGGCGGTTTGGAGACATTTCGGCGGGTCTCCTTGTAGTTGCGGAGTCGACTAATGTTCCCTATTGTCAGGAGTTTCGAACATAGAAGCTCTTAGTCGATGTGATGGTATTGCTTATCGTTCAACTTCAGAAGGAAACGGATAACAATGCA
>JBIJDL010000710.1:0-2867 GCA_044344195.1 Candidatus Hydrogenedentales bacterium
CATTATCGAAATTGAGACCGACAAAGCCGTGGCGGAAATTCCGATTCCGGTTTCCGGAAAAATCACGAAAATAAACGTCAAGGCTGGTGATAAGGTCAGCGTGGGTCAGGTCATTCTGGTCTACGAGAAGGCTGGTGCCGAAGCGGCCGCCGCGCCCGCGCCCAAGGCTGAAAAGGTCGCGGCGCCTGCACCTGCGCCCGCAGCGCCTCCGGTGGCGGCTGCCGCCCCGGTCGCGGCCCCCGTGACGCCTGCGGCCACCGTCGCCGCACCCCGCGCCGCCGCGCCTGTCGCCCGTTCAAGCGCCCACATCCAGGCTTCCCCCTCCGTGCGCAAACTGGCGCGTGTCCTCGGCGTCCGCCTCGAAGACGTCCCCACGGCCGATCCCTCGGGCCGTATCAACGCCCACGATGTCGAGCTGTTCGCTGCGGCTTCGGTCGCTACTCCCGTGGCAACGGGCGCAACTGAACCGGCACCCGCCGCTGCGCCCGACGCACCGGCCCCCGTGGCCGTTAGCCCCGCGCCCGTAGTTCTCGCTGGCTCCATTGGTGATGACCGCTGGGGCAAGGTGGTGCGCGAAGCCATGAACGGTGTCCGAAAAAAGACCACCGAGCACATGACCCACTGCTGGACAACCATTCCCCATGTGACCCATTTCGATAAGGCGGACATCACCGCCCTCGAGCAGATCCGCCAGCAGTACGCCCCCGGCATCAAGGCCAAGGGCGGAAGCCTGACGGTCACGGTCTTCCTTATGAAGGTCGTCACCGAGGCCCTGCGCCGCTTCCCCAAATTCAACGCGAGCATCGACCTGGCCACGGAAGAGATCGTCTTCAAGCAGTACTACAACATCGGCGTCGCCGTGGAGACCCCAGCGGGCCTGCTCGTGCCCGCCATCCGCAACGTGGACCAGAAGAGCCTTCAAGACCTCGCCCTGGAGCTGCCCGTCATCGCCAAGAAGGCCCGCGACCGCAAGCTCAGCCTGGACGACATGTCCGGCACGACTTTCACCATCAGCAACCTGGGCGGTCTCGGCGGCACGGGTTTCACCCCCATCGTCAATTCGCCCGAAGTCGCCATTCTTGGCGTGTCCCGCTCCGCCGTCGAAGGCGTCTTCCAGAATGGCCAGCTCGTGCCGCGCACCATGCTGCCCCTGAGCCTCTCCTACGATCACCGCCTCATCGACGGGGCGGATGCTGCGCGCTTCATGCGCTGGGTGGCCGAAGCGATCGAGAATCCCTGGAAACTTATCCTGGAATCCTGACGCCGCCGGACCCGCAACCGTAGAACAACGAAAAAGACCCCAACGGGGGAAGAGGAATAGCGAATGAGCAGCAATCAGAGCACACAGGTCGCGGTGCTGGGCGGTGGGCCCGGCGGTTACGCCGCGGCATTCATGGCCGCGGACCTCGGCCTGGACGTGACCCTCATCGACGTGGAAGCCAATCCCGGCGGCACCTGCCTCTACCGGGGCTGCATCCCCTCCAAGGCCCTGCTCCACGTGGCCAAGGTCATCCGCGAGGCCCAGGAGTCCGTGCACTTCGGCCTCACCTTCGGCGAACCCCAGATTGATCTCAATCGCGTCCGCACCGCCACCGACGCCGTCGTCCATCAGATGACCGGCGGCCTCGGCCAGCTCGTCAAAGCGCGCAAAATCAACTACATCCAGGGCCGGGGCACCTTCGTCAATTCGAAGAACCTCGTCGTCACCCTGGCCGATGGCAAGCAGATCAAGCTCGAGGCGGAATACACCATCATCGCCGCGGGTTCGCGTCCCGCCCGATTCGGTCCCCTGATCGAATCTGAACGCATCATGAACTCCACCGGCGCGCTCAAACTCACCGACGTTCCCGAGTCTCTGCTCCTCGTGGGCGGCGGCTACATCGGCCTGGAGCTTGGCACCGTCTACGCCGCCCTGGGCTCCGAAGTGACCTGCGTGGAGATGACCGGGGGCCTGCTCCCCGGCGCCGACCGCGACCTCGTAAAGCCTCTTCACACCCGTCTGGAAACCCAGTTCAAGGAAATCCTCCTGAACACCAAAATCGCGGATATGAAAGAGCAGAAGACCGGCATCAAGGTGACCCTCGAAGGCGAGGACCTGAAGAAACCCCAGCGCACCTTCGACAAGGTCCTCATCAGCATCGGCCGCAAGCCAAACTCCAGCGGCCTCGGCCTCAAGAGCACCGGCGTCGTGGTCAATGATCGCGGCTTCATCGAAGTCGACGCCCAGATGCGCACCGCCGACGCCAACATCTTCGCCATTGGCGACATCGTGGGCGGCGCCATGCTGGCCCACAAAGCCTCCGCCGAAGGGCGCGTGGCCGCCGAAGTCATTGCGGGCCACCATTCAGCCTTCGAGCCCCAGGCCATTCCCGCCGTGGTCTTCACCGATCCTGAGATCGCCTGGTGCGGCCTCACCGAAGACGAAGCCCAACGCGCCGGGCGCACCGTCCACGTGGCCCGCTTTCCCTGGGCCGCCTCCGGCCGCGCGACCACCATCAACCGAATGGAAGGCCTCACCAAGCTCATCTCCGACCCCGAGACCAAGCAATTGCTGGGCATGGGCATCGTGGGCTCCGGCGCCGGTGAACTCATCGCCGAAGGCACCCTCGCCATCGAGATGGGCGCCCTCGTTAGCGATATCGACCTCACCATCCACCCCCACCCCACCCTCAGCGAAACCGTCATGGAGGCCGCCGGCTCCGTCTTCGGCACCGCGACGCACATCTACCGCCCTAAGAAACACTAAACAGTTCAGAGACCATTCGGGCAGCCTCCAATAAAGGCTGCCCGATTTTTTTGAGACGGAACTGTACTGGAAATACACAGGCGGGACTCCTGTGCCACATTCCTCTCGCAGTTACCTTCGA
>JBIJDL010000711.1:0-2859 GCA_044344195.1 Candidatus Hydrogenedentales bacterium
TCACAGGTCGATACTGCCAACTGCTTAAATCTGGAATGCGATCCAGGGCACCGAGGATATTCAGTGATTCGAGGGCGTAGTACATGTCCTCCGGTTCTCCTCGTAATTGAATCGCGGGATCGACGGCGAAGTCTGCGCGGAATTCGCCCTTGCCGCGATGAAAGCGCAGAATGCCTTCGATACAGGCCTCGCGATCAATCGTGTCGAGGCCGCCGATTAGCTGGAGAGTCCAAAGGGCGGCGCGAGTATTTCTGAGATTGCAATAGCCGAAATTGAAGAGCCCCAACGCTCTGTTTCTTTCAATCAGGGCGTACCCTTCGGGTCTCTTCCAGTCAGAGGTCACTTGGTGGGCGGCGAGCTGCTTGGAGAGGAGCCGGGTATCGAACTGGTCAAGGCACCCCAACTTATCCAGAGATGCCACACAATAAGCCATATACTCTAGATCTGGAGCCGCCAATCCCCAAGGACGAGGGGCTGGTGCTGGTAGAACTCCCACAGTTATTTGGTCCAAATAGGCGGCCCTGTTCATTCCCTCAAGCTTGGTCCTGGCCGCCTCAGGGGTAAATCCGAGTGCAGAGCGTTGTTCGCGCGAAAGTATTTCATATCGGAGCGCGTGGTAGAGCGCCCGGGCGAAATCAGCGCTTTGGGCAATGCTTAGCATAGGGTTGTTCTGAGGCCGCTCGCGAAGGTGTTCGTAGACCGCTTCGCGGTAGACTACGGGATAGTCCGCTCCAAAGAATCCCGGCGGTGGTTGCTCCGCTGCTTGCATGACGTGGCAGAAATTACCATCAGTCCGGGGGCTACCGCTCCATCTGAGGAGCGCCTTTGCTGTCTCGCTCAGCGCAACGGCACGGTGTGTCGAGGTGTGTTCCCGCTCAAGAGCGGCGAAGAGGATCAGTATGAGGATCGCGCCCCCGATGGCGAGCCCGCCCTGAATGCGGTATGCGCGGGATTCCCCCAAAGGCTTCACAAAGATGTCGGCGTCTTTCTCCGGTTGGAGCAGGGCCTCCGCCTTGGTGGTATCGCCATTCAGAAAGTGACGTAGTGCAGCACTCACCACGTCGGCAACCCGTTCCTCAAGTCTGGCGCCATCCACCGCGGTATCGCCGGTGAACTTGCGCAGTAATCGCCGGTCGTTGCGTCCGAGACACGCGGTGGCCGTTCCGTCGGCGCTGATGTACACGGACGAAGTAGAATCAGAGAAGCCCAAAAACATGCGGGCACCAGGAGCGACCGGGGGCAACCACAGGCGGATCCCGTCGCCGCTGAACCCATAGTCCGCAGCCAGGAAGTGACTGCCTAGGAAGCGCATGAAGGCCTTGAGTTGATGGCGGGTGCAGGGTGTGCGGCCGCCCGGCACGGTATCCGGCTGACCGAGTGTGCCCGTCGCCTGCCGGAGAAAGAGATTGTAGTCCTGTCGAGAGGGCTTCGACTTGTTGGTGTAATAGAGCACAATGTTCAGCGGCAATAGCCCGGCGAGGAATGTCCAATAGGGCGCTCCGCAGAAGCCGATCAGCAGAAAGAGGACCAGGAAGGTGGCGGACGTGACAAACTGGCCCCAGGAAAAGGCCGTGTCGTTCACCCGCAGGGCCCTTCCGGTGCGCCAAAGGCCAAACACGGTTAGCGGTGCGAGCATCTGAAATAGTACGGTCGGGCCAAAAAGCATCGAGGTCCATTGCGATGAGACTATCGCCATAAGCGCCACGACACCCATGAGTGTGAAGGTCCTGTAGATGATCCGCTTGCGCATCGCCTTTCCGGTGCCATCGGCGATGTTCTCCGTTTCGAGTTTCGCGTACCATCCAAGATTTGCAGCCAGAATGAACCCCTGGGGGATCGACATCACGAACAGGATCCCCATAGAGTTTAGAAGTCCAAGGCCGGAAAGAGCCTTCGCGGCTGCGGTCGAGGCACCCAGCCCCGCGCCCAGAGGCATGGCGGGGAGCAAGGGGAAAATGATGGCGGAGAGGTTCTTGCGTGGGGAGAGCTGCACCAAAGATTCTTCGAGACGCTCCTCCATGCGCCCGCGCAACTCGACACGGGCGCGGTGCAGTCGGGTCTTCATCGCGGACTCAGAAATGCCGAGCACACCAGCCGCCTCCCGGATGTTCTTGCCTTCGAGGTAGAAGAGAACCAGGCATTCGCGATGCAATATGGGAAGCTCGGCGAGCATCTCGCGAAGTGTGTTGGTTAGCGTCGGCTCGTCTTCTGGACACTGCCGCAGCCCTTCCGGGTGAGCCGGTTCCAGCAGCCAGCGTTCCCGTTTCTTAAGTTCCCGGATGTTTTTTCGGAGGACGGACGTACTCACATTCCGCGCGATGCGTGCGAGCCACCCGGGAAAGCGCTCCGGGTCCTTCAGCGCAATAAGATAACGATACGCGCGAACGAAAGTTTCCTGCGCGGCCTCCTCGCACAAATCGGCGTCGCCCAACTGGCTCCAGGCAATGCCGTAGACCATGCGCTCGTAGCGGGCTACAAGCTCCCCATACCGATCTTTGTCTCCGTTCTTAACGGCATCAATCGCTTCAATATCTTCGGTCACGGCATGGTCTCCTTTGCACGTTCTACACCAAGAGACGCCATGAATACGAAAAGGTTACCGCCTGAGGATGCCACATTTTTACACTCGTTCCCAAGCTCCGCTTGGGAATGCCGTCCCCGGAGCTCTGCTCCGAAAAGTGTGAGAATAATGTCGGACGATAAAAAGGCCCTGTTCGAGAGATCGAAGCGGAGCTTCGGAATCTGCGTTCCCAAGCGGAGCTCTTGTCATTACCCATATCTTTTTTGTGACAGTACGCTATGTTCTTCGCCCCGACGGGGCGGCGGAACTTAGCCCAGGGTGGAGCCTGAGCGGAACCC
>JBIJDL010000196.1:0-10338 GCA_044344195.1 Candidatus Hydrogenedentales bacterium
GGGCGATGGGGAGGCGCTGGCCGGGCCCCAGATTGTCCAGGATCTCTCGAAGGGACATGCCCTGGAGGTATTCCATGGAGATGTAGAGGATCTTGCCGTCCTCGCCGATGTCGTGTACGCGGACGATATTGGGGTGGGCCAGGCGCCGGGCTATTTTGGCCTCGTTGTAGAACCGCTCCAGCACGAGCTTGTCCTGGAGAAACTGGGGAAGCAGCGTCTTGAGGGCCACGTCTTCGCCCAGGGTGTTGTCATGTACCTTGTAGATGCAGCCCATGCCGCCCTGACCGATGAGGTTCAGCACGGTGTAGCGCCCGGCCACGACCTGGCCGCGGCGGAACTGAAGCTGGCTCTTGCCCGGCTGCTGCGCCTCATTGATGGCGGAGCGCGCTTCGATCCGGATCTTCGGAAGACCGGCGCCGCACTGCTGGCAGCTTTCCTGCTGATCGGGGTTCACGTGGAAGCAATGAGGGCACTTAACTCTGGCCATGGGGCGGGGACGTTCTCCTGAGCAATGAGCGGGTTGTTTTGGACCACCGATGCTATCCTACCGTGTGCCACGGGCAACTGCAAGCCGGGCGAGGACCCGCCCGAGGTTGCAGGGACAGCAGGGACGACAGGGACAGCAGGAATGGATCGGGACGAAGTCGCCGAAAACCTACGCGGAAAACTCAACACCCTGTAACATTTTAGCCAACTGCCGTGTTCAAGGATTACATTACCGATGAAAAACGTTCGTGAGTATGGAGCGCCGACGGCCCGTCGGCATTGCACCGAAGGTGCATAGGGCAATCGCATAGGCGGTTGGAGAACATCTGTACTGCTTCCTGAATTGTGCGCCAGCGGCGCATAATGCCGGCGGGCCGCCGGCGCTCCATACTTGCGCGTGCTGTTTAACCTGGCCAGCCGACTGCGCGATACTTCAGACAGCTAAATTATTACGACAACCGCCATCGTAGCTGCGATCCGTGAAGCGCCCGCGCTACAATGCCGTATTGCAGACACCCGCAACGAAAGGCTTCCCGTGATGCGAAAGATCTATACGGTGCTTCTCCTCTTCGCGCTCGCGCCCCTCCATACCCATGCCGAATCCCGGCCCAATATCCTCTTTATCCTCACGGACGACCAGGGCGCGTGGGCCATGGGCAATGAGAACAACCCCGACGCCGACACGCCCGGCATGGATCGTCTGGCCGCCGAGGGAGCCAAGTTCGCCAACTTCTTTGTGACGACGCCCGTCTGTTCGCCATCGCGCGCGGGACTCCTCACCAGCCGTTACGGCTCGGAAGTGGGTATCACCGATTGGATTTCGCCGAAGAAGCGCCCCGACACACGGGACGAGTCCCAGCTTGGCTTGGACCCCGCATTGCCCACGTGGGTGCGCGACCTGCGCGACGCCGGCTACAACACCGGGCTCGCGGGCAAATGGCATCAGGGCACGCAGGACAAGTTTCTTCCGGTCCACTTCGGTTACGACTTCTTCTACGGCTTCCGAGAGGGCGGCGCGAAAGTCATCGATCCGGTCCTGGAGCACGACGGCGTCATCGCGGAAGAAAAGGGGCTGGTGTCCGACCTCGTGACCGACAAGGCTTTGGCCTTTATCCAGACGGCAGCGGAAAAAGACGCGCCCTTCATGCTTTCCCTCCACTATCGCGAGCCCCACGCGCCCTGGAAACCCGTGGCGGAGGCGGACGAGGCCCACGTGAAAGATCGCGCGCTCACGCTGCCCAATCCGGATGTGCCCAATCTGGATCGGGAGAAAATGGATAAGTCCATGCGCGACTACCTGGCCAGTGTGGCGGGGGTGGATCGCAACCTCCGACGCATCCTCCATCTGCTGGATGAGTATGGTCTGGACAAGAACACCATCGTGATTTTCACAAGCGACCACGGCTACAACGTGGGCCACCATGGCGTGCTTCACAAGGGCAACGCCACCTGGCTCACGAAGGGCGGCGCGCCCAGCGGGCGCCGACCGAACATGTGGGACACATCGCTCCGCGTACCGGTACTCGTACGCTGGCCCGGCGTGCTCGCGCCCGGCTCGGTAGTGAAGGAATGCGTCACCAACCTCGACTGGTACCCCACGCTGCTGGCGATGGCGGGCCAATTGCCGAAGGAGGGCGACCTGATTCACGGGCGCAATTTTCTGCCCTTGCTGAAGGGCGATTCGATCTCCTGGGACAACGAATTCTACGGCGAATATGCCATGCATCACGGCGCGGACGCGGGCATGCGCATGTACCGCACGCCAGAATGGAAACTCATGCGCGATTTTCGACGCCCCGGCATGGACGAGCTCTACGACCTGAAAAACGACCCCGGCGAAACCAAGAACCTCATCGATGACCCGACCTATGAGGCAGTGCGGGGCAAATTGAGCGAAAAGCTGAATGCGCGGCATGCCGCGATTGCCGCAACCGCATTGAACGGGAATTGACCGCGTGTCCGTGCAACTGCTCAGCTACCCTGAAGTCCCCCAAGCGGAAGTCCGCCACACGTTTAAGAACGTCTCCTGGAAGAGCCTGGCGATGGTGGTCATTGTGACGGCCGCGATTACGGGCTACACCGCCATCCCCAAGGGCGAGCCCACGAGCCCGATCTACATCGCCATTCCGGGGCTGGTGACGGTTTTCTTTGGCGTGCTCCTGATCCTCCGCTTCTTTCAGTGCCGCAGTCCCCGCAACTGGCTGGTAAAGCTGGCCGAGGCGGGCGTCTATGTGAACCTCCAGTCCGAGATCACCACGCCGACCGCCGCGGGCGTGGCGGAGGTGCTCTTTATCCCGCGCGAGAACGTGGAGAGCATCACCCGCGTCCGTGAGTTGCGCGTCCTGCCGCACCGGGGCGGCCAGTACAAGACCCACTACGCCTACTTCGACATTGCCGTGACCGAGCCCCTGCCCGAGGACCTGCTCCTGGCCCTGGCCCGGATCCGGCGCAACCCGGTGCTCCGGGGCGGCACGGGCATCCGTCGCGACTTTCACAGCCCCGTGCGCATCGAAAACAGCCAGACCCTTCGCCTGGTCTGGGACTGGATAACGCCGCGGGAAGACGACGCCGCAAAGATCTTCGCCGCGGAATACGTGCTGGGGCCGAGGCGGAAGTTCAACGGGCCGACCTGGTCCGCGCTGAGCCCGGAAGAGAAGGACCGCTACATCGACACCCTCTGGGAATGGGGTCACGTGGAGGATGCCGTCCACCTGAGCACCCTCGTCCGCAGTACGAGTGCCAGGACGGCAGCCCGATACCTGGCGGATCGGCTGGGGTAAGGAATCAGGCCGAGTCGCTCTTGCGCTGGCTTTCGATCACGGCAACCAGATGGCGCAGGGCACTGTTGACGGCGGCACCATCGGGAAAATAGGCCGCCACGTCTGGATCGAGCAGCACCACATTGGTGCCCTCGGCATATCGGGCCGCATATTTTCCACGGGTGCCGTTGGAGAAGTCGTACTCATCGAGCATGTCTGGATCGTCGTCAATATTCTTCATAGCAACTTCGTTCCCGTTTCGTAGCGATTCTGGCGCTGATAATACGAACCCTATCGCCTGTTTCCGTGTGTACAGCCACCAGAAGACGATTGCGAATTGAGTAGCCGAGAAGTATCATGCGGGCTTCACCGATTGAATGGAGAGGATCTGGAATCGTAACCGATAGCGGGTCCTCGAATGCGGTCATCGCCTCCTCGAATGAAACGCCGTGCTTCATGGCGTTCAATCGGGCCTTTTCGGGGTTCCATTCAAATTGCAGTGACATTGGTTCGACTCGCTCCAATCGCATTGCACTCTGCAATGAGTATAACAGGGATTCGGTAAATTCCGTAGCGCTCTGTAGCGTCCTCTGGAACCGGCCCCTCGCGGAATGGCATAGTATGCATGCGGTGCCGTGCGCCGCGGGCATCGGTTTTTCCGGGGGATAAACAGCGAAGTATCCATGATACGTTTCATTCTCAAACGTCTGCTCACCTTTATCCCGGTGCTGCTGGCGATCATCACGCTGACCTTCTTCATGGTGCGCATCGCGCCGGGCGGTCCCTTTGACGATGAACGCCGGGTGCCCGAGGAGACCATGCGCCAATTGGAAGCGGCCTACAACTTGGACGCGCCCCTTTACCGCCAGTATCTCGATTACCTTGGCGGCGTGCTCCAAGGCGATCTGGGACCCTCCTTCAAGAAGCCCAGCCGCACGGTGCGTGAATGGATTGCGCTGCGCATTCCCGTGTCGCTGGAGCTGGGGGCCTACGGCCTGATCGTGGCCTTGTGCGTTGGCTTGCCTGCCGGGATCATCGCGGCGACGCGACCGAATTCCCTGCGCGACTACGCCCCCATGTCCTTCGCGATGGCGGGCATCTGCCTGCCGAATTTCGTGCTCGGGCCCCTGCTGGTGCTGGTCTTCGCCCTCTGGCTGGACTGGATGCCCGTGGCGGGCTGGGACCTGCCTTCGGAAAAGATTCTGCCGTCCCTCACCCTCGGCGCGGTCTATGCCGCCTATGTGGCCCGGCTCACGCGCGGCGGCATGCTCGAAGTGATGGGTCAGGACTATATCCGCACGGCGCGGGCGAAGGGCCTGGGTGAAGTCGCCGTGGTGCTGAAACACGGCCTGCGCGGGGGCGTGCTGCCCGTGGTCTCCTACCTGGGACCGGCCACGGCGGGTCTCCTAACGGGCTCTTTCGTGGTGGAGAAAATCTTCCAGGTGCCCGGCCTGGGTCGCGAATTCGTGGAAGCGGCCTTCAACCGGGACTACACCATGATCATGGGCACGGTCCTCGTCTATGCCACCCTCGTGCTTTTCCTTAATCTCGCGGCGGATGTGATCCACGCCCTCCTCGATCCCCGCGTGCGGGTTTCCGCCGGATGAGCGGCGCCGCGATTCTCGACGACGCCGAAGCGGGCGTATCCCTCTGGCAGGATGCCTGGCATCGCCTGCGCAAGAACAAGCTCGCAGTGATCAGCGTCGGCGTTCTCCTCTTTGTTGTGCTCTGCGCACTTGTCGGACCGTGGCTCTCACCCTACACCTACGACCAGCAGGACACCGCGCTCTACGCCTCGGCCCCTTCGGCGAGCCACTGGTTCGGCACGGATCCCCTGGGCCGCGATCTGTTGACGCGCACGTTCTACGGCGGCCGCATCTCCCTCCTCGTGGGCCTCGTCGCCACCCTCGTTTCCATGATCATCGGGGTGACCTATGGGGCTATCGCGGGTTTCCTCGGCGGGCGCACCGACCAGCTCATGATGCGCCTGGTCGATGTGCTGTATGCCTTGCCTTTTACCATCTTCGTCATCATCCTCATGGTGCTCTTTGGCCGCAATATTTTCCTGCTCTTTTTCGCCATCGGCGCGGTGGAATGGCTCACCATGGCGCGGATCGTGCGCGGCCAGGTGATCTCCCTGCGGGAGAAGGAATTCATCGAAGCCACGCGGGTCATGGGCTTCACCGAGCCCCGCATCATTTTCCAGCACATCATCCCGAATACCCTCGGGCCTATCATCATCTACGTCACCCTCACCGTGCCTCAGGTCATGCTACTGGAGGCCTTCCTCAGCTTTCTCGGCCTCGGCGTGCAACCGCCCATGAGCAGTTGGGGCCTCCTGATTCAGGAAGGGGTGGAGACGATGGAAGAGTTCCCCTGGATGCTCCTCTTTCCCAGCCTCGCCCTCTCGGCCACCCTCTTCGCCCTGAATTTCCTGGGCGACGGTCTGCGGGACGCCCTCGACCCCAAAGCGTCGAAGGACTGACCCATGAGCCTGCTGGACATACAGAATCTTCGAACCGCATTCCACACCCGCGACGGCATCATTCGCGCGGTGAACGACATCTCCTACAGTCTGGAACCCGGCGAGACCCTCGGCATCGTGGGCGAATCGGGATCGGGCAAGTCGGTGTCTCAGTACTCGCTCCTTGGGCTGCTTCCGGTGCCTCCCGCGAAGGTGGAATCGGGCACGGCCCATTTCGAAGGCACCGATCTCCTCGCAGCGACGCCGGCGGCGCTGCGAAAGATTCGCGGCGGCCGCATTTCGATGATCTTTCAGGACCCGATGACGGCGCTGAACCCTTATATGCGCGTGGGTAAGCAACTCATGGAACCGCTGCTGCTCCACAGCCAGATCTCGAAGGCCGAAGTCCGCACGCAGGCGATTCATGCTCTCGGCGAAGTGGGAATCCAGGACGCGGAGAGTGGCCTGAAGCGTTATCCTCACGAGTTCTCGGGTGGCATGCGCCAGCGCATCATGATCGCCATGGCGCTCATCACGCGGCCGACCCTGCTCATCGCCGACGAACCCACCACGGCCCTCGACGTGACGGTGCAGGCCCAAATTCTCGCCCTCATCAAACAACGCCAGCGCGATCTCGGCATGGCCGTAATCATGATCACCCACGACCTCGGCGTCATCGCCGCCACCTGCGATCGCGTGCTGGTCATGTACGCCGGGCGTATCGTGGAATCCGCCACGCGCGAAGTACTCTTCAGCAAACCCGCCCACCCCTACACGAAAGCGCTTATGGCCTCCATGCCCGCCCTGCACCAGTCGGGCGACGCACTTTACACGATTCCAGGCATGCCGCCCGACATGGGCCGGGAAATTCAGGGCTGCGCCTTCGCAGCGCGCTGCGAATTCGCGCAGGACGCCTGCCGCCGTGGGGCGATGAAGCTCGCCGAAGTGCAGCCGGGCCAGGAGACTGCGTGTATTCGGGTGAAGACCGGGGAGGTGGTGCTGTGATAGTGCGCGCGAAGGAACACCTCGGTCGTGCCACGCGATCCGGCAACGCCGGTTCGTGTGCCATGAGCCTCGTGAATCTGGGGCAATCGAGTAAATCGTGTGCGGGCGGCGGGATTGAGTCGTCTCCGTTTGCCCAGAATCTCGAATGTCAGTTTTGCTATCACCTCACAACGGGCACACGAACCGGCGTTGCCGGATCGCGTGGCACGTTTCGAGTTTTTTTTGATTACCCCGAGGCCACGCCATGAACGATTGCCTCCTTCGTATCGACGACCTCAAGACGCACTACCCCATCACGTCGGGCCCCTTCTTCAATCGCAAGGTGGAGTGGCTGCGCGCCGTGGACGGCGTCAGCCTCGAATTGCGCGAGGGCGAGATCCTGGGCCTGGTGGGTGAATCCGGCTGTGGCAAGTCCACCCTGGCGCGCACGATCATGCGGCTCGTGAAGCCCGCCTCGGGCTCCATTACCTTCAATGGGAAGGATCTCACGTCCTACGGTAAGGAAGAGCTTCGTCGCGCACGTCCCGAGTTTCAGATGATCTTTCAGGACCCCTATGCGTCCCTGAACCCGCGCAAGACGGTCTACGATACCTTGGCCGAGCCCATGATTGCCCACCACCTGATCGATCGCGATGGCGTGCCTCACGAAGTGGGTCGCCTCATGGAAAAGGTCGGCCTGGCGAAGCGATTCGTGCGCAAATACCCCCACGAGTTCTCGGGAGGCCAACGACAGCGCATCGCCATCGCCCGTGCGCTCGCGTTGAAACCCCGGCTCATCCTGGCCGACGAACCGGTGTCCGCGCTGGACGTGTCGGTGCAGGCCCAAATCCTGAATCTATTGCGCGATCTCTGCATCGAAGAGCGTCTGGCCATGATTCTCATCTCCCACGATCTCGCCGTGGTAAAGCACATGGCCCGGCGTATCGCGGTGATGTACCTGGGCAAGATCGTGGAGCAGGGGCCCGCCGCGGAGGTCTTCGATCACCCCCGCCACCCCTACACCCGCGCGCTTCTCGGGGCGATTCTCCGGCCCACCGCCGGGGCCGCCGCGCAGTTGGAAAACCTCATGCTCCAGGGCGATCCCCCCTCGCCCCTGCACCCGCCCGTCGGCTGCGCCTTCCACCCCCGCTGCCCCTGGGCCGCCCCAGCGTGCAGCGGCGCAATCCCGGCCCTGATACCTTGCGGCGAGGAGCGTGTTGCGGCCTGCATAAGATTGGACGCGATGTAGGGACGGCCTCGCCCCATGACACTGGCATAGAAAGAATCACTGCACTTCCAAAGAATCGCGAAGCAATCTGATACTCAAAGGGTGACCACGGGTGCCACCTCAATCGTGCAACGCACGTTTGGGTGCCTTGTGCGCCGGGATCCCTTGTGCCGTGAATGCAACTGCCGGGGGAATGGTTGACGAGGGGAAGCTCCTATACGCAACCGCTGTGCGACCACAAACCGGATCTGAACTTTTCGATTTGACGAGCAGTCTCGTTCCACATGGCACCCAAACGAGCGTTGCTCGATTGAGGTGGCACCCGGCGTCGACCTCGAAAATACTCGTCTGTTCCACGCCGCTGTCCCTACGGCGCGCCCGGCGTCAGCGCCTCGGGCAATTCGCCGCCGAAGTAGATCATCAGATCCCGCCCGTCCGCCTTGGACTTCGCAATGCTCAGCACCCTACGCTCCGCGTTCACCTTCTGTGAATCGGCAAAGTCCTGGGCCGCGCTCGCATCGTCAAATACCTCGATGACGATGTTGTCGTAGGCCCGGTACTTCGTGCGGAGTTCCTGGGCGAGGGCCACGATATCGGCGCGGGTGCTTCCCGCGGGTACCAGGCCCGCCAGGCCGATCAGCGTGGACGCCGTACCGCCCAGCTCCGCCACGGCCTCGGGACTGCGACCCCATTCGTCCACCACGGTGAAAGCGAATTCCGCAGCGGGTTCTGCGGGCAACTGGGCCGCCGCCAGGTCCTCCAGGGACATCTCCGGCTTCGATTCCGTTGCGGCGCCGGGTTCGGGCTGGGGCAGCCGGGCTCGTGCGGGCTCATCCGGCTTGGGCACCACGGGCCCGGTAAGTTCCTCGCCCCGCAGCGTTGCTTTCAGGTCGCGCACTTCCGCCTCGAGGGCGGTGACGCGGTTCAACATGCCTTCCTCGATCAATTCGCGCAACAGGCGAATTTCCTGTTGCAAGCGCATCATCTCCATGGTTTCGATGGAGTGGGTGGGCGAAAGCACGGGCATTTTCTCCTCCGGTGCCGTATCGGCCCCTCCCGGAGCGGGTTCGGCCTCGCGCAACGTAAAGTTCACCTGCTCCGCCGCCCAGTCGATCGCTTCGATTCCGGTAGGAACCGGCGGCGGAGCCTCCTGCTCGGCCGGGGCGGGGCACGCCGCAACCACGAGCAAAAGGGCGATTAGAAGAAGTTTTTTTGCTGATTTATTCATTTTCGGTCCTGTGGGTCCATCGGGTAGTCATCACCTTCAGTATAACAACGATCCCGAGGCGGAATTGCATGACAGCAGCCAGGCTCGGAAGCGCTGCCGTCGCCGAAGACCGTCTCAAAGCAGAGTCCGCCCCCGGCAAGATCGAGGGTTATCAGCTTGGCACCCTTTCTTACATCGTCGCCATAGCCCCCGTAACCCGTGGATCGACCATAGGCGAAAACGACTCCATCCTCTTCAAACCAGCAGTCGTTGCGGTGGCTGTGGCCGCAGAAACATGCGCGCACATTGGCCGTGGACAGAATCAGGTCGGTGCCCGTGTCCGCTTCGTCTCCCCAGCAGAGCACCTCTTCCATCGCGATGCCCTTCACGCGCCCCTCGTCGATGGCGCGCTGGTAGCGCATGAGGGGGATGTGGAAAAACACAATGGCGGGCACAACACGCCCCCGCGTCTCGGCCAGGGTCTTAGACCGTGCGAGCAGCCACGCCAGATTGCCGGGAAGCTGCCATTTATCGCGGGAGTTGACGAAAAAGAGATCCCACGCCGGTTCACCCGCCGCGCCGTGTACTTCCAAGTGGCACTCGCCTTGCGGGGTGGTCTCGGGGGCCGCGTAGCCGGGCGTGGCCAGGATCCGCGCCTGCGCCCGCGCGAAATCCCCGGCGTAGTCGTGATTGCCCCAGGTGAAGGCCCAGGGCGTTTCCAGCGAGGCGATGAAATCGAGCTCACGAGCCATCCACATGCCGGCGGTCTCCGGGCGGGCGTCGCCACACCAGATATCGCCCGTCACCGCGAGGAAATGGGGACGGTGGCCCGCCACCAGGGCCCGAACGTCGGCGCGGGTGCGTTCGTTTTCATATTCGCTCACGTCGGCGTGAAAATCGGTCAACTGGAGGATACGAAAGGTGTCGGCATCGCTCGTAAGAGGTGGATTAATGTTCAACAGGACGTCCTCTCATCCTGCGGGCGGGAGGGCGCACCGCTCGATGATAGAGAGGCCGCCGATCCCCACAAGCTCTTTGAACTCCGTGGTGGTTGCGAGGAGATCCTTGTAGAAGCGGGTCACGCCTTCCCAGTGTCCGATATCGTGAAAGGCGATTAGGCCACCCAGCACCACATGGGGCGACCAGAGGGCGAAATCCAGCCGCGATGCCTCGTAGGTGTGCTCCGCATCGATAAAGAGAAGACGGATCG
>JBIJDL010000013.1:0-30049 GCA_044344195.1 Candidatus Hydrogenedentales bacterium
CGCTTGAGCAGGTAGACCAGCGTAAGCGGTACGACAAACAGGGCAATATGGAGCAGGATCGAAAGCATCAGCGCGACGCTGAGTTTCGATGGCTGGGCCCCGGTTTGCCGGTATCGTACGGATCTTCGTTTCATGATCTCTAGCGTTGCCCCGGGTGGGGCGGGTTCAGCCCCCTTCGGCATACCAAATATGGGGGGACGGCACGTGCCTGTACTTCACATAGTATACCGCTTTTGGCGGGCCTGGTTCCATTTACGACCGGGTTTCGCAGCCGCCGGATCGGGGCGCTCGACGAGGCACCGCGAGTAGCCGGGGCGTTTACATCCCGTCGCGCGCTCGGCTACAATGCGACCATGCACCGCCGCGCCAACGACTTTTCGACGCTATCCTCGCACGCCCTTGCCCTTGTATATGCCCGCACCTTTGCGGGCTTTCTGCTGCTCATGGGCGGCCTCTGGGTCATTGGCCTGGAGGGCATCTACGGCCACCCCACCCCCTTTTACGCCGTTTTCGCCCCTGAGCCGGGCCTGGCATCTTCAATTGGGCTGTCACTGCTTCTGCTTCTGGCCGGTTGGCGCCTCATTGGCGCCCCGGTTCCTGGAAAGCCCCTGCCATTCTACGGCGCGCTGCTCACTATCATAGCGGTACTTTGGCTGCTCCTACTAGTTCCGGAAGCCCGAGACGCGGGCGAATTGTTTCGGCGCTACGTCCGCACACGCTTTCCCGCGCTGGCCTGGCAATTGCCAACCATGGCGGTAATGGCGGGCGGTGCTTTTCTCCTTCGACGTCATCTCCTGCCGGCGCTGGCGTCCGACCGGGATCTCGACCACCGAACGGTGCGCCGTGTTCTTCTGGGGCTCTTCGGGTTTTCGGTGCTCTTTGCCTGCTCCATCGCCATGATACGTGATGGATTCGGGGGCATCGACCAGGCGTACAGCCGGACAGCGTATGAATACATCGGCGATATAGGCAAGACGAATGGTATCCGGGCCTTATTCACGCGCTACCTGGAAATTCACGAGCACCTCTCCATGCATGCCAAGGTCCATCCACCCGGACCTATCGCCCTGCTCTGGATACTATCCCTCTTTCTCTTCAGCAGTTCCCCTATGACCCTTTCCCTGGCCACGGTGTTTTTCAGCGCGCTGGCGATCTTCCCACTCTATGGCTGGGTGAAGCGCATCGCTGGACAACGTTGTGCCCTCATTGCGGTGATTTGTTACGCCCTGGCTCCCTCCATCGTACTGTTTACGGCCACCAGCGCCGATGCCCTCTTCACCCCCTTCACCCTCAGCACGCTCTATTGCTTCGAGCGCGCCATCCGGACCCGATCGGCGCGCTTTGCCCTGCTGGCGGGCGCGGGCTATGGCTGTATGATTCTCCTGAAGTTTAGCCTGATCGGGATCGGGGTCTATTTCGGCCTCGTGGGCCTTTGGATGCTGCTGAAGCCGGAAACCCGATGGAATGTGGTGCAAACCGCAGCGCTGATGATCGTAGCAACCCTGGGCGTGATCGGATTGGTGTATTTGTGGTCGGGCTTCAATATTGTGGAGACTTTTCACGTCGCCAAGTCACAATTCGACACGGATCAGCGCCACCTGGACGACCTGGCGCCGCGGTTGCCCGCGTGGACCTACCGCTTCCTAAATCCCCTGTGCTGGTTCTATTTCGCCGGGATCCCTCTCTCGCTTCTGGCGATTCGCGAAGTGTTTCGCGGGGAGAAGGTCCGCCGCGCGACGTGGATCATCGTGGCGTTCACGCTGCTGGTGTTGAATCTGCTCTACCTGGCGCGGGGGGAAGGGGAGCGCTCGGCCATGTATATGATCCCGTTCATGGTGCTGCCCGCCGCGTATCACCTGGAGCGCTGGATGGCGTCCGAAAAAAGCGGCGGAGCGCTCTGGGTCACGGCGCTTTTTCTTATGTTTCAGTGCTGGTTCACGGAGACGTTCTTTTACACGTATTGGTAAAGGTAAACAATTGAACCACGAATGGACTTAGAGCAGCCTGTGGCCGCAATCAAAAATTCTTACCACGAAGGGCACGAAGTACACGAAGAAAATGAGATACCGGGTCACATCTTTTTGGTCGGGTATCCTTGGGCCTAGGCATCTCTCCCGTTTATTTCTCCGTGCCTCAGTGTCCTCCGTGGTCAATATTTTTTTGAGTTGACCTTGTGCAGCGAAGCAAAGTTCCTTTGCTGTCTACGGCCAAATGTTTTCAAACCTCAAAGAACTCAAAGGAACAGTAAAAGGGTTTCCTTTTTGAGTTCTTTGAGTTCTTTGCGGTTAAATTTCTTGTTTTATACTGACAAATAGGATTTCGGGCTTACAACGGCGTTGTTTTCGAGCGTTGATTCCCGGATTCCGATTCGTGTGCATTTGTGTTCATTCGTGGTTCACTTTTTGATTTCCTTCTTCAATTACACTGCGACCTGATTCTTTGATCCAATGCGCCGGCCCATTGGCCCCGGCGAAGGAGTTTTGCGCCATGTGGCGAGACAAAAAAGTGTCGGTTATCTTCCCGACCTACAACGAAAAAGACTCCATTCGCGCGGCGATTGAGGACTTCTTCGCCTCGGGCTACGTGGACGAGATCATCGTGGTTAACAACAACGCGGCGGAGGGCACGGACGATGAGGTGCGCCCGACCCAGGCGCGGCTGGTTCATGAATCGGCCCAGGGCTATGGCCATGCCATCTGGCGGGGACTGGACGAGGCCACAGGCGATCTGTTGATTCTGGCGGAGCCCGATGGAACCTTCGCGGGCGGAGACGTAATTAAACTGTTGGCCTTCAGCGATGACATGCCGGTGGTCTTCGGCACGCGCACGGCCCGGGAATTCGTCTGGGATGGCGCGAACATGGGCGTGTTTCTCAAGTGGGGCAATTACGCAGTGGGCAAGTTGATGGAGTTCCTCTTCAACACGACTTTCCTGAGCGATGTGGGCTGCACGATGCGCCTGCTTCACCGGCATGTGTATGAGAAGGTGCGACCCCAGTTCACCGTGGGCGGATCTCACTTTGGGCCCCAGCTCATGCTGCTGGTGATCTTGAACGGATTTCACTTTGTGGAGATCCCGGTGAATTACCGGAAGCGCGTAGGGGTATCTTCCGTCACAGGCAGTACCTTTCGGGCCTTTACGCTCGGCTGCCAGATGATTTTGATGATCCTCCAATACCGCCTGGGGTCGTGGCTCGGGTTGCTCCCGCGCAAGGGCTCAACCAGCGAAGTTTGACAAGCCCGTCCCAGAATGGTATAGTCTGTCCACACCTTGACAGGTCCTTGGGGCGTGCCATGCCTGCGCGCCGTACCGTTAGGAATTTACTAGATTTCGCACGGCCTGATCCGGGTATTTAGCGGGTTTATCAGTTTGGTGATCCAGCCAGGAAAGGACCCCTTCGACGCGTGAGTATGTATTCGCGAGAAGTTGTGGCGGAAGTACTGGCGGCGAATGATATTGTCCAAATCATTGGCGCTTTCGTGGAGTTAAAGGGCGCTGGTGGTGGCAGGAAGAAGGGTCTCTGCCCCTTTCACCGCGAGAAAACCCCCTCGTTCGTAGTCAGCCAGGACAAGCAGATTTACAATTGCTTCGGCTGCGGCAAGCATGGCGACGCCATCAGTTTCGTGATGGAACATGAAGGCTTGGCCTTTGTGGAAGCCCTGCAAAAACTCGCAGATCGCGGCAATGTCCGCCTCCCCGCCCCCACGGGGGACAATAACGGCGCGGACGGACTGCGCAAGCAGTTGCTTGATTTTAATCAGTCGGCGGCCAAGTTTTACCGAAGGCTGTTGTTGGATGAAAACCGGGGGAAAACCGGTCGGGTCTACTTGGACAGCCGACGCTTGAAACCGGAAACGGTGGAGCGGTTCGGGCTGGGTTATGCGCCGGACGGCTGGAGCACCCTGCTGGATGGCGCCCGGACAAAGGGCACGCCGGAAGCAGTGCTTGCCCGCTCCGGCCTGTTCAAGGACAAGGACGGCGGCGGTCGCTATGACGCGTTTCGCAACCGGCTGATGTTTCCCATTAAGGATGTTTCCGGCAATGTGGTGGCCTTTGGCGGCCGAGCGCTGGATGACAGTCCTGCGAAGTATATCAATTCTCCGGAGACGGACGTCTACCGGAAAAGTCGTGTTTTGTACGCCCTTCACGAGGCCCGCGACGCGATGCGCCGCGAGAAGTTCGCTATCCTCGTTGAAGGGTATTTTGACGCCCTCCGCTGCTTTGATGCGGGCATCGAAAATGTCGTGGCGACCTGCGGTACGGCATTGACGACCGAGCAGGCATCGCTGATTCGGCGTTACGTTCCGAGTGTGGTGCTGGTATATGACGGAGACGCCGCCGGTATCCAGGCGGCGCTGAAGGGGACGGGGGTGTTGACGGCGGCGGGGCTGGCGGTGCGCGCTATGGCGCTGCCCGGCGGCCAGGATCCGGATGATTTCGTTCGGGACTCGGGTGGAGACGCCTTCCGCCAGATGGTGTCGGAGGCGAGTGACTTTGTGACGTTTTACGCCAGGCAGAGCGAAAGCCGCCTGGGCAGTATTGAAGGGCGCACGCAAGTGGCCCATGAATTGTTTGATATTTTGCGCCATATCGAGGACGAAGTCCGGCTGGACGAGTACCTCGGTCTGACGGCGGAACGCCTCGGCCTGAACCCATGGGCATGCCGCAAGGAATATGAGAAGTACACGACATCGCATCCACAAAAAAAAACGAATGACGATGCGCCCGAAATTGAAGTTCAGTATGTTTTCTCGAAAGACGACTGCGATTTTCTTGCCGCACTGATGCGCGATCCGGCCCTGCTGGATACGGCGCGGAAGGCCCTGGAAATAGTTCCCCCGCGAAATCGCACGGCGATGCTGGAGGTGCTGGAGGTGCTCTGCCGCGGCGGCGTTCGGAGCATGCAGTCGGATTTTGAGCTGGAAGAAGCCCGCCGTCTTTATGCCGCCTCGGCGGCGATAGACGCGGAGCAGATCGCGGAACCGGAGTTGCTGGTTTCCAAGCGTTTGAAGGCCCTGGAAAAAGAATCGCTGCGCATTGAAGCCGCAGAAACAATTACAGAGATCCAGGAAGCCGAACGCGCGGGAGATCCACTGCGCCTGACCGTGGCATTGCAACGAAAAGTACAGCTAAAAAAACAGTTGGAGCGGATTGGCGCCTCATAGGAGGCCCCATCCCAACCGGCACCACGAATCGAGGGTGAGCCATGGCCGTGACAAAGAAAACCAAGCCGACGACCATCAAGGACCAGAAGACGACCGAGACGATAGAGCGCGCGCGTGAAACCGGCAAGCTGACCTTCGACGAGCTTGACGCGATACTTCCCGAAGACGCGACACCGCAGGAGATCGACGACGTCATGGTCGCGCTGAGCGACACCAATGTCGAGCTGGTTGACGAATATAAGATCGATTCCGAGCGCAAGGCGGAAGACACCCGTAAGGCGAAGATCGCGAAGAAGGCGGAGCTCCGCCGCGAGGCCGCCCACAGCCGCCTGGAGCGCGCGGATGACCCGGTGCGCATGTACCTGCGCGAGATGGGTCGCGTTCCCCTGCTGACGAAGGACCAGGAAGTTGCCATCGCCAAGCGGATCGAAGCGGCGGAGAATGACCTGAACGACGTTATCCTCGGCACACCCTACACCCTCAAGGAAGTGCAGATGATCGGCGCCCGCCTGCTGGCCGGCCGCCTGAGCTACGCCCAGATCTGCAAAGATGAAGACCCCCGTATCCACCACCGCTTCGTAAACGACCTGCCCGACCTGATGGAGAAAATCGTCGAGCTGGACACGAACATCGAGACGCAGGACAAGAAGTCGCGCAAGGGCGGTATGACCGACAAGGCGCGCCAGAGCCTCGACAAGAAGATAGACGCATGCCGCGAAGAGCAGATCACGATCGTCAGCCTGTTCAACCTGAAGTCCAAAGAGATCGCCAAGATCGGCCGGAAGATCAAGGGCTTGAAGCGCCGCATCCAGGCGTGCCGCGACGAGATCGATCGCGTGGAACGCGAAGTGGGCCACGACGGCAAAGAGATCCTGGACCAGGCGGGGAAGATCCGGCGCGCGGCCACGGCTGCGGAGAAGCTGGGCCCCGAGAAGGAATCCATCCTCGACGCGGAACGCCGCCTGACCATCGCCCAGCGCAAGATCGACCAGATCGAATGCGACGCGAAGCTGAACGCGGACGAAATCGGCGCACTTATTGACGTTATCAAGCATCGTGAAGAACTCATCTATAATGCAAAGATGGAGCTGGTGGAGGCAAACCTGCGCCTGGTGGTCAGCATCGGCAAGAAGTACACGAACCGCGGCATGTCCTTCCTCGATCTGATCCAGGAAGGCAACATCGGCCTCATGAAGGCCGTGGACAAGTTCGAGTATCAGCGCGGTTACAAATTCTCCACCTACGCCACTTGGTGGATCCGCCAGGCCATCACCCGCTCCATCGCGGACCAGGCGCGGACCATCCGTATTCCCGTACACATGATCGAATCGATTAACAAGCTGGTGCGCACGAGCCGCCGGCTGGTGCAGGAATACGGCCGCGAACCAAGTCCCGAAGAGATCGCGGAAGAGATGGAAATGTCGGCGGACAAGGTCCGGTCCATCCTCAAGATCGCCCAGGAAGCCATCAGCCTCGAAACCCCCGTGGGCGACGAAGGCGATTCGAGCTTCGGCGATTTCATCGAGGACAAGGGCGCGGAAAGCCCGGCCAACGCCACGGCCTTCAGCGTATTCCAGGAGCGGCTCGACGAAGTGCTCGGCTCGCTTACGGAGCGCGAAGAAAAGGTGCTGCGCCTGCGCTTCGGCCTGGGCGACGGCTACCCCCGCACCCTCGAAGAAGTGGGCAGCGTGTTCAACGTGACCCGCGAACGCGTGCGCCAGATAGAAGCCAAGGCGCTGCGCAAAATGCGCCACCCCACGCGCTCGCGCGAGCTGAAGACCTTCCTCGACTGGAGCCTCATGCAATAGGCAAAACACGCGAAGACTTCGAGCCGGACGCGCTCCAAAGCGCGTCCGGCTCTTGCGTTTTCCGCCGCAGAACCAGTATGATTGCGGCCTGTTCCGGCAGGCAAATCCAAGGGCCCTTAGCTCAGTTGGTTAGAGCAGGTGACTCATAATCACTTGGTCGAAGGTTCAAGTCCTTCAGGGCCCACCAATGATACCAACGACTTACGCAGATCGCGTAAGTCGTTTTTTTTGTGCTGCTAGCGCTGCGTATTCAGACTTGCTCCATTGCCTGGAGGATACGTTCGATGGCATCGTCGATCTCTGTCTGGGTGGTGGCGCGGCCGAGGCTGAGGCGGATGGCGCCGGCGATGCGTGTTTCGTTGCAGCCCATGGCGGCGAGGACGTAGCTGGGTTGGCGCACGGCGCTGGTGCAGGCGGCGCGGGCGGAGACGGCGAGTTCGGGGATTCGCGCCATGAACTGGTCGGCGATGATGCCCTCGAAACTGAGGTTGGCGAAGCCAGCGAGGCGCTCGTTCGGCGCGCCGTTGCGGGTGATGGTGCAGGCGGCGCGAGCGATGAGCTGGGCTTCGAGGTGGTCGCGGAGTTGGCGGATGCGCTCCTGCTCGGTGTCCATTTCGCGCGAGGCGATTTCGGCGGCGCAGCCGAGGCCGACGATGCCGGGGACGTTTAGCGTGCCAGAGCGGAGGCCGCCTTCGTGGCCTCCCCCGTGGAGGATCGGGGCGCAGCGCACGCGGGGGCCTTTGCGGCGCACGTAGAGCGCGCCCACGCCTTTGGGCCCGTAGATCTTGTGGGCGCTGAGGCTGAGCAGATCAATGCGATCGCGCTCGATGTCGATGTGGACCTTGCCGAAGCTCTGGGTGGCATCGGTGTGGAAGAGCACATCGCGCTCGGTGCAGAGGGCCCCGATTTCGCGGATGGGCTGGAGCACGCCGGTCTCGTTGTTGGCGTGCATCACGGAGACGAGGATCGTCTCCGGTGTGATGGCGTCGGCGAGTTGATCGAGATCGATGCGCCCCCCGCTATCGACGGGAAGGTAGGTGACCTTAACGCCGCGCGTTTCCAGGGTGGCGCAGCAATCGAGGACGGCCTTGTGCTCGGTGGCCACGGTGATAATGTGGTTGCCCCGTTTGGCGTAGTAGGGGGAAAAGGCGATTCCCTGCAGAGCGAGATTGTTGGACTCTGTCGCGCCGCTGGTCCATATGATTTCGCGGGGGTCGGCGGCGAGGGCGGTGGCCACCTGCATCCGGGCCTGCTCTACGGCCTCGAAGGCATACTTCCCGAAGGCGTGGTGGGCGCTGGCGGCGTTGCCGAAGTGGGTCGTGAAAAAGGGCAGCATGGCGTCGAGCACGCGGGGGTCTACGGGCGTGGTGGCGGCATAGTCGAGATAAATGGGCATCATGATGCTTCGGGGTCCGTTGCTTCGGCTTCCAGCCGGTGCAGGGCGCCGGCGAGGGCCGAGATCGTGAAGACGAGGGGGTACAACCGCTCATGATACCAGAGCTGGGCGAAGTAGAGCCCGATGGGCGTGGCGGGAAACTCGGTGCCACCGGCGGTTGCGTTCACGAGCCAGTCGCAACCACGACGCAGGGCCGACATCTGGGTAGGACCAGAGGCGCTTCGCGCGAGGGCATCCACAGCCAGGGCGGTCTCTTCGATGCTGGGCGTCACGCCCGGCGCGCCACCCCATCCGCCATCCTCCCCCTGGGCATTCAGCAGCCAGTCCACGGCGCGGGCACGGCCTCTCCCCCACCTTTCACGGAGACCCTTGAAGGCCGACGCATCGGGCAGTTCGTGCACCCCCAGGGTCATGGCGGTGCCATAGACGGGATTGGTCTGACCCGGTGCGGATTGATTGCCGAACCACAGGGGCGTCCAACTTCCATCATCGGCCTGCTCGCGCAGAAGGAAGGCGACGGCTCTTGCGGCGGCCCAGTCGATTCGGACGCGAAGATCGTCCCCCACTTCCCCGCGCCAGGCAAACCAGGCGCGAAGGGTGTGGGCGGTCAGATCGGGGCAACTCTTGTCGAAGGGCAGCTTGCCCCAGCCCCGACAAAAGGTGGGGATGCCGCCGTCCTTGTTCTGGAGGTCCACCAGCCATTGGAGTCCGGCGCTTGCGCGCTCCACCAGCGTGCCGTCGGCCACATGACCGTCGGGTGACTTCTCGGCGAGGTGGTACAAGGCGAGGAGAGCGCCGGGCGTGTCATCGGCATCGGGCACACCGCCGGAAAGGTCGGTCCAGGCCCAGCCACCGGGCTCGGCGAGGGTGTAGGGGTGTCGGGTCTGTCCCTGGAGCGCCAGGAGCCAGCTCCGCAGTTGCACCTGTACATCGCCGGAGAGGCCGGAGCCTGACGCAGGGTTGCGATACAAGGCCTTAATACTCAGCGTAGTCACCCACGTGGCGAGGTTCGTATCGATGGGCCAGCTTCCGTCCTCGCGCACGGTGGCTTCGAGAAAGGCGAGTCCCTTTCGCGTCACCGGGTGATCCAGGAGGCCCGCGCCGATGAGGCTCATGGCGACAAAGCTGGTGAGGGGCGCGGCCTCCAGGAACCCGCCCGATTCGGGCTGGATCTCTTCGAGAATCTGGAGGGTACGGTTCCGGGCGCGGGCACGAATGAATCGCAGCAGGGGGTTCCGACTGGGGCGCTGGTGGTGCTGTACATTGCCCACCGCAATGAGGGCGGGCAGGGCATAACTCACGACCGGAAGGCCGAGTCGGTTGAACCAGCGCAGTGGGAAGGCGCCCAATTCAAAGGGCAGGGCGGGAATATCCTTCCAGGCCTCGGGCCCGTCGCCGAAGCGGCCGGCCAGGGCACAGAGGGTGAGAATGGGCACGGAGAAGGTGCGGTCGACACCGTAGCGCGTGCAGATGGTTCGGGCGATAGCGTCGGGTGTGAGTTCGCCGATTTCACAGTGCAGCCAGGCCGTGGCCTTTTCCAATGGACGCTGTTCGCCATCAACATGGGCCGACACCGACAGTGCGGCCCAGCAGAGGGTCGTCGTGCTGATGTTGGTGGGACTTTCGGTGGTATCGCCCCAGCCGCCGTCGTCATTCTGATGATCGGCCAGCCATCGGCGCGCAGCGGCAATCCGCGCATCGAGCCGGGTTGCCTCGCTCCCCTCCCCCATTTCGCGGCGGGCCAGGGTCATGGCGCAAAGGGCGGTGGCGGTGGAGAGGGCGCTGGACGAGAGTTCGCCGGTCCAGTGGCCGTCGCTGTTTCGTTCGGCCAGGAGTCGGGCGCGGGCATTCTCCAGGGTCTGGCGTATGGCGTTCATCGCATCACTCATTGCAGGCTCAAATGGCCCAGGGCGAGGAGGGCGTAGTAGGTGTATTCGCAATCTTCCGCATCATCGGCCCAGCTTCCGCAGAAGGCTTTTCCGGTCCATAGCGAGTCGAGAAAATCGAGGCAAGGTTCTTTCAGATGATCGAAGGGCACATGCATGCCCGACAGGGCGTGCAGTGCGGTGGCTGTTGACAACAAATCGGGAAAATCGATGCCCCGCACGGCGGTGAAGCCCCCCTGGGGGTGGGCGCGATCAAGCAGCCACTGTCCCGCTTCCGGGGGCGCGGGCTGGCCGAGCTTCCGCAGGAGCGTGACGGCGGCCGCCGTGGCGGGTGTGGTGCCCATGGGCAGGTCCGGCTCGTTGGCATAGGCGCCGTCGCCGGTGCGCAGTCCCTCCACACACCGGACGAGCCCGGAAACATCGGGGACGGTCAGGCCGAGATCTTCATAGGCCCCGAGGGCGAGAAAGGAGTGGTACACCGTGCCATGGGCGGCGCCGGGGTTAGGCCCATAGCCGCCGTCGGCACAACGGCAGGACTCAATATGGGCGGCGAGGGCGCGTGTCTTTTCTGGTGCGAGGCTTACTTCGGGAAGGGAGGCCCAGCAGCGCGCGAGGCATGCGGCGTGAACAAAATCCAGCCCCGTGCCGTCGTCGAAACGGTCCAGATAGGCGCGAACGCTATCGGCGCGAAATTCCGCGCGGAGGGCCACCAACCCTTCGAGGCCGAAAACCGTGTAATACAGATCGCTCTGTCCCGCCCGGTCGGCGATGCCCCCATCGCCGTTGCTGTGGGTGTGAATAAAATCAACGATTCGTGAGGAGGCCTGTCCGAGCAGGTTGGGTGCCAGCCGCGCGACCTGTAGCATTTCGAGCCTCAAACTCACTGCAATATCCTTCGATAAGCTGCTCACTGAAGATTTTGCCCACCACGCGGCGCAGGAGGCCCTTCAGTGTAGCATTCGGGAGATAGCGAAGGGAGCGCACCGCCTCTTCCTTATATGCTTCCAGCAATTCCTCCGCCTTGTCGAGCACTTCCCGCTCTTCCATGAGCTGTCGGACTTCGTCGCGCACTCCGGCATAGGCGAGGCGACCGCACCATAGGTCGGCAATCAAATCCTGCTTCGGGCCTTCCGGGGCGCGCTTGTGGGCGATGGCCATGATCAGCGAGGGACGAATGGCGTCGAGATCGTGGGAATCCCCCTCGTCGGTGTGGTCTTCGATGTCGTCGGCGATCTGGTAGGCCAGGCCCAGCGCTTCGCTGTACTTTTGCAGGACGTCGTGGGTTTCGGCGTCCGCCTTACCGAGACAGGCCCCGAGGCGCAAGGCGACCTCAAAGGCCGGCGCGGTTTTCATGCGGAAGATTTCCAGGATTTCCAGCGAGGTCAGCACGCTGCGGCTCCGGGCCCAGCAAAGTTCGGTGCCTTGGCCGCGACTGAGCATCTGGTGGGACACGGCCGCCAGGCGCAACATCTCGACTTTGATCGCAGGGTCCGCGTCAATATCGGCGAGAAGTTGATATCCGAGGCCGAGAAGAAAGTCGCCGACGTTCAATGCGACGGGCACGCCGCGCTCCATGTGGAGCGTGGCTTTGCCGTAGCGCTGGGCGTCGTCATCTTCGATATCATCGTGGATCAGGGAAGCCTTGTGGAAGCATTCAATGGCAACGGCCACCTGCAGCAGGGCGCGCGAGGGCGGCGGCGGTGTTTCGTGTTGGGCGCCTTCGAGGGCCATGTAGGTGCAGGCGGCCAGATAGGGTCGCCAGCGCTTGCCATCGCGGGCGAGCCATTCGCGGGCAATCTCATCGGTCTCACTGGCGCAGGTGCCGAGCAGATCGTCCAGGGCGGGCCGGTGGAACCAGGCGCGCACGTCTTCCTTCAGGCCGTCGAGATCGAGACGGTGGGTCTTGTCATCGGCGGTGAGGTGGATATACTCCCATACCCAGTCCAGGTCGACGGTCGTATTGATGCAATCGTCTTGCAGCAGTGGGATGGCCACGCTGGGAATGGCGGCGGCTTCCATGTGCGGGAAACATTTCTCCAGTACATTGAGGCAGCTCACGCCGACGACGGCTTCGATCTTACCGGTCTCAATCATCTTCTGCACGATGGCGGAGCCTTCGGCCACGAGGACGGCATAGCCCAGGCGCTCCGCTTCCACGGAAAGATCCTGGATCGAGCACAGGCCGCATTCCTTGCAGAGCAGCCCGAACTCATCGAAGGGGGCCGGGCACTTGCTCTCCACACGAAGACATTTCGGCAAGAGCAGGAGGCGCTTCTCATAGGGGATCTGCGCCAGCGAATCGGCCCACGAGGCATTGCTCACCAGCACGGCGGCGTAGTCTTTAAAGGTCACGTCGAGCCCGGCGCGTTCAAGCACGGCGGCGGTGTGCTCGCGCAGTTCGTCCATGGTGAGGGGGGGCACGAGGCCTACAGAGCGGGCGTAGAGTCGGGCGATGTCCTTCAGATGGGCGCGGGCGGCCTTGTCATCCGGGATATCGGACTGGGCTTTGCGATAGGCTTGGCGCGGCACTTTGGGGGGCAGCACGATCTGGGACAGGGTGCCTCTGGATACCGTATCGCCCGCGGGGTGCGTGGCTGCCACGGGGGCCTTGGTTATCATCTTGCTCATGTCGCCACCACTTTCCTTTCCTTAGAACCACTCAAGCTGAAACTCGCTGCGCCCGAACTCAAGTGTAGGCACCGAAACCAAAGAACCAGTACTTCTTCGCAAATCGATAGAGCCAGTGCTTCTCGGGGATCTCGTTGCCCGGATTGTACTGGCTGTGACGCGACTCCATGGCTTCGAGTTCTGCAATCGCCTGCTTGCGCGCCGTGGTGTCGTGGGCGCCGTTGCGCTCCACGATCTCCTTCAAGAGGGCGGGGCGCTCCAACACGATGCAGCCCCGGGTAGCCTTCGCGGCGGTCTTACGGAAATCCTCCAGCAGGCGCGACTCGGTCATGGTTTTGTAAATGTCACCGTCGTTGTCGGTGATGGACTCATTGGCGAACTGGATAATCGGGCAGGGCTCGATATCGCCCCAGGGGCTGATGTGGTGGCTGATCCCAACCGCTGCGGGGCAGAGGGCGTTGCCCTTGTCGTCCCAGTAGGCATCCACGAAGCCAATGGATTTGCTGTTGCGCATTTCCACGCCGAAGCGGCGCACGGCGAGCACCTGATCGGGCGTTAACGCCAGCTCGGGCTTGGGGTCGGGGCCGACGGGGCGGTAGGTGTGGAACCAGGCGTAGTGGACGCCCCACTGGACCAGTTCATCGACCCATTCCTCGCGGACGAGCTCTTCGAAGTTGCTCTGGCACACACTGGTGGCGACGCCGGTGATAATGCGATTTCGGATGCAGGCCTCGAGTCCATTGACGGTGTGATTGAGCACGCGCTTGCGCCCACGGCGAATATCGCTGGCAATCTCGCGGCCCTCGATGCTGATGAGCACGGTGGCATTGCCCGCGCGGCGCAGCTTCGCGGCGACTTCGTCGGTGATGAAGTGACCGTTGGTGAAAATCTGAAAGTAGCAGTCCGGATGGGCTTCCAGGAGCCGGATCAGGTCCGGGTGCATGAAGGGCTCGCCGCCGAGAATACCGAAGAAGGTATTGCCGTGTTTCTTGGCGTTCACCACAAGGCGATTGAGATCCTCAAAGGAAATCATGGCCTGGGGCGCGGCCACATCGACCCAGCAGCCCTGGCAGCGCAGGTTGCAGCTATTGATAATGGAGATGTAGAGAAAAGGCGGAAACACCTTTCCTTTTTTCAGCTCGCGTTTGAAGCGCTGTACGGAAAGCATGCCCTTGAAGCCAAAGTTATAGGAAAACTTCCAGAGGAGCCGTGCATCCACGGTGCGCACCATGCGATAGGCGAGGGAAGGCAGCATAGGTCTATATACCCCAATCATCCTGGGTTGGCGCGGGCCGTTGGGCATCCCGAGCACTCCGGGAGCGTTCCTGGCGCAGCTTGAGTTTCTCGCGGGCGCGTTCGGCCCGTTCCTCGATGTCACCGGCGGAAGGCAGGCTCATCAACACTTCGTCCGGAATATCCAGATCTTTTTTCAGTTTCTTGAGGCAGCGCTTGCGTTCGAGGAGAGCCTTCGACTCGTCGCGCTCGGTGGAAAAACGCTGGCGCGCGCCGGACTGGCGGGTACGCAAGGTGGAATAAATATCACCGCCCAGCAGGGCGGACACGTCCACTTTCATGGCTTCGCGCTGAAGGTCTTCCTCGCGCACGACGTCGCCATTGATCGGGCCTTTTTTATATTTTGGAAAGAGGATGGCCACTTCCGGACAGACCCGGGAGCAGGCGGGACAATCCGTCTTACAGTTGCTCTCATTTTGAACAGTGATCCTGCTCTCCGAGTCCACGGCGTAGACATCAAACAGGCAGAAGCTGAGGCATTGCATGCAATTGGTGCAGCGGCTGTAATCGATGACGGGAAACCAGGGCTTCCATGCCTCCAGCGCGCGGGCGCCGAACGTTTCGCGAACATCGCGGGCGACCCTGGCGACTTCCTCCGGCGCTAGTCCCGCGATGTTGCGCACCTGAGACTTCATCGCTTGGACCGGGAGCGCGCCGGTCTCACCTTCGAAGTGTCCAAGTACAAGCACGGCTTCCACATCACTCGGGGACTCGTGCCAATCCGGCGCGGAACGACTGACTTCAAAGCCTTCTTCGAGCAGCGCGGTCAGGGTCTGCAATCGCGCATCATCGGACAACACGGTTGTACCGGCACCCTCATAGAGGACGACGCGGAGATTGAGCCCGTCCGTCTTGCTGGCCTGTTCTCTCATGATTCCGATTTTCCGCAGCCAGTACAGGGCGCGAGGAGCGCGCGGGCGATGTTTTCGGCGCTGTCTTCACGCATGTTGAGAATTTCCACACCTTCCTCGGGCAGCGGGCTCCGGGCGGCATGAAACAGCCACCGGACGGCGCGCTCATAGCAAGCGGCTATCCGCACCTGGGACGACGCGCCCAGGCGCTCCAAGGCCGGGTCTTTGCGGGCCGCCATGTCGCACAGGTCAGGCACGGCGTCAAAGGCCACGCCGGAGGCGCTGAGAGCGGCGAGTACGTCGCGCCTGACCTCTTTGGGCACCACATTGGCATAGGTACAATTACAGAATAAGATTCGCGGCGGTGCCGGTAAGGTGTCTGCAGGGCTGATGCTGAGATCCTCCATGCCGGTCAACTCCCGCTCGCGGCGGCAACCACGGTGTCGCGGTGCACGGGCCGGGGCTGGCCGGGCTTAAAACTCTCCAGGTGCTCCACGGACAAGTCCAAGGTGCTTCCCGATGCGATCTCGGCAATGACGATTTCCACGATCTGCTGAAGAAGATCCGGGTCCGCCTCCGCACGGAGATTCAAAATGAGGGTCCCGGCACTCACTTGTTCAGGAAGGGAATCGCGCAGTTCGGGGATTCCATCGCTTCGCACCAGACTTACCGCAGAGAGTTTCCCGGCTATATCACCCGCATCAAGGATCATTTTCAGGTGGGCGATTTCGGCATCCCCGCCGGTGACGCGCGCACCAATGGCGTTGGCCAGTTGGAGGAGGAGTTCATCGGGCACGAACCCGTCGGGGGCATTGACCTGAATGGTTGCATTCAGCCAGCCCAGCAGGGCCTCACCTTCGCCGTAACGCTCGTAGTCCAGCTCGATCGTGGGGCGGTCTCCCCCACACTCGCTCTTGAGGAGCCGGTCGAACCAGGGGTCGAGTCCCAGGGGGGCGCGGGAGGAACAGGCGAAGACGTCAGCATGGGGATAGCGCTCGCGGAGGGTTTCCAGCAGGCGACCCCGAAGTGCGGCGTCGATACTGTCGCACTTGTTGAGTACGATGATATCGGCCTCTTCCAACTGCTTCGTATAGATGTAAACGACTTTTTCCGAAAAGGGACGTCCCGATTCCAGCCCCAGGATTCGGGCGGCCCGGGATGGATCAACCAGGACGCTTAGAGGGGCGATGGTGAAGCGATCCCCGTAGATCCGCCTCAGCGGGTAGGAAACGGTTGCGACCAGATCCGTACAGCTACCTACGGGTTCCGCCAGGAATACATCCGGGGCAACCTCCTGGGAGAGTTTTTCCGACGCGTCGAGCAGAGAATCGAATCGGCAACAGAAACAGCCCCCCGCGATTTCCTCCACCGAGAAGCCGCGCGCGCGGAGCACGCCCGTATCGACGAGCCCGGTGCTCTGATCATTGCTGATGAGGCCCACGCGGACGCCGGACTCACTCAGTCGCCGGGCAAGCTCGGCAATAGCCGTAGTCTTGCCTGCGCCCAGAAAGCCCCCCACCATGATGTAGCGTGCCTTGTCTTGTACGGGAATGTTCACAGTGCGCCTTGGGTTGGGGGATAGTTCATTTGTACTTTACAAAGAGACAATTCACGAAGGGCTATTATTTCCCAGTATCTTATCGATGGCCTTGTCCAACTGGACCATATAGGCGTCCACGTCGATACAATCCTCGCCGGGTACGCCTTCAACGCGGAACAACCATCCTTCTCGGTGGGGATCCTTGCCGAGCAACTCGATATCGTCGATCAGCGCGCCATTGCCGCCCCTGAAAATTCCGGAGAGGGGCGTGTACAGGTCGCTGACCGCCTTGAACCCTTCAATCCAACCGACCTCCTGGCCGCGCTCGACCGGCTCACCGTCCTGGACTTCAAAGTCCAGCTCTACAGGATCGCCGAGCATGCGCGCGGCAAATCTAGTCAAACCGACACGCCAGATGCCATTCCCCTCGCTCCGCAGCCAGGCGTGCGCGGGGGTATACAGACAATCACGATAGAGTCGGGTGGAGAACTTCTCCCGCCGATAGCGGATACTCTCCGTCTCGGAGGGGGCCAGGTCCCTGGGATCGTCGTTCGTCATCATCTCTCGGGCAAGTTCAAGGAAAAAACACGGTCTATTGTCGAATGCCGCATCGTGCCCGTCCGATTTAAAACGAAAAGTGCCACGCTTTGTGGTGCCGAACGCCTTCGAGGAGGGACCGCGGGCCAAGGGATGTGGGTACCTTGGCCGGAGGACCAATGCTGCGCCTTAGATTTAATCAGACGGGAGCGGTCGAGTCAAGAAAGCACTATATCCGCGAAACATGGGCGCTCCAAATTTTTCGCACTTTGGGCCCCGGTGAGGCCCCGCCGGCGCGATGCGGGGACGAATGGGCCGCACGACTTGGTGAGCAATTGGGTCGCCGCTCCCCGTCGAAGCCGCTCGTCCACCATGCTGCACGCAAAGGGACCGGGTGACAATAATCGAGAAAGTCGCAAAAACTACTTGGATAAGTTGTCTGGAAACTATATTCTATCGTCACCGGGAGTGGACCATGGTTACACTGAACATTCTTGTCTCAGACGACGATCGGGATTTTGCCGACGCTCTGACGGAGGTGTTGGAGACGGAGAATCATCGTGTCGACCGGTGTCATACGGGGGAAGACGCGGTACAGTTGTTTGAGCAAGAGAACTATGACCTTTCGGTTATGGATGTAAAAATTCCGCGCCGGAACGGGGTGGAGAGTTTCCTGGAAATCCGCAACAGGAAACCGGATCCGCGGGTGGTGATGATGACGGGCTACAGTACGGAATATTTGTTACAGCGCGCGGTGGAGCGTGGGCGGTAATGCACAAGCCGCTGGACATGCCACAGGTGTTGGAGATTGTGGAGGGGATTCCCGCATCGCCGCTGGTAATCATCGTGGATGAGGAGCCGGACTTTATTGCGGTGCTGACGGCGGCGCTGGGCGCGGAAGGTATCCGCGCCATGTTGGCGGAGGGTGACGCGGTCGTGGTGCGTCTCGTCCGTGATGAATCAACGGATCTGGCGATATTGGACTTACACGCACTGACCGATGGACTTGTCGACCTCTTTAAGACCCTGCGGTCACAGGGGCTGGAGTCGCCGGCGATGAAACCTTGCGATCCGGCTGCCGTCGCGCGACTTGCCGCCTCAATGGTCGCATGAGGCCAGGTTGATGGGGGTGCCAGAACATGGCAGAGGAGCACTGGTCGGGATGACGGAAGCGGCCCGAAAAGAGGGTAACAAGCGCATACTCATTGTCGATGACGATAGTGATTTTTCTGCGGCGATCGGGGAAATCCTTGATTCGGAGGGCTACACCGTCCGGCTGGCGCACAATGCGCAGGATGCCTGCGAGCAAGCGGGAAATTTTCACGCAGATGTCGCGCTCCTCGATATTCGATTGGGTCGGGACAACGGCATCGATCTGATTTCGCGCTTAAAGGCTGTGCGCAGCGACATGCTCTGCGTGATGATGACGGGCCACGCGGCGCTGGACACGGCGATCCAGGCGCTCCAGCAGGGCGCGTACGATTACCTGCGCAAGCCTATCGACGGGTTGGATCTTCTTACGACACTTGAGCGCTGCTTCGAGAAAATTGCGCTGCAGGAAGACAAGATTACGGCCGAGTCGGCCCTGAACCAGCGCAATCAGGAACTGGAAACACTTACCGTCCGGCTGCGGAGCGTGGTGGAGGCGGCGCGGCGGCTGACGGCATCGAAGCGGCTTGAGGGGCTGATGCCGCTGGTGCTGGACGAGGTCATTGCGGTGATCGGTGCCCAGCGCGGGGCATTTCACCTGCTTCAAGAAGATGGGGTGTTGTCGGCCTGGGACACGAATGGACCTTCCGAAGCGAAGGGGGCGCCCGGGTCGGTAATCGAGATGTTGCTGGAGAACCGCCAGCCGCTCCTGGTGGCGAGCACGGCGGCACCGGATAACCCCGCTCCCCCGCCCTGGAACACGCTCCCGTCAACTTCTCTACTGTTCATCCCCTTTTTCGGCGAGACGGCGCAGGTAACGGGCTTTGTCTGCCTGGAGCGCGATGATGCGACCCCCTTCAGCCAGCAGGATCGGGAACTGGGCGCCCTGCTTTCGTCGGTGTGCTCCGAAATACTCCGGAGTGTCCAGGCGCAGGAGGCGCTGGCCCGGAGTGAGGAGCGCTACCGTCTGCTTGCGGACAATGTGGCGGATATCATCTGGACGATGGACGCGGCGGGCCGGCTTACGTACATCAGCCCATCGGTGGAGGCGATGCGGGGCCTCCGGGTGGAGGAGGCCATGGCCCAGCGTCTGGAGGAGCAGATGACTGCGGATGCGGCGGCGGCGGTGAAGGCGCTTCTTTCGGAAGCGATCGTGAATCCGGCGGGGTTCTCGGGCGACCACACCCACAACCTTGAGGTGGAATTTCTCCATCGGGACAGTTCGCCGATTTTAACGGAGACCGGGTTCATCGCCCTGCGCGATGATACGGGGGCCACGTCCGGCCTCCTGGCGGTGTCGCGGGATATTTCGGAGCGCAAGCAGTCCGAGGAGGCTCGTTCGCGGCTGGCGGCCGCGGTAGAGCATGCCGCTGAATCCATTATGATCACAGCCCCCGATGGCACGATCCAGTATGTGAATCCGGCGTTTGAGCGGCTGAGTGGCTATTGCCGGGCAGAGGCGCTGGGAAATACACCGAGCATTCTGCGCAGCGGAAGGATGGATGACGCGTTCTATCAGAACCTCTGGGCGACCTTGAACAGCGGCCGCGTCTGGCAGGGGCGTTTCATCAACAAGACCAAATTGGGCCAACTCCTGGAACAGGAAGCGACCATTTCGTCCATCCGGGATGATCGCGACAACATTATTAACTTTGTCTCCGTCGCGCGCGATGTGACCCATGAGGTGGAGCTGGAGGCCCAGTTGCGCCAGGCCCAGAAGATGGAGGCTATCGGCACGCTGGCCGGGGGCATCGCCCACGACTTCAACAACATGCTCAGCCCGATCCTGGGCTACGCCGAGCTGGCGATGACCGAAGTGGAACACGGCTCGGAACTCTGGTACAGCCTGAACGAGATTTTCAATGCGGGCAAGCGGGCGTCGGGATTGGTAAAGCAGATACTGGCCTTCAGCCGCCGCTCAGAGCAGGAACGCAAATTACTCCAACTGGAAAGCATCGTGAAAGAATGCACCCAGCTTCTGCGTGGGTCCCTTCCGTCCACGATCAGCATTCGCCTCGATCTGCAGGACTGCCCCGCGGTCATTGCCGACCCTACTCAGATGCACCAGGTGGTAATGAATCTGGGGACCAATGCGTATCACGCGATGCGGGAAGGTGGGGGCGTGCTGACCGTCCGACTGCAGCCGACTCATGTCACCTTGGAATCTCCCATGCGGAGTTCGGACCTTCCCGTCGGCGCCTATGTACAGATGAGCATCAGCGACACAGGGCTGGGTATGTCCGAGGAGACCATGGAGCGGATTTTCGAGCCCTACTTCACGACCAAGAAGGTCGGAGAAGGCACGGGGCTGGGTCTGGCGACCGTTCATGGGATTGTGAAGGGCCACAAGGGCCACATCCTAGTGAACAGCCAGCCGGGACACGGGACCGAGTTCAACGTATTCATCCCGATGGCCACGCCGATCGACGAACTGGACCGGGACGCGCTGCCCCGCAACCGCGCCTGGCACGGGACAGAGCGGATTCTGCTGGTGGACGATGAACCCGCAATTGTGGCCATGCTGACACGGGGGCTGCAGTCCATGGGCTACCGGGTCGAAGGCCACACCGACAGCGTGAAGGCTCTCTCGGCGTTGACCGAGCGACCCGACCAGTACGACATTCTGATCAGCGACCAGACGATGCCCCGGCTGACGGGGCTGGAACTGGCGCGCCACGCGCTGCAACTTCGTCCAGACTTCCCAGTGATTCTGGCCACGGGCTTCAGCGACACGGTGAACGAGCAAATCGCGCTGGATGCCGGGGTCGCCAGTTCCTCCTCAAGCCGGCTTCACCTCGAACCATTGCGGAGCACATCCGCAGGATCCTTCGGAACGCCACGGTCCACGGTCCAGATTCCTGAGAAAATTCAGGTCACGAGCCGGAGCTGGCGCGCGAGCAGGTACATCAGCGCGAAGAGGGTGGTCTGCACGAGGATGATGGCTGGACCGCTGGGGAGGTCGCTGTAGTAGGAGGCGGCGAGCCCCGTTATTACACCGACGACATTGATGGCCAGGGTGGCGAACATCATGTGGATGAATCGGCGGGAGACGAGACGTGCGCTCGCGGCGGGGATTACGAGAAAAGCGGACATGAGCAATATGCCCACGACCTTGATGGACACGACCGTGACGATGGCCACGGCGATGGAGAGGAGGTACTCGTCGCGCAAGACGGGATGGCCATCGACCACGGCGAGATTGCGATCGAAAGTGGCATAGGCCCAGCGTCCCCACAGGGGGAGAATGGCCAGATTGACCACGAGCACAGCTGCGCAGAGGTACAGATCGGTCTCGTTGAGCGCGAGGATGGAGCCGAAGAGGTAAGTGAAGGCATCGCTGGAGTTACTCTCTCTCCAGAACAGGAAGATGACGCCCAGCGCCATGGCCAGGGAAAAGAATATGCCCACGGCCGTATCGGCCGCCAGGCCGGTGTGGTTACGGACCCAGACAATGCCGGCGGCGACGACGGCGGTGAATGGGATGGCCACCCAGAGGGGATCCTGACCCAGCAGGAGGCCCAGGGCGATGCCGCCAAAGGCCGCATGGGCCAGACCGCTGCCGAGAAAGGCAAGTTGGCGCTGGACGATGAAGGGGCCATAGAAGCTGGCCACGATGGCCACGAGAATTCCACCGATGAGCGCGCGCTGCATGAAGGGGTACTGGAGCAGTTCAAGCATGGGCGCTCTCGGGGTGAGTTTCGTGGACGTGGCCCCGGTGGCCGAAAAGTGAGAGTAAACGCGCCTCGGAGGCCACCTCGCGCGAGGGACCGAAATCGACCACAGCGCGATCAAGCAGCAGCACGAGGTCCGCGTGGCAGCGGGCCCCTTCCCAGTCGTGGGTAATCATGACGACGGTCGCACCTGATTCCGCCTGGTAGTCGCAGAGGATGTGGTACATGGCCGCTTCGCCCTTGAGATCCATGCCGGCGGCGGGCTCATCCAGGATAAGCAGGTCGGGGCTGTTGGCCAGGCTGCGGGCGAGAAAGGCGCGCTGAAGCTCGCCACCGGAGACGCGGTGCACGGACTGGTCCGCCAGGTGGCGCACCCCCGTCTTTTCCATCATGGAGAGGGCGAGTTCGCGCTGGGTTTTTGTCACGCGCCAGGGCCAGGTGCCGATCATGCCGCTGACGACCAGCTCCATGACCGTCGCGGGGAATTGCTGGGCGAAGGTTTTCTTCTGGGGCACATAGGCCACGCGCATGCCGGCGAGGGCGCTGGGAGAACGCCCGAGCACCGACACCGAGCCCTGGTTGGCGGGAAGCAGGCCGAGGAGCACGTTGAGCAGGGTGCTCTTGCCCGCGCCGTTGGGACCGATAATGGCCAGAAAAGCCGATTCGGGCACGGAAAAACTCACGTCGGAAAGAGCAACAAAATCACCAAAGGAGACGCTCACATGCTGGACTTCGACGGCCGTGGGCTTCATTGCAGCGCGTCCCGCACACGGACCGCATTGTAGCGAAGCAGATCGGCGTAGGTGGTTCGGTCGCCTTGACCTCCGAGCGGGTCTATAACCGCGATTTTAGCCCCAAGCGTTTCGGCAAGGACCTCGGCCGACTTGGCGGGCAACTGCACTTCGGAGAGAACGATACATCGCTTCGCACCCTCCAGATCATGCTTGAGTTGTTGAATCGTCTGGGGCGTGGGCTCTTTGCCGGGAAAGGGCTCGACATAGGCGCCGACCTTGATGCCGTAGCGATCGAAGAAGTAACACCAGGACGGGTGGAAGGCCACCAGGGCATAGCCCTCGTGCGGAGCGGGGGCCGCCTTGAATTCCTCATCCAGCGTCTTCAGCACGCGCAGAAAGCGGGTTGCATTAGCGGCATAGGCTCCGCCATTGGCCGGATCCGATTGAGAGAGCATTTCTACGAGCCTAGGCACGATAGCCTGGACCACCACGGGATCGGACCAGAAATGAGCGTTGATGGTGTGGGGCTCGTCGTTGGCCGTCGCTTCGCCATGATGGTGTTCGACGTGGAACTCCCGCCGAAGTTCTTCCGGCACCAGATCGAATACCGCATGAATTCGCCCTGGAGCAAGACGGGCCGCCCAACCGTCAATGCTGTCGTCCGCATAAAAAACCGCCTTGGCGCTTTCGAGGAGGCGCGCCGTGGATGGACGCAATTCATACGTATGGGGCGAGGCACCGGGCGGGAGGATGCATGCCACGGACGCGGCATCGCCGGTTATCTCCTGGAGAATAAGCTGGAGGGGCGGGATGGTGACAACGAAGTCCGCGCGTTCCAGTGGTGAAGGCGCACAGGCCTGGAGAAGCACAGTAAGCGCCCCAAACATGGCGGCGCGACAGAACCCCGGAAGAGCAGACACGTGCGTCATTAAACCACCCAAAATCTTTATAGGCGCCGCGGCGCTCTGGTATAGTGCGCCTGAAACACAGCCTCTGTATGTAATGATAACAACGTATCATTAATTGATGCAAGGAACGCCGCACTGTGCAACGTGACACCGCACAAAGACGGGCCATTCGCAAGGTTTTAAGTGCCCAGAATCGCCCGCTCACGCCCCAGGAAATCCTGGATTCCGCCCAGCAATTCGTGCCCCGCATGGGGTTGGCGACAGTCTACCGGACCCTGAAGAGTCTGACCGAAAGTCATGACCTTTCCGTGGTGGATGTGCCCGGAGAGCCCCAGCGTTATGAGTTGTCGGGCAAGGGCCATCATCACCACTTCAGTTGCCGGGCCTGTGGGCGTATGTTCGAAATGGATGGCTGTCCGGGCGACCTCCAGAGTCTGGTTCCCCGTGGCTTCGTAATGGAAGACCATGAAGTGTTTATATACGGTCGTTGTCGGGAGTGCGGGCCGACGCACTGACCCACCGGGACCGTTCCGCGCCTTAACTGCGTGGGACAGTCCTATCCGGCGTTACTTCAACCATTCCAGACACACAGTCTATTGAAGTATTACCTGCCCTGTTCAAACATCGTTTCTGGACAGTCCCATCGGGTCCGCTTCGACAAGCACGTGGTGGTCGAGGGTGTATACGGTGTTGGTGATGCGTTCGAGGAAGGGGCGGTTATGGGAGATGAGGATAATCTCCTGTTCGAGACCTTCGAGGATGCGCGCGAGCCGCTCCTCGGTGTCGGCATCGAGCCCCGCGGTGGGCTCGTCGAGGAGCAGAACTCTGGGGCGCATGGCGAGGACCGCCGCGAGGGCGATGAGCCGCTTCTCCCCGCCGGACAGCTTGTAGGTCACGCGATGGGCGTAGTTTCCGCAGCCAAGCGTTTCCAGCGTCTCCATGGCGACTCGCCGCGCCTCTTCCCGCCTGGCCCCGAAATTGAGGGGGCCGAACATGACATCTTCCAGAACGGTGGGGCAGAAAAGCTGATCTTCGGAATCCTGGAGCAAGTAACCAGCCTGGCGCCGCACTTCGTGGAAGTCAGCAGGTGAGCGCCGAAGTCGCCCGAAGGCTTCGATGGTGCCCACGTGAGGACGGAGCAGGCCAGTGATCAGGTGGAGCATGGTGCTCTTGCCCCGTCCATTGGCCCCGGTCAGGCCGATACGCTGGCCGGTATCCAGCGAAAAATTGAGGTCGCTGAAGAGTGGCTTGTTGGCCACGTAGCCGAATTCGATTTTGGAAAGCCTGATGAGGGGGCCGCTCATTTCAATTCCAATCCGAGGAGCGCCCCGAGTACAGCGAGGGTGAGCACGGCGAAGAGTCCATCGCGCCGGGCGTAGGCGAGATCACCATCAAAGGCGAGGGCACCGTTGTAGCCGCGAAGGCGCATGGCGTTCAGGATGCGCTCGCCCCGGGCATAGCTTCGGACGAGCAGCATGCCAACCATGAAGCCTGTGGTACGGAGGGTGTGCCGGTTGGCACCCGGCCGGAAGCCGCGCAACTGGGCCGCGCGGGACAGGCGCTCGAACTCGGCCAGCATGAGGCCCATGTAGCGAATGGTGAAGAGAAAAATATGCGTGAGCACGGGCGGCACCTTGAGGCGGCTCATAGCGTGGCCCAGATCGACAAGCTCGATGCTGCCCAGCAAAGCGGCGAGGAGCAGGACGATGGCGTTTGCCTTCAAGCCGGTAATCATGGCCTGGCGGAAGCCCTCCGCTGTGGCGTTGAGCACCCCCACGGTAAAAATTGTCTCGCCGGGGGTGAAGAAAAGTAGTGAGAGCGACAGGAGCAAGAGCAGCCCGTTCAGGGGGACCAATCGCTGCAAAACGGCGGCGACGGGAACGCGAGTGACGGAGACGGCCACCACGCCCGAGGCCAGGGCAAAGCCCAGGGCGAGGGGATCATGACACAGGGAGATGGCGACACTCGAAAGCGCAGCAGCCAGGATCCGGGCGCGGGGATCCAACTGATGCACCCAGGAACGCTTGTCGCTGTAGATGATGATATCCATCTAGTCCGCCGAACGCGACTTGCGGGTCTTCAACAGTGCGATGAGACCGGCGAGGCCAAAAAGATAGCCGATGCCCCCCATGACATCGCGAATCCGTATGGTGGTTTCGTAGCCATTGAGCTGTTCGCGAAGGGGACGGAGTTGGCGCGCAACGGCGGCCTCGACCCGCGTATCAAAATCGGCAGGCAGAGCCTGAGCTTCCGCAACGGATGCCGGATGCGTGTCCACGTCGGTCGCGGGGACTACAGGGGCTAATTCGCCTGGTGCGGGTATGGACTCGGGCAGTTCCTCTTCGGCGACGGTGAAAAGGCCGCGATGCCCCTGGCCTGCATCGCCCACGAGCCGGTGTCGGCAGCGTACTCGGGCCTGAAAAGTAAATCGGCCCGTCTCATCGGTGGTGGTCTCGGCGATTTTTGAGCCATCGGGCCCGAAGGCTATCACCGGCGCATTGGCCGCTGGGGTGCCGTCGGCGTAGTGCAAGGCCCCCTGAATCGAGGTGCCTTCGACGGTGGCGAAGAGGTTGATGCCATGGGCGTGGACAACAGGAGCGAAGGCCAGGAGCAGCACTACGGTCAGGGTACGCCAGGCAATCTCGGAGCGGTGGAATCGCTGGACGCTCATAGTTCGCCTCCCCCACGCTCCGTGGCACCTCGGAGCGCGCCACCGGCGAGGAGCTCGGGGCTGACTTTTCGTAGAAAGGCCACTACGGATGCGGTGACAAATCCTTCGATGACGATGACGGGTAGTTGGGCCGCGAGTACGGACCAGGCGATGGGAATCAGGGCTTCGCCCGCGGTCGTGAGGACGAGCGCGAGCATGAGCGATGCCAGGGTGACGGCGCAAGCCCCCAGAATGCCACAGGTGGCCGGAGCGAGTGGACCACGGTGTTCCAGGCGCAGGAGTCGAAAGGCGTACCAGGCGACGACAGCGGGCAGGGCCATAATACAGGTGTTGATTCCGAGTGTCGTGATGCCGCCAAAGCCAAAGAGGACCATCTGTAGAATGAGGGCGACAAAGACGGCTGGAAAGGCGGCCCAACCGAGTACGAGCCCGAGGAGCCCGGTGAGGGAGAGATGAATCGGCATGCCAAACAGGGGGATATGTACGAGGGATGCGACAAAGAAGCTGGAGGCCATGACGGCGGCCCGCATGGCCTGCGTCTCGTCCAGCTTGCGCAATCCCATGGCAACCCCGGCACAGGCGGCCACATAGCCACCGCCCCAAACGAGGGGCGATGTTATGACTCCTTCGGCTAAGTGCATGGTACTCCTGAATAATGCAGGTACTGGGGGAGCTTGTGAGCGGGATGGGACAAGTTTCCTGCCGCTTTCGCCCCCGTGGATGACCGGAGCATATTATCATGTTTGGAGAGCTTCGCGCCTGCCCTCGACCTGACACGGGAAGCCGTGGATGAAAACGTCCCCGCCGCGACCTTGCGGCGGGGACGAATAAGTGCCTGGATTCGGCGGATCAGATTTTCTCGTACTCGGCAAGACGCTGCTTCAACTGGGCGAGCAGGTCTTCATTGTCGCAGATCTCAATGGCCTTTTTCTGAGTTTCCACGGCCTTGGGAATATCCCCGGACTTGAACTGTGCAAAGGCCAGGGTATCAAGCACATTCGCGGACTTACCCTCGGCGAGCGTGTTGGCGAGCGTAGCGACTTCCAGTGCGAAAGGAAGATTCTTGTAGGTGAGGCTGTCGTCGGTCAAAAGCGTCCAGGCGACCTGACCGTAGAACTCGGCATCTTCATACCCGCATTCGAGGAGCTCGCGACCGACCTTGTCCGCGCCCTCCTTGTCCCGCCCGTATTTCGCGAGGATGATATACTCCTGGGCCCAAACCATGGTTAGTTCGGAGAGCTCTTCGCGAATTTTCGCTTCCTGCGGGTTGAACGTGCCTTCCACCAGCTTGTCGATGACCGTGTCCATACCATCCATCGGGTGACCATGCCAGACCAGCGTGCCAGCGGCATCAACGACAAAGGCATGGGGGATTCCGGTGAGCCCGAAGGGCTCGGCAAAGGCCGCCCAGGTTTTCTTTTCCTGATCCAGGGCCACGGTATAGTCCATTGCCTCACCCTGGGTTTCGACGAAGGGCTTTACCAACTCCTCGGTCTCGTCGGAAATACCTATAATCCGGACATTCTTGTCCTTGTACTTCTTCTGCAGCTCGGTGAGGTGAGGAATGCTCTGCCGGCAGGGACCGCACCAGGTGGCCCAGAATTCGACTACCGTAATCTTCCCCGAGTCTTTCAGCGATGGAGCGACTTCTTCGCCCTTCACCACTTTGGAAATGGCCAGGTCCGGGGCCGGCTCCCCCACTTCGAGTGCCTGAGAGAAGGGCGCAAGGGCAACGGCGAGACCCAGTAGAAAGGTTGTCGTGAACGTGTTCATGGGGGATTCCTTGTTGTGCGAGATTGCAGTGGGCATTTTACTGGATCGGGCCAGGGCGCTTCATCTTGCGCGTCGAACTATATTCGGACAATCCGCAATACCGATGTCACGGGGGGCAGGTGGGTAGATTCCCCGAGGTGGCGCGAGTATGATCAGGCGGTGCTCCTATTCCCCCACCGTCTCTGCGGGCGTCGAGCATGTTCCATTATAGACATTCCCCTGCAATTGTATGCCTTCTGAGAATTAATCGATGCGTTACGCCGTACTCTTCTTGCTGTTCGTCCTTGCGGCCCTGGCCCTGTTCTGGGTGGCGCGCAGCGGGTCCTCCCCCGCTCCCCCGCCTGACGCGCCCGTTGCGGAAGCTGCAATGACGTATTACATCGATGCCACGGACGGGGACGACCTCCGAGACGGTCGAACGGAAACGTCGGCGTGGAAGTCGCTGGGACGCCTGCTTCAGGCACCCCAGACACCGGGGAGCACGATCCTGTTGCGCCGAAGCGGGGTCTGGCGAGAGTCGCTGATTCTGGACTCGTCGGGCACTGCGAACGCGCCCATTCTCATCGGAGCCTACGGCGAGGGAGCGCCGCCGAGCGTGCGGGGATCCGATGCCTTTGGCGCCCCCGGCCAATGGCGCTATGAGGATGACGGGCTTTGGTATCTGGACGACATCCGGAGTGACCCGGGGGTGTTCTTTCACGATGATAAGGCTGCGGCACGTCGGAAAAACAAGGATGATCTCGCCGATCCGTGGGATTTCTGGTATGACGGCGCGACCAGACGGCTCTACGTGCGGCTGGACACCAACCCCGCCGCAATGGCACAGTCCATCGAGGTACCGGTGCGAGACTTTGTGGCGGGGCCACGGGACACCAGCCACGTGCGCTTGGAGGGAATCGATTTTCGACACGCCGTCAAAACGACGCTGTTGCTTTGGGAGGCCGACCATGTGGAGATTGTCGGCTGCGCATTCACGCAGACGGCGGGCACCCACTGCCAGATTGGCCAGGGGTCGAACTACACCCGAATCACGGCGTGTACCTTCGACGACTGGAACATGGCCCACGGGCGGGGCTACGCCATTCAGGCCGTGGAAGCGGACAGCGGCCCTGCGGACGTGGAGCAATGCCGATTCAGCGCGACCCATCGGGGTGCGGGCGAAGACCATTCGGCGATACGGAGCGATGACAAAGCATGGATTCGTACGGTCCGGAAGTGCCAGTTTCTGGGTGGCGACGGGGCCCTGGCGGGTGATGGCGTGAGCGTCTGGCGGCCGAGCGCGGCGGCGAGCTCGCTGGTGATTGAAGACAACCTGTTTCAAGGAATCGGCGGGCGCGCGATCATGCTGGAGGAGTTGGAAAATTATGGCGGAGCGCTCGCGGTCACGGTTCAGCGGAATCGGATCGACGGTGCCTGCCTGAGAGACGAAGTTCGTCACGATGCAATCCAGGCGAGTCGCTTCCCCGGAGGTCTGGCCACGGTGCTCGTGGCGTGCAACGTGATTACGGGGACCTTCCTGGGCCAGCACCCCCATGGTGGAATCGGCATCCAGGAAACGAGAGGAGTCCGAATCGTTCATAATGCGGTGCGGGGCGCGGACGATGGGATTGTCGTCGGCTTTGGCGCCTCGGCGACGCTGGTGTCCAACAACCTGCTGGTCGGCAACCGGGCTGTGGGCGTGCGGAACGAGACGGGTGACTCAAGCTTTCTCAACAACGCCTTTTTCGAGAATGGCGGCGGGCCGGTTAGCGGCCTGGACCTGGCCGAAGGTGATGTAAAGGTGGACCCGATGGTGGACAGCGACTTACGCCCACAGGCTGGAAGTCCGTGCATCGACGCGGGTGCCGAAACCGGGCTGGTAATCGACTTTGATCAAAAACGAATGCCTGCGGGAAAAGGTCCGGACATCGGCCCTTATGAAGTCTCCCCCGCCGTGCCTTGACCCGTGGTACTGCTACCCTTGCAGGCGGAAATCCACGGGAACTACAATCGTGCAGCAGCGAGGACCGAAACGCTCATGAATGTCCTGGAGCAGCTTC